>BQJS01000035.1 GCA_021604825.1 Phycisphaerae bacterium | reverse complement strand
AAGACAAATCCATCTTTCGACTGGGCGATACTGCCCAGAACCGATCGCAGGTCGTCATGGATTGGAATGCACCGGTCGCGACGATTCTTGGTTCGGCGCTCTAGTCGCGCGGATGATCGAGCATCATGGTCATTGGTGACCTTGATAAGGCCATGTTCAAAATCCACATCTGACCATCGCAAGTTGGCCAACTCACCTATTCGAAGTCCGGTATGCGCTAGCCCGACGATGATGTCTGCCTGCCAATTCAGGCTTGGAGTTTGGCGGCAGTACTCGATCATGACCGTCACTTGTTGTTGCGTCCAACAGTAAGTATTTGTCCCATGGACTTTCTTGAGCTTGAGTTTGACGATACTCGTGGTTGGCAAGATCTCTTCCTCAACCAACCACCTCATGATTTGCTTGAGGACCGTCCCCTCGCAGTAGAGCGAGCGGTCGGCGTATTTCTTATTCCCTAAATGGCGAAGGTATTTTTCAATGAGTCGGGTGTTGACTTCGTCCCATCGTGAGACACCCTGGCTTCGAGCAAAGCGGATGAACTTCTTGAAAATCCCGGTGTAGCGCTTGACCGACGTCTCGCACACTCCGCCCGCAATTTCGGGGCGTCGCAGGTACTCAAGATACAGTTCCCAACCTTCGTCCAATTCGACCGAGTCATGTTTGGCGCGGTCGAGGATTTCATGGCCCGCAAGGCCCAATTCGACAGCCTTGATCTGGTCCAGTTCAAAGAGGAGCCGCAGGGCTTCATCCCGGTCCTTCGTACCCAACGAATGTCGACCAAGGGACGGCTTGTTCGTTCGACCATCGGCGACAAACACATCGCCGCGGCGGCGCAATATCCACTGGAAGTGTTTGTAGCGAATCGTTCGATTCGCGAATTTTCGAGTCATCTTTTTTCTCCGTTGGCTCTTGTCACTGCGTTGGCGATGCCACTCCGCCACGCGGGTGACGGTCCGGGCAGTTGAGGCCCTGCCGGACGAGGTGCACTTGGTGCGCAACAAACTTCGCCTGAATTTGGTTCGTGCGTGACGTTCTGAATTGCGGAAATCGGGATCAGAATCCGACAGCGGTGGCCGCCGGGTTGAAAAATGGGGATGTGTCCGTCGCGAATGCGACGCCGGACGGTGCTTCCGGACAGCCCCGTAATGGCGCAGAACTCGATGATTGAAACGAATTCTGGCTTAATTGGAGCCGACTGCTCACCAATCCGGCTCCCGCCGGATTCAGTTCCGTCGAGCTGCTTATCAGCCCTATTGGTGATTGATTCTCTTTCCACGGATCGATCCCAAGAATTCGATCACGCCCCGCCTTCATCGCGGGCCCTGATCGTGTCTCACTGTCGCTTCCGTGGAATTCTCTATGCGTTGCCTTGGGGTGAATACGATTTTTCTTAGCGAGGAAGTTGCGCAAAACGGCTCAATTTGATTCGCTGGATAATCACATCTTTGTCCTTTGGTTGATCAATTGGATGACGCTCTGGACGGGACGCGGGCCAAGGCCCAGGTAATCACCAAATGCTGCGATAACTTTTCCTTTTCTGCGATTGAACACGTCCGGGTGGCGTGCTTGAAGTAGATTCCAGTAGAAGCGAACCGTAAGCACCGCGCAGTACCGCTTGATCGTGTGATTGTTGCTCCCCGTCTTGCTGCAGTCGTTGATCCACTCGTCAAGGTGTTCGTTGTTGCCATTGATACGCATGTCGTTAAGCATCACGTTGAGTTGGTCCCCGGGACTAATCGGCAGGGTATCCGGCTGCCACATGGATACGCCACCACCGTCCATAAGTGCGCTGCCCTCCAGTACGCCATGGTCAGTCACCTTAGACGATAGTGGCACCGGCAAATCGTTAGTAATCAGGTGTTGGAGACGCCAGCGTCGATAAAAGCCTGTGAAATCATTCAAGCATTCTAAACGCCGGCCCTTCTGGATTTGTCGTACTGAACTGCTTTTGTCGGCATTTCGGAGCCACGCCGTTCCGTGTCGTGGAATTCCGTCGACAGCAATTTGGCGTTTCCATTTGTTTAACAAACGGTCACGTTCAGCCAGATATCTTGGATTCGTGATCAGCCACCCAGTATAGCCTCTTAGCGCGTTTCGTCCGGGCGCAAGAAGTGCTTCAGCCTCGTCCAGGAATTGATTGTAACCCGCGCGTGTTTTTCCATGGCGCTTCAATAGCTCATTATTTGGATTTGGCAGCGGAAGGCTTTCTTTGGACAGATACTCGTGCGACAGTACGTCTCCGGCCGCGTCGTAACCGACGAAGCGGGGATTGTGCTTAAGCTCGCTCGCCAAATCTTGCTCCATTGACAGCAAGCTTGCGTCGAATGCTGCGGCGGTGCAGTGTTTGACCAACTCGCACAAGAGGTCGAGTGGAAACGTGTAGTACACCTGCCCGTCGACGAGTTTGTGCTTTCGGTATCCTGAGGGAACTTTCAGGTCGAAGAGTTCATCAATTTGATCTTTCGAAAACATTGATACCTCCCAAGCAAGCGGCCAATGAAGAAACCGTTGTCCTTCTATTCTACCAGCCACCGGCTACCGTCCCAAATTTTACCATTCAACCACACGCGTCCGCCTTCAGGAGACGTGCACGACCCAGGGGAGATGATGAACCCGGCGGCAATGAGTCGTCACGGGTGACGGATCCTATTCCTTTTTCGATTTAGCATTCATTTGCTGGTCGGCGGACCATTTTTCCGCAATTCGTTTGGCAATAAGTTGTAGCAGCCGAATCTGTGCGTTTACGATGCCCTTTGCATGCGCGGTTTTGGATTGCGATGGTTCTGATTGCCCAAGTTGAGTTTCGGACGGTTTCGTGTGGCATTTTGTCTGCACGGCGTTCCTTTCAAGTTAACTGATCAGCCTGGGTAGTTCTCGAATTCGCGCCCTCGGAAACTCCCGATAACGAAATCATCACGATTCGATTACACCCAGGCGTTTGATTTGTTTGGATGTTTCAGTTGGAGATGGCCGACAGCTCGTTGGTCAGCAAATTAAGAACAACGTCAGGATCCGCAGCCAGATTTCGGAGATGTTTGACGAACGCGCTGAGCATCAGGCCAGCGACGATGTTGGCACAGAAGACGGTGCTCTTGGCAGTGCAGGCACCGCGGTGGGCGTGTTCGGATGCGAATAGCGTCGTGGGGTAATGGGCCCGGCTTGCGGCATCGTAGGCGGTGATAACGCGAAGCACTTCGGCGCTCATCCGCCCATCAACAAAGAAATCGGCGCACTTGCCAACGCTTTCCCAGATGATCCGCCGGGTAGTGATCGCATCCACGCAACAGAATACGATATTCCCAACAGCGCCGCTTCGTCGAAATCTGTTCTGCTCGCATTGGATATCAAGCTTCGAATTGACCTGGTGACACACGTTCGCTGTCGCATGCACTTTGGGGCTTTCAAGATCATCTTCAAAATACGCCTGGCATGCTAGGTTTTCGACTGCGACGATGTCCGGATCGATTAGCTGGAGCGAAGGTGTTCCGATGGCGGCTAATTGCAACGCAACTTGTCGACCAATCGAGCCGACGCCGATGACGGTGGCGCGACATTGAGCTAGTTTTTCAGGCGGGATGATATCACGTTGACGAGTATCGCGGTTCTCTAGATTCTGCATTGGTCGTCCTCCCAACTTTCGATTTCAAATTCATACATGTCGTCTTCGAGGAGCGCATCGACTTCGTGGGCAAACGGATCTTCAGTCAATTCCCAGTCGTCAGATCCGGTAAGCAATCGATTGCGAGTCACAAGCGGCTCGATGTAAACGCTCTGCTCATATTCTCTTTGCCACGCGATGTGGTCGCTGGCCGTAAACGGCGTCGAGAAGTCGACAGCGACTGGAATGTCCATGCTGCCGCCGGGTCCGCTATTGAAGCGCAGCCGACAATACGTTTGTCCACCGTGAGCAAGAATGCACATGATCGCCCAGTCGCAATTTCCAAAGACGCGGGCAAAGGTTTCTTCGTCGGTTGCACTTGGGTTTGGGCAATCACCAGGATGGGTGTGCAGCCAGATTCTCGCGAATTGCTCGGGCGTTCGACCGGCATCGACCTGATCTTCAAAGAATTCGGCGACCGCAGCATCGTCGAACTTCACGCTGACGGCAGTGGTTCTTTGTTTGACGGTAACGAAGTCTTCGACAAGCAACAGGTCGTCCCTGGAACTGATTCCAAACCCGCCGATTTCGCTGTCACCGGAATGACATTGGAACTCGAGTTTGGCCCAAGCAACTGGACTAAACCGCAACGCTGGCGTTTCGAACGCCTGAAGAAAGGGTGTCCGTCGCCACTGGCGCGCCGTGTGGGCTTGGGACGTGGATTCGTTCTCGCTGAGTGCCAATTTGTTGGTCGATTGAATTGTCTTGGCTTTCTTCTTCATCGTCTTCGATCTCCTCTTCGTTGACTTCCTCCAAACATGACGGGCAAAGCTCTTCTTCCAAACACGACGCGCATGCCAATTCACCGCAGTGACTGCAGGATTGCAGACAACTGCAGCACACGCGTTCGTCGCACATCTCGCAACTTGCCAAGCAACTGGCACATGACGACTCATTGCAAACGACGCAGCCGCTATAGCACTCGTCACAGAAGTGTTGTTCACAGTGCTCACAGAAGTAAGAACTGTCATCGTGGGACACAACGCCGCAGTCTTCGCAGGTGCGGCCATGCCAGACGTCGAGGGCACAATATGGCGATCCGTCGTTGTAGGTGCGAAGGACTGCGGCCGCGATCTGAAAAACATCGGTGAATCGACCTTGCTTTGCAGCAGTTTGAAGTGGTCCCGTTGCGTCGCCGAGGCACACGCGTTCATCGTTGACGTGCGGATGTACGATTTGCTCGTCGACCGCACACGGGTTTGGATCGAGCGCCACGACACGAAGCCACGTCGATTCATCATTGGCGGCGATCGCGCCGAGATGAAGCTGCATCTCAAAGCGACCAAGTTCAATGTGGTCGAGTGTAATGGGTTCGGTTTGGACACAGAGAGCATTGGCGTCCCGGTCGAAGCGGACGTTTCCGAATTCCGCATTGATCTCCAGAATGTCGTCGTAAACATCTCGACAGGATGGGACTTTTAGAGGTTGAGTTCGCAGATCGACGACCAATCGCGAAGCGGCCTGTTCAAATCGTGTTGCACTTTGCAGAACTTCACGACGGGAATGCTCTTGGGCGGCTGACCAGCCCCTGTTCTGGGACATCCTGTAGCGTGCTGCTGCGCACTGGATTTCCGGTATCAGTTCGAGTAATTGAGGCAACGAATCGGGCCTCCCGAAGAAACGTGATCGGCGCTGAAGATTCTCGCAGACGCGGGCAACTATACGCGGAATCCGCGTGTTTCTATGCGTGGACATATGCAAGTGTCCCCCAAAAAAGAGGCCGGTGGCGCGACAAGCGCGCCACCGGCATGAAGTATTGATCTTTCAAAGAACGTGGGCATTTGATCTACGAGACGATCGCACCTTCGATTTTCGTAGGCGTGATCGTCACACGGTCACCTTCCCGTAGAATCTGATCGCGAGACACCGGCTGGCGATTGACGCGAATCAGATAATCTTCTGGCCGACCGTGCGGCAGTTTCTGGGCAAAGAATTTGGCGACCGGCATGTTGGGTTCGATCTCGATGTGGTCGGCGAATCCGGCCCCGTCGTTGTTGATGAACAGAACGCGCATGTCAATGGTCCTTTCAAAGAGTGCTGTTTTCGGATTGAGATTCTGGATTGATGTGCACTACGGGGTGTGTTGGTTGGGTCGCTACAAACGTTCGGCACTGCGGCGATTGATCACCGTTGAGTCATGTGGCTGCATTTTGCGCCGCACCCCGTGGCGATCTGCAACTTCGTCGGCGAGTTTTGAATCGGAACAGAACAGCAGATGGTGTTCCTTGGGAATGATGTCGTCGGAAGTCAGGATCATGGTTATTTCCTTTCATGGTTTGCGCGCACCTTGGGCGCCCGCGTTGGTTGAGTTCTACGTTTGCGTTTGGGGTTGGGATTGGGTCAAACTTGAGAAGTGCGAAGGAAGGGGCGAACTACTGATTCGAGTCGCCGTCGCCGGTGCCGACAAGGGCCAGCAGGATTATAATCAACAGAATCGAGGTGACCGGTGCCACCCTGTACGTGATCAGCAGGCTGAACAAGCCTCCAGCAACCATCATGAATTTGTCACCAGAGTTCAGGGGCGCGAGGAACGCCGCCGGTGAGATTGGCTGCATCGTTGCGAGGATGACCGTTCACGGTTGTTCTGCTGACGGTTGGACGCAATAAACCGCCAAGACATTCGGAGCAATTCCCACATAGGCTTGACGACCAGTGATCGCACGATGGCCAGCCACTCTTCAAATGGATCATTGGGGGGCGACGGACCAGTTTGGGACTTTGGTTGTTTGTAACGGTGCGAATTCATGACAGGACTCCTTTCAAGAGGGTGGTTTGGTGCCACCCAAGACTGGTGGCACCTAACTTGAGCAATCGAGCGATTCAGGCAACAACTCAGCGCGAATCGCGCTTCCGTCGCAAATACGAATCGATGTAGCGTTCCTTGCGAAATTGCCGACCGGGTCCATACGGCTGCTGGCGTTTGTGTTCGCGGACGCGCTGTTGATGCCTCGATGACTTACACAACGACCCGAATAGTGATTGCGCACTGCACATGGTAATGCCTCCATAAAGAGAAATAGAACGATCCGAAACGCCGCGCGCTTCGTCATCGTTCAGCGATGTTGGTTTGGCGGTTTTTTTGAATAGAATTGGTTTGGGAGTAGCGGAGCCGCTATTCGATTTGGCAATTCACTTGACTTGTTAGACAACGCTTTCAATCGGGAGCAGCACTCTCGTCTGATGCGGAAGAAAAAAGAAGCTGAACGCTGATTGCCCATCACTATATTATAACACAAAAAGCCTTGAAATTAAGCTTGCAGACGGCGATCGTTTCTAATCACACGCATCGTGTGTAGGTGTTGTACTTCCAATGAGTGTGGTATCCGACGATGCGAGTCGCTGATACTAAATCCGAAGTGAGCCGGAGACTCCGTAAATTGCGCGAGGGAGCGGGGTGGTCACAGGAAGAGCTTGGCTTCAAACCAGGCATGCATCGCAATTGCACCGGTGGAATTGAACGCGGCGAGCGAAATGTCGGCGTAGAAAACATCGCGAAGCTGGCCATGGCTCTCAAGATTCGACCTCGTGACTTACTGCCCAGGCGAGTATTTGTTCCTGTCGACATGTCGGATTCTGCACACGCCGCCAGAGCACAACAGTCCCTACAACACCGAATCGGTATAGCCGCTGAGGACTCCGTATCGGTCCGGTTGGGCACGTATCTTCGCTCGGAGCGGAAAGCTTGGGGAGCGTCCTAGGAAGGATTGGCGCACGAACGCGGATTGCATCGAACGTATATCGGGTAGGTTGAGATAGGCGAAATCAAAGTGATGGGGTTGTTACTTCGGAAGATTACTAAGCCACTTGGCGTGAGTCTAGTTGACGGAATGGCAGCCGCCCAACCAATGAAAGGGCGATGGTTGACGGTAACTGCTGATGGCGATCGTCGCGTGGGGTAGTCAAGGGGGGGCAGGATGTGACCGCTCGATCAAAACCCCGCCGAGCTCATGGCATCACGAGCAATCTGAATGCTAATAACCCTCCATTATATTATACGTCAAAACGCCGTAAAATGAACCTGCGGACACCCATTGCGTGACAGACCAGGTGTGACTTGGATTCATTGCATCCTTGCGGAGCTGGTTACGCACCCTTGCTACCGGTGACGTTCTTGAGGCCGCACCTCAATTCGGGATAGCCGGCTTATCGGGTGGGCGGGAATCGCCTTTACTTTATGCACGTCTTGTCGACTTGTTTGAACTGCACGGTTGAATCGACATCGCTTTACACGTTGCGCTTTGCTCTGACGGTTTCGCAGCCCAAATCGGCCGATCGTCCGATGCCGGTGATCTGAATGACGCTGTTCGGGTATCTCGTTCTCATCCTCTGACTGGTTCATCAGAATATTACAGATGTCGTCGAGTCGGTTGTCATTGCATACTGCAAACTGCGTAGTACTTGCGACGGGACCACAAGCAACTTTAGCGCTGAAATCCGCCTCCTCGTCGCTGTCGATATCGCCGTCTTCGTCGATGTTTCCGCAGAAGCGACCCGATCACCGCACGAAACTTTCCTGGACCGCCGAATTGTTCGGCATCAGCAGCCCTACCGAGACATGATGGTCCTCCACCAGGCGCTGCTTCGTTGGTCGGGCAACTTAAGGTGAGCTCGACGAATTCCGATAAAGCGATGAGTCGATTGATGTCGCTGAAACTGCTAGGAACTGAATGTGGACGTTTTGTCGCGGCATCGATCCAGCGGCCCAGGGTCGATTGCTGATCCCTGGGGCAACCCATTGAATCGCAAGGTGTGACGGGCGTTCGATACATATCGCCAAGCCCAAGGCAGGGTGTTACGGCACAGTTACTGCATGGAGTTGACCGATTTCCAACGGCAGATTAGAGTTCAATCACTAATGACCAAGATTCTGGCTATTTTTGTGGCTGTTGCGTCGTTTCTCGCCGTCCCGGCGATGTGCATGGGCGGCATGATTTCGCACGCTTGTGAATGCGCTTCGGAAATCGCATGCCTGTGCGAAACAGACTGCGAGCATGAGCCCGACGGTGGGCATGACGGTGGGCATGACGGTGATTGTCGGCATGAAGGCGGATGCGCCGATGATCCATGCAGCGTCCGCGTCGTGCTGACCCAACGCCAAGGTGACGATGTCGTAACAGTCTCTCAGCCCATAATATCAAACATGATCATCCTCACCGCTGTCAGCCAAACTTCGACCCGGTTGGTACGAGCCGGCACGCACGAATGGGCTGGCGGTATAACGCTACCGCTCCCACCCAGCGATCTTCCCCTCCTAATCTGATTCCTCGTTCTGATTCCCACATTGGCTGTGGTAGGCCACGTCTGTGCGCTTTCTGCAGCATCTTCTGCGTGCGCCATCCGTACGATGTGCGCTGGATTTGCTGAAACCGATTGAGGGATTTCCTGCATGCTTAAGAAAACCGGACTGGTCGCGTGGTTGCTCGGAGCATTGGCTGTGGTCGGCGGCTGCGCTACCGTAAACCCCGAACATGACTATGCGCAAGTTGTACGACACATCACCCAGGCGACGGGGCAGGAGAATGTGTACCACCCCAAATACGATGAGCTGGTCGCTGGACTGGTTGAAGAATTGCTGCAACACGGGATAAGTGCCGACGACGCGGTGCAGATCTCTTTGCTTAACAACCCATCGCTCCAGGCTGCATTCATGGATGTCGGGATGGCCCGCGCGGACGCTATCCAAGCCGGGTTGTATACAAATCCATTTCTGAACGTCGCAGGACTGCTCCCTGACAGCGGCGGCTTGGCAAATATTCAAGCCAGTGTCGCCCAGAACATCGCAGAGTTATGGCAAATCCCCGTTCGCAAGCTTAGGGCTGAGCGCTCTCTGGATGCGACGATTGTTAATCTTGCCAGGACGGCAGCAGTCCTCGCCGCAGACGCCAAAGTCGCGTACTACATAGCTGTTGGCTCAGATGAACGCTTGCGGATCGCACAAGGCAATCTTGAGATTGCGACGAACCTTCTCAATCTGACGTTGACGCGTCAAAGTGCAGGAGCAGCCAACGAGTTAGACGTCAACCTGTCTCGCAGCATCGCGTTGGATTCGGAGATTGAGGTGGAGCGGGCGCGGTTAGTGGCCGCCGGTTCTCGCCGGGAATTGGCCACTATGTTGGGCCTCACTGGTAATGCTGATGTCTTGGAACTGACAGATTCCTTACCAACCGAATCTCCCGAGACCCTGGACTCCGAGTCGTTTGTTCAACTGGCCAAGGCTTGGCGCCTGGACATTCAAACGGCGCAACAGACCGTTGCCGCCGCCCAAGCGAATCTTGAGTACGAACAGCGCTTGGTTATCCCGCAAGTGCAAGTTGGTGTTTCTCTGGAACGATCGGAGCGCACTCGCCAGGGCGGTCGAGACATCCTTGCCGACACCGCGCGGACGTCGATTGCCAATGGCCGCCTGACGGCGCCGGACATACAGTCCAGGTCTCAAAGGCTTAGTGCAAAAGGTCAGGATTTCATCATCGGTCCGAGCCTCGGCATTACGCTTCCCATCTTTGACCAGAACCAGGCACAGATCGCCAAGGCCCAGTTGGCCCTTCAGCAGGCGAGCAAGGCGCGGGACGGACTCGACCGTGCGGTTACTCAGGAAGTACGCAGCGCCGTCGATCGTGCGATGACCGCGTGGCGCGTGATGCGAATGTACCGCGAGCGATCAATTCCATTGGCGCAGAGTAACCTCGGTCTTTCCCGCGAAGCTTATCGCGCCGGTCGGGCGTCGTTTCTTTCCGTACTGGAGGCGCAGCGATTCTTTCTCGACACCCGGCGGGGGTATGTCGAGGCATCGCAATCCGCGGCCACGATGATACCGGAACTTGAACGAACGATCGGGCTGCCGTTTGACAGATTCTTATCAGAAATCGACGAGCCTACGAGGCCGAACCAGCCCGCCGAGGAGGTGATCAAGCCATGACGAACAAACAAAACCGTACCTGCTTCGCGGCAATGGCCCTGGCCGCCGCGTCCGTGACGCTCTTGGGGGGCTGTACACACGACACTTCCAAGAGCCTGGAGATGTTTCTAACAGATCTGCTGCGCAGCGCCATGGCGGCGTTTCTGCTGTAGCACGGCTAGGCATGCGACGGAGGAAAATCTAATGAGCAAGATGGGAACAATATCGACGTTGATCTTAGCTGTCGCCATTCTGGGAATTGGTTCAGCATGGTTGCGCCTTTCTTCTGTTGCGACAGCGCAAGTACCACAGGAAGACCATACCAAGCATGGTCATGGTGACGACGCTGACGACCACGACAAAGGGCACGATGGCCATGCCGATCACGATGATGACCCCAAGAAGGGCCATGACGATCATGATGACCACGACGACGAACATGGCGACCAAGACGATAAGCATGGTAGCCACGAAGGACATGGGGGACACGAAGAGGGTGTAGTGCGTCTGAACGCGGCACAACTTTCGGGATTGACCTTGTCTTATGCGGAGGTGAAACGTGGCTCGCTCACCAAGATGATCGAGCTTCCTGGCGAAGTAGCATGGAACGCTGACCGCCTCGTGCATGTCACGCCACGCGTCAGCGGAATCGTGTCTTCCGTCGAAAAAACACTTGGCGATACAGTAAATGTGGACGAGCTACTCTGTGTCTTGGATTCCCGTGAGATGGGCGATTCCAAGATGGAGTACCTCACAGATTTAAGCCGGTTCGAAGTGGCACGCGCCGATTACGGGCGTGCCCGTACCGTGTTTGAGAACACCAAGAAGCTTTTGGCGATTCTGGACTCGGAGCCCGCTCCTGAAGAAGCACTCATTCAAGCGCGTGATCTTCCGGTCGGCGACAACAAGAACAAGCTGTTGACCTCCTATACCCGGATGAAAGTGAACTTCCGCAAATACAAGCGGAACGAAGCACTTCTAGCAAGCAAGATTGCCAGCGAAGCGGAGTTTTTCGATACACAGGGCGACTATGAAGTTTCACGGGCTGATTATCTGTCGACGCGAGAGGAGATTTCGTTCGATCTGGAACTTCGCTTCCTCCGGGCGGAAATGGACTTCAAGGTCGCGAAGACCGAAATGCGCAATGCAGAGCGCGCACTACACATTCTCGGGTTATCAAGCGAGCAAACCGAAGAGGTGGCACAGCGCGGCAATGAAGTTGACACAGACATCGCGCGCGCAGCGCTTGCAAGCCCGATCTCCGGCATGATCGTTGACCGTCACCTGACGCGAGGAGAACTCGTGAGCACCGATACCCGGCTCTACACGATTGCTGACGCCTCGAACGTTTGGGTCATGGGCCGCGCCTACGAACGCGATATTCGCTTCCTGAAGCCCGGACAGAAGACGACGGTCCGCCTCGACGCGTTTCCGGAGAAGTTGTTCGAGGGGCAAGTCGATTATGTGGACAGCAAATTGGATACTGACACAAGAACGGTTGAGACTCGCGTGGTTCTGCCAAATCCAGACGGCCTGCTCCGCCCCGGCATGTTCGGGACGGTCGCGATCCATATTGGAAATGGAACCAACGGGGCATCAAGAGAGGGCAAACTCGTACCGGCAGCGTCCTTGCAAAGAGTCAAGGACGGATTCGTCGTCTTTCAACTCGCAGAGCCCGGCGAATACAAGCTCGTTCCGGTCCAGGTTCTTGGGAAATCCCGGGAATCTGCCGAGGTGACGGGGGCGATCTCGATTGGCGACAAAGTGGCGGTCGGTGACACGTTCGTGCTCATGTCTGAAGTCGGCAAAGAAGAAATGGGCGGCGGGCACTCGCATTAACGGAGCTACCATGTCAAGAATTATTGACTTTTCACTGAATAATCGATTTCTGGTCCTCGTCCTTTGGTTCATGGTCGTGCTCGTAGGCCTGGATTCCCTGACCAAACTTCCAATGGATGCTGTTCCGGATGTGACCAACGTCCAGGTACAAATCCTAGCGAACTCCCCCGGACTTCCGCCAGAAGAGGTCGAGCGCTTTATCACGTTCCCGGTGGAAACCTCGATGAGTGGTCTTCCGGCCATTGAAGAAGTTCGCTCCGTATCGAAATTTGGCTTGTCCGTTGTCACGGTCGTCTTCGAGGAAGGGACGGACATCTATTGGGCGCGTCAGCTTGTAGGCGAGCGGCTTGTCGAGGCCCGCGCGCAGATTCCAGAGGGCTACGGCGAACCCGAGATGGGTCCGATCTCAACCGGCCTCGGGGAAATCTACCAGTTCGAGGTGCGCGGTGAAAACCACACGCCGATGGAGCTTCGGACGATCCTCGACTGGTATGTCAACTACCAACTTCGCAGCGTCCCCGGTGTGGTGGAGATCAACGCGTTTGGCGGTGAACTGAAAACTTACCAGGTCACGCTCGATCCTGACCGCCTGGCTGCTTTGGACATACCGGTGGGCGATATCCTTGAAGCGCTGCGGGACAACAATCGCAACGTTGGTGGCGGTTACATCGAGCACCATGGCGAGCAGTACTTAATCCGAGGCGAAGGGCTTGTAGAGACGGCAGAGGATCTGGGGAACATCATCGTCAAGCATGACGCCGACGCAGGTACGCCGATCTTCGTCAAGGACATCGGAACCGTCGAGTTCGCTCCGATGATTCGGCAGGGCGCGGTGACACGCGACGGGAATCGGGAAGCTGTCGTCGGAATCGTCATGATGCTGATGGGCGAGAATTCTCGCGTTGTCTCGCAAGCGGTCGACGAGAAGATCGAGGAGCTGAAGCAGTTCCTGCCCGAGGGTGTCACGATCGACACGTTTTACAACCGAACGGAACTCGTGGACCGAACCATCACAACCGTCGCTTGGAACTTAGCGGAAGGTGGTCTTCTGGTCGTCATCGTGCTTCTTTTATTGCTTGGTAATCTGCGCGGTGGTCTGATCGTCGCTTCATCTATTCCTTTGTCTATGATGGTCGCGTTTATCGCGATGCGGATCACGGGGCTCAGCGGCAACCTCATGAGTTTGGGGGCGATCGACTTCGGGATCATCGTCGACGGGTCCGTCGTGATGATCGAGAATGTCGTGCGTGTTCTTCGGGGCCGTCGGAAGGATTCTGGATCCCACATAGAAGCTGTTCGCAATGCATGTCGCGAAGTGGCACGTCCTGTCGCGTTCGGCGTAATGACCATCACGATTGTGTATCTCCCGATCATGGCGTTGCGTGGGATTGAAGGGAAGATGTTTCGCCCGATGGCGTTGACTGTCGTGTTTGCTTTGATTGGCTCGATGATCTGCGCTTTGACGTTAATGCCGGTCTTGGCATCGTTGTTCCTCAAGAAAGTTACGGAGAAGGAGCCCATCCTATACCGTTTCGCAAAGCGCCTGTACTACCCGCTATTGGAAAAAATCATGGGGTACAGGGCGCGCGTGTTCGGCGGCGCATTCGCAGTGTTTGTTGCCAGCATGTGCTTCGTGCCATTCATGGGCGCGGAATTCATGCCCCGCCTCGATGAGGGCGCGATTGCACTGCAAATCTGGCGGCTGCCAAGTGTTTCACTGGAGAAGTCAAACGAGATCAGCCTTCATGCGGAACGTGTTCTCAAGGAGGAGTTTCCCGAAATCGAGACAACCGTGTCTCGAACGGGGCGGGCCGAAATCGCGACCGATCCGATGGGCGTGGAGATCAGTGATACCTACTTGATTCTCAAAGACAAATCGACGTGGCGTTTTGATACGAAAGCGGCGCTGGTTGAGGCAATCGACGAAAGCCTAAAGGCCAATGTGCCCGGGGCGATTTTTAGTTTCTCCCAACCCATCGAGTTGCGAGTTTCGGAGCTGATTTCCGGCGTCCGGAGTGATATTGGGATCAAGATATACGGCGACGACCTGGAATTGATGAAGCAAAAAGCTGACGATGTCGTGCGGCTAATTAGTCGCATACAGGGTGCCGCTGATGTCAAGGCTGAACAGGTCATTGGCTTGCCGACGATGCGCATCCGGATTGATCGCGACGCCATCGCGCGATACGGGATCAACGCTGAGAATATCCTCGAAGTCATTGAGTCGATCGGTGGCAACCAAGTCGGTACTGTCCTCGAGGGTCAAAAACGCTTTGCCCTTCAGGTACGCTTCGGCGATAGCGTTCGCGCGGATCTCGACCGAGTCCGCGATCTCAAGATCGCCGGTCCAGCGAAAGGCGATGGGGCTCCTCGATTGATCCCGCTCTCGCAGCTTGCATCCATCGAAATCGAGGAAGGCCCAGCGCAGATTAGCCGCGAAAACATCAGTCGGCGGATCACTGTCGAAGCCAATGTCCGCGGGCGCGACCTCGCCTCATTCGTTACCGACGCCCAAGAGGTGTTGCGTGCCGAACTCGATCTGCCGTCCGGTTGGTACATCGATTGGGGCGGACAGTTTGAGAATCTTCAAGAAGCATCGAAACGCTTGGCTGTCTTGGTCCCTATGGCGCTGCTTTTGATTTTCGTCCTACTCTACACGATGTTTGGCACGTCGCGACTTGCCTTGCTGATTTATCTGAACGTGCCGTTGGCGATCACCGGAGGCATCATCGCTCTTGTGGTTCGCGGCTATCCATTCTCAATCTCGGCCGGTGTAGGATTCATCGCATTGAGCGGCATTGCGGTGCTTAACGGTGTCGTTCTGGTCTCGTACATCCAGGAAAAACGCAAGTCAGGCATGTCGCCGGAAGAAGCTGCCCGGCATAGCGCCCGTGTTCGTCTTCGGGCGGTGCTGATGACTGTCGTGACCGATGCCTTCGGATTCCTTCCGATGGCCGTGTCCAGCAGTGCTGGCGCCGAAGTGCAACGTCCCCTGGCGACGGTCGTTATTGGCGGATTGGTGACATCGACATTCTTGACACTCTTCGTCCTGCCTACGGTTTACCGGTGGTTTGACCCCGGCGAGAAGGAAGTAGAAATCTAAAGTGGAGAATCGCTCGGAGAAAAGTCAATGAAAGAAATCAAAGCCATCGTCAGGCAGCACCGGTTAGACGCAGTCTTGACTGCGTTGCACGCGCATCCAGAGTTGCCCGGCGTAACAGTATCGTACGTTCGGGGATTCGGGCGGGCGAGGGGACGCTCAAATTCTGAGGGTGAATCGGTCCAGTATGGTACAGCCGAGATGGTGAAGCTCGAGTGCGTTGTTAATGAGGAGAATGTTGACTCCATCCTCGAGATGATACAGCAAGCCGCACAAACCGGCAGCGTTGGAGATGGGAAGATCTTCGTCCATGACGTTGAGGACGCGGTCAAGATCCGAACCGGAGAGAGGTTGCAGCGACTCGATTAGGTGACCGGCGGCGCTGAAGGGATCGCGACATGACACGCTATCAGAAACAACGTCAGTGGGCCGTTTCTTGGGCAAGTGCTTGCTTGGCACTTGCAGGATGTCATGCCGGGCGAGTTGACCTCGTGCGTTCGGGTGCACTCGCGCTCCAACGTGACCCTGGCGAGCGCGGGTACTTCCGAGACATTTTCGTCGATGGACAAGATGACGGAATCGTCGTAACAGGCTTTGTGCGACGTTCTGTTCCGGCCGGCCACGTACATGTAGAACTGCTCGGACCAGACGAGGGTACACTAGGCGAAGCTTGGGCTGAGGTCCATCGACCGCTTGCCAGCTCACGCGTTCGCTACGCGCGGTTTGAGGCACTCGTGAAGGTACCAGCCGATGCCATTGCGACGATTCGAATCAAGCACCACCTGAGGGGATACTGATACATGTCTATTATTGACTATGTGGCCGCCTTGCCTTTGCGGGGCACATTGCTCCGGAAGTTATTCTTAACATAAATCTCAGGTTGATCGGAGATCATTCCTTTCTCAGATGCTGACATGAAAAAATCCACGGAAAAATGGATGTCCATTATCGGCTACGTAATACTCGGCCTAAATGTGTTCGGCGTCGCGGCCATCATGATTTCGAACGCTGTGCATAAGAGCCGGTACCATCGAGACCTGCTGGCCACGAGGGACCTTACCCTTCAATTCGCAGGCCCCCAGAATGTCGAACTGCAGGACCCCCACGCGTACGTGCGGAAGGATGGTCTCGTTGTGAGCGGTTGCCTGAACCGAGTGGGATCCGCGGCGGGCCCCGTCGCGTCTCAGGTCGACGTCATACTTCTATCCGCGACGTCATCCGTACTTGAACAGGAAACACTCCGCGATCTGTCTCGGTGTAAGCGAGGAGGCGTACACTTCGACATGAGATTCAAGACGGTTCCATCCGACGGCTCAGTTCTCAATATCAGGGCAACCGTGAATTCCAAAGCGGCATCAATGCCGCCCCGCTCGTCGGGAGACTCCCGTGACTGACGACAGTACTTCATCAATGGGCCGCTTGCACAGTGAGTAAGGCCTGTATGCAGATTAGTTCGCAACCGGCAAAACCCCTGCCAGTGGCATGGTGGAAGCGAGCCGAAATCATCCTCGGACTGCTGTCCGCAGCCGCTGTTCTTTCTGCGATCTTCCTGCACGAGGACCTTGTGGCGTGGAGGACCGGCGGGACACACGGCGCGCCGAATCTCTGGGCGGTTGGCCCGTTCGTAGGACTATTGCTTTCGATTGCGATACTTCCTTTGGTTCCCTGGGCCAAAACTTGGTGGGAAAGCAACAGTAACAAACTGATGCTCGCGATAGCCTTCTCCGCAGTAACTATGTCACAATATCTTCTCAGCCAAGGTTGCGAGAGAGCGCTGACCACTGTGGAAAACGCGCTGCTTGAGGAGTACGTTCCGTTCATCGTACTACTATTCTCGCTGTATGTAATCAGCGGCGGAATCTCGTTGACGGGTGACTTAGTAGCACGGCCTGGCACGAATACGGTTTTCCTGGGCGTCGGTGCTGCGATTGCAAGCTTCGTCGGTACTACCGGTGCGAGCATGCTACTGATCCGCCCCCTGCTGCAAACCAACTCGGAACGGAAGCATGTTAAGCACACGGTCATTTTTTTCGTATTCCTCGTGAGCAACATCGGTGGATGTCTTTTGCCGATCGGCGATCCACCGCTGTTTCTGGGCTATCTCAAGGGCGTGGATTTCTTCTGGACGCTTCGGTTGTGGCCCCAGTGGTTGCTTACATGTGTGATCCTGCTCGCAGTGTACTACTGTTGGGATCGTGAAGCCTATCGAAAGGAGACGCCGCGGGACATCACGCTGGATGACACGCAGCGAACCAAGTTGACGCTGTCGGGCAAGTTGAATCTGTTCTGGCTTATGGGCGTGGTTTTGTGCGTGGCGCTGGTCAAGCCCGGCGAGAACTTCTTGGGCCTGGGGTTCGTACCGTTCCCATTCATGCGCGAGCTACTGATGCTCGGTATGGCGGCATTATCTCTACGGTTCACCAGCAAGCAGGTCCGTACAAATAACGAGTTTAACTATCATGCGATTTTGGAAGTCGCGGCACTCTTCATTGGGATCTTCATCTGCATGCAGGCGCCGATCGAGATTCTTCGGGCGAACGGCAACTCTCTGGCCGGTGCGCTAGGATCACCAGAGCGTTTCTTTTGGGCGACCGGCGCTCTGTCGGGTTTCCTGGACAACGCTCCGACCTACGTCGTGTTCTTCGAAACGGCTGCAACGATGACACCGGAGAGCGCGGCCGACACAGTTACTCTAGCGGGCGGCGGCACGATCCCTCAGAATCTGCTTGTAGGCATCTCACTTGGTGCGGTATTCATGGGTGCCATGACTTACATTGGCAACGGGCCGAATTTCATGGTCAAGGCTATTGCAGAGCGGTCGGGGGTGCCTATGCCCGGCTTCTTTGGATATATGGCGTATAGCGGCGTTGTGCTCGTCCCGCTGTTCATCATGGTTACATGGATGTTCCTTTGACTCGCATCGGACAGCGACATCGCGCAGAGACTGGGAGCATTGTTCGGTGCGAGCACGCCGAAAGGAAACAGGGCGGCTATGCAATCTTACGATAAGAAGCACACGACTTGTTTTCGTGTCGAGGGCATGGACTGCCCCGACGAAGTTAAGGAGTTGCGCGAATGCCTGGAAGGTGTCGACGGCATCAGTGAACAGTCGTTCAACCTAATGAGCGCCAGCATGACCGTAACACACGACCCGTCCATAATAAGTACCGAGGACATCATTGACCGAATTCGGAATACCGGGATGCAAGCCTCGCTCAATGCTGAGTCTTGGCGCCCGCGCCGAATCAAAGCCACCGTTCCGCGCGGGCCTCTTTTGATGATGATCATTGCTGCAGTGGGTACGGTCGTAGGCGCGATTCTTTCGTACGTACCGGCCATGAAGTTCCACAATACCACTTGGCCTGCTGTCGTTGCGTACATTCTTGCCATCGCGGCCGCTTGGCGGTATGTGCTCCCCAAGGCCTTCGGTTCACTCACCTGTCTCAGACTGGACATAAATGTGTTGATGACATTTGCCGTCGTCGGCGCGATCGGTCTAGGCGAATGGCTGGAAGGTTCGACAGTGGCCTTCCTTTTCATGGTTTCGCACGTACTGGAGACGTGGAGCGTCAATCGGGCTCGCCGTGCGATTCAGTCGCTCATGGAGCTAAGTCCGCCAAGGGCACGCGTACTGCGGGACGACGGTTCCGAAGAGGATCAAGACGTAGAACGAATCCAAGTTGGCAGTAGGATCGTCGTCCGGCCCGGCGAGAAGTTCCCGCTTGATGGGAATATCCTTGAGGGCCAAACCTCGGTAAACCAGGCGCCTATTACTGGCGAAGCTGCCCTCATTTCGAAAGTGCCTGGCGACGAAGTATTCGCCGCAACACTGAACCAGGACGGCGCGGTCACGGTCGAGATCACTAAACTGGCCGGCGACACCGTGCTTGCTGGTGTAATCCGCCTCGTGGAACAAGCCCAATCGCAACGTTCGCGCTCCGAACAGTTCGTCGATCGCTTCGCGCGCTACTACACACCGGCTGTCGTCGTCGGTGCCATGGCATTGTGCATCATTCCGCCGCTGCTGCTGGCCGCGAACTGGTCCACCTGGTTCTACCGCTCCCTCGTACTGCTCGTCATCGCATGTCCTTGCGCACTGGTTATATCCACGCCGATCGCCATCGTCAGCGCGTTGGCTGCGGCCGCACGTAATGGCGTTCTGGTGAAGGGCGGCGAGTATCTTGAGGCGATTGGCCGAACCAAGGTTATCGCTATCGACAAGACCGGCACGTTAACAGCCGGCAAACCAGTCGTGCAAGAGGTGATCCCCGTCAACGAAACGCCAGCCGGCCGGCTGTTGGAGATTGCCGCCGCCATCGAACAGCGTAGCGAGCACGCCATCGCCCGAGCCATTGTCGATTATTCTGGCCAACATAACGTCACGCCGCCCGCGTGCCAGGACTATCAAGCTATTCGTGGGAAGGGAGCGCGCGCCTCGGTGAACGGCGATGAGTACTTGATCGGCAACCACAGGCTCCTGGAAGAAAGCAAGGTGTGCACTAACGAGATGCACCGGATCATGACGGAGCATGAAGATTGTCAACATACGACTGTCGGACTTGCCTCGACCCGTGATCCGCTGGGAGTATTCCTTCTGGCTGATGGACTTCGTGCGGAGGCCAAACAAGCCATAGGAGATCTGCGCGATACTGGCGTAGAGAGAATTGTCATGTTGACCGGCGACAACGCGGGGACGGCGAAGGCGATTGCCCAAGAATGCGACGGCCTTGAGTACCGTGCCGAGTTGTTACCGACCGACAAGGTCTCGGCCGTCGAAGAGCTTCGTCGTTCTCACAAGCACGTCGTGATGGTGGGAGACGGAATCAACGATGCGCCCGCGCTTGCTGCGGCGACGGTTGGTGTAGCGATGGGGACCGTTGGAACGGACGCGGCGTTGGAAACCGCGGACATCGCCCTAATGACGGACGACCTTCGCAAGCTTCCGTGGCTGTTGCGGCACAGCCGGTCAACGAGAAACATCATCGTTCAGAACGTTGCGTTCTCCCTCGGCATTAAGGCCGTGTTTCTGGTGCTGGCGATACCCGGTCTAGCCAATCTCTGGATGGCCATCGCAGCCGATGCTGGGGCTTCACTTCTTGTAACTTTCAATGGTTTGCGATTGCTACGAGGACCCGCCAGTAGAGCGAACGGGCAATCACTATCCTTTGAACCAACTGAGCGAGAGGGTCTACACGATGAGAGGATGTGAATCCGCATTTGATCGGATGACAAAGGGAATCCTGATCGTGATCGCGGCACTCCTGATGGTCATCGCCGCTGAGTTGTCGAGTAACCAGCCAAGCATGCTTGCCACAGCAGCAGCACAGATTCCTGACGCAGGAAAGCAACGGCAAGAACACCTCGAGGAGGTTAGAAAGGTTGACCATTCACCCAAGCCGATCCTCGAGCATCTGCGGACCAAGACGAGCAAAGTCACGGTTGGAGACAGCGAAGAACAAGCGTGGTTCGCCCGGCAGGTGATGGTTCTCGCCGTCACGGCGTTCGCTGATCCGGAAGGTGGTTCAACACTCGCCTCCGCGTCACCTGGTCCCTGAGATCGCCCTGACGGATTAGTCCATTTGCGGAGGTTAGACTACCCAGATTCCAACCAGAGCCCGGAAAGGGCGACGGCCGCTGGTGGCACTGCCGCCCCGTGGATGGGCCTCCGGGGCCCCAATGCCCTGGTTTTGGGCCTGTCTGCGAGGTTGACCTTTCGTTTTTCATTTCTATAATTCATGGAATGACGAAATAGACGAGCGAGGCTTCAATGCGGTGTCGTGTGAAGGATGGACTGTGCGAAATCGACTCGGTCGACTCGGCGAGTGTCGAGGAAACAAGAGCCGCGCTTCCAAGGCGCACGGTGCTGGAGCAGGTGGCCGAGGCCCTCAAAGTGCTTGCTCATCCAAACCGACTTCGCGTGCTCGAAGCCTTGGACGGGCGTGAACTGTGCGTTTGTGACCTCGCGGCCACGCTGGATGTTTCGATGTCGACACTTTCGCAGCAACTTCGCGAGCTGCGAAGATTGGGCGCGATTGAGTATCGAGTCTCTGGAAAATTCGCCTATTACTCGCTCGCGGATCGTTTCTGGTTGGAACTCGCTCGGTCGGTGATGAGCCATATCTCCGATTCAGGTTCGAACATTGGTGCTGCAGGAAGTGTGAGGTCGGCTGCACGATGATGCGATTACTGGCAGTGTTCATTGCATCATGGGGCCTGATCGGTGTGCCGACGCTTTGTCAGGCCGGGATATTTGTTGAATGCTGTGAAGATGCCTGCCCAGACGAGAGCGAATCATCCCAGCCATGCCAGTGCTCGTCCTGCCTAGAGCTGTGTAACGCAGCCGTTTGGCTTACGGAGCAGAACGGGCGCCCAAACATTGACCACATTGTGCCGGCGGCGAATGTGGCGACCACGCCCAGCACAGTCCGGCGCGAAACAGTGCATGAGGGTAGTCCTGTTTGGCTCGCGCATCTGATACGGGAGCACTTTCCGTATCCCATTCCAGACCGACCACTTCTCGTTTGACCTCCAATCCTACATAAGCAGCGGGCCTCGCGCCATCCACTGTAGCTTTGGGTTCGCGCGTCCCCCGACCATCCGACGGGACCGTCGTCGGGTGATGTGGCTGCTGTGTTCCACAGATCGCTTCCATGACCTAGCGCCGTGAGATTCTTGATTTTCCAGTTACGGAATTCGGAGACAAGCGAATGAAAATAAAGAGGCCTTACGGGGGCCGATACCTGGTCCTCATGGTATCACTGCTAATGCAGACAACGTGCCCTGCCTGGGCCGAGAAGTCTGGCGAGTTGGACTTGTGCACTACGCACAGAATCGCGGAGTCGAGGTGCCCGTTCTGCAATCCCAAGTTGATCAGGACGCTCGGGTTTTGCGCTGGGCACGACGTCCCGGAGGCGTTCTGTACACGATGCAATGCGTCCCTGATTCCTGCTTTCAAGGCTGAGGGCGATTGGTGTGGTGAGCATCGCCTACCGGAATCGCAGTGTGTGGCGTGCAATCCGAGTGCGCGGGACAAGTGGGCGTCGATGCGACCTAAACCGGACCCAAGCGCGCAGCGAGATCCAGCAAGACTCTGGTGTTCGGAGCACGACGTATACGAAGATGAGTGTTTCATCTGCCACCCCGACTTGAGAAACAAGCCGACGAGTGAAACGAACAGCGGACTGATGTGCAAAGAGCACGATGTACTGGAGCAGGAGTGCGGAATCTGCCACCCGGAGATTGCTCCCGACCTGAAACCGGGAGAAAGTCTGAGGATTCGACAGGTGTCACGGGATTCCGCGTCGAAAGCCGGGATTACGACAGCAAGACCGCAACCCGGCGAGTCGTCACCCGGTGTCAGTGTTTATTGCGAGGTGCGCTACAATCAGAATCTTGTTGCCCGCATCACGCCGCTCGCCCCCGGCGTGATCGAGCGCGTTCTCGTCGACGTCGGGCAGGTTGTGGCTGAGGGAGACGTCCTCGTCGAGATTGCTTCCTCGGAAATCGCATCCGCTAAGAGAGATTATCTCTTGGCTTTGGTGGATGAGAATGTGAAGTCCCTCGCTTTTAAACGCGAAGGGCAGTTGGTCGCCAAAAAGATTGCGTCCCAAGCGGATTACCAGAAGGCCGAGGCCGAGTTTGCCATGGCGAAAGTCGTCACGACGACCGCGCGACAAACGCTTCTGAACTACCGCTTCACCGAGGCGGAAATCCGGCAGATCAAGAATACAAAGTCGAGTTCGTCATTGATTAGCGTTCGCGCTCCTTACGCGGGGACGTTGGTCGAACGTTTGGCCGTGGTTGGAGAGGCGGTTAAGCCAGGCGCGCAACTCTTTACCCTTGCCGATTTGTCAACCATGTGGCTCGAACTTGCCGTCCCGGAAAACCAAATCGAAAGAGTGCATACGGGCCACACAGTCGAGGCAACCTTCAGCGGATTGCCGGATGACACGAGTCAAGGCGAACTTATCTGGATCGACTCGCGCGTCAACGAGCGAACCCGGCTCGTCAGAGCCCGCGCCCTGGTTCCAAATCCCGATATAAGACTGAAGAGCGGCATGTTCGGCACGGTCAAGGTCGTGCTCGACAAACCGGTGAACATGCTTCGTTTGCCGTCATCGGCGTTGCAGCGGTTTGAGGGGCGACCGTATGTCTTTGTCAAAGAGGATGCGGATTTGTTCGATTTGCGGCGAGTCGCGGTGGGTGCAAGAAGCGCTCATTCGGTCGAAATCCTTGCGGGCATTCTCGCGACCGATGAGATCGTCGTTTCGGGTGGGTTCACGATGAAATCTGAGTTCCTCAAGTCGCGCCTCGGTGCCGGCTGCGTGGACGACTAAGCGGAGTCACCTTCATGCTGAATCGTCTTGTAGAGTTCGCGCTCAAGAACCACTTACTCGTGCTGCTTCTTTTCGTGCTAGGGATTGGACTGGGCGGGTGGACGCTCGTGCATATTCCAGTGGACGCCTTTCCTGACACGACCCCCGTACAGGTGCAAATCAACACAGTGGCCCCTGCTCTGAACCCGGAGGAGATCGAGCAGCAGATTACGCTGCCTGTCGAGCTTTCCATCGGGGGTTTGCCTGGGCTTTCAGATGTGCGTTCGGTGTCGAAGTTTGGGCTTTCACAAGTCGTCGCGATTTTTGATGACTCCTCAACGATCACCGACGCACGACAATATGTGTCGGAGCGCCTTGCTGGCGTAGAGCTTCCAGACGGTATTAGCCGACCGGAGCTTGGCCCAATCGCCACGGGTTTGGGGGAAATCTTTCACTATATCGTACGCTCGGAAGACCCGAATCGTACGCTCGAAGACCTTCGTACTATTCACGACTGGGTCATCAAGCCGGAACTGAGGAAGGTTCCAGGTGTAGCTGAGGTGAACTCCTGGGGCGGCAACGAAAAGCAATTCCATGTCATCGTGTCACCGGAAGCGCTCCTAAAATATGACCTGACGCTTGACGACGTTTTCGAGACGCTCGAAGAGAACAATCACAATGTCGGCGGCGGACAAGTCATCTCGGGCGGAGAGTCGAGACTCGTTCATGGCATCGGGCGGGTTACCAGTGTCGAAGAAATCGAAAACATCGTCCTCGTATCCTACGGTGGCTCACCGCTGTTCATCAAGGACATCGCCAAGGTTGCCATCGGACATGAAATACGCCGCGGCGCGGTGACTGCCCAAGGTCGAGGCGAAGCTGTGCTTGGCTTGGGCTTCATGCTGATGGGCGAGAACAGCAAGGTCGTCACGGAACTGCTCAAAGAGCGACTTGAAGGCGTCAAGAAGTCTCTTCCGGACGACCTCATTGTTGAGATCGTTTACGACCGAACCGAACTTGTACATGAGGTCATCGGCACCGTCGAGCACAATCTACTGGCTGGGGCGGTGCTCGTGATCGTGGTGCTCTTGATCCTGCTCGGGAACATCCGCGCTGGCCTGCTTGTCGCCATTGCGATCCCGATCGCCATGCTGTTTGCTGTGCTGGGGATGTACGAGTTCGGCATTGCCGCCAGCCTCTTGAGTCTCGGGGCGATTGACTTCGGCGTGATCGTGGACGGATCGGTGGTGATGACGGAAGCGAACCTCCGCATGCTCGCCGAACGTCAAACCGAACTTGGTCGCCCGCTTCAACGAGACGAACGCTTGCGTTGCATCATCGAGTCCAGCAAGCAGGTCGTTCGGCCAACCGTGTTCGGTCTTGGGATCATCATGGTCGTGTTCTTCCCGATCCTCATGCTGGAGGGAATCGAAGGCAAGATGTTCCGGCCGATGGCGTGGACTTTCATCTTCGCATTGATGGGGGCACTGATCGTCTCCGTCACGCTCTCACCCATCTTGAGCTACTATTTTCTGCCCCGCAAGGTCAGCGAGAACGCGGGTCTCGTTGGGCGTGCGTTGGTTTCAGTGTACGGATTATTGCTCAACTGGGCCTCACGGATGCGCATCATCGTTCTGCCAGCCGTGGCTGTTCTACTCGTGGCGACCGGTCTTTCGGCCTTGCGGCTGGGGGGCGAGTTCATTCCTCGCCTTAGTGAAGGTTCCATAGTCATCAATACGATACGACTCGCCGGCGTCGCGATCGACGAATCCGTAGCTTATAACTCGCGCATCGAACGCCTCTTGCTTGAGAAGTTCCCGGATGAAATCCGCAACGTGTGGAGTCGCATCGGAACGGCTGAGGTCGCGACCGACCCGATGGGGATCGAACTAACCGACATCTTCGTTTCACTCAAGCCGCGCGATGACTGGACACGCGCGGCTACGCAGGCCGGGCTAAGCGCACTCATGCAGCAGGAGCTTGCGGATTTGCCTGGCTTGAACCAGGTGTTCACGCAGCCCATTGAAATGCGTATCAACGAAATGATCTCGGGCATCCGCTCCGACCTGGGTATCAAGATTTACGGTGACGACTTCGACGAACTCATCCGACTGAGCAATCTTGTTCAGGAAATCCTAGTGGAAACTGAAGGGGCATCGAACATCGCCGTGGATCAAGTGTCGGGTCAGCCAACGCTGCGAATCCGCGTGGATCGGAAGAAGATCGCCCGTTACGGGATTCCCGCCCGTAGCGTGCTCGATTTCGTGGAGACCGTAGGTACTCGACGCGTAGGAGAAATCTTTGAGGGGCAGCGAAAATTCCCGCTCGTCGTGCGTCTTCCCGATGAGTACCGCGCGGATAGCGAGCTACTTGCCCGTACGCTCATCCCAACGGAGATCGGGCCACGCGTACCACTCAGTGAACTGGCCCAGATCGAGGACACCGAAGGGGCGTCCACGATCAACCGCGAGTGGAGTCGTCGCCTGATTCGAGTGCAGTGCAATGTCGTCGGAAGAGATACGACATCTTTTGTTGCGGAGGCAAAGGCACGAATCGACAAGGAGATATCACTTCCAGAAGGATACGTCATCAACTGGGGTGGGCA
Source organism: Phycisphaerae bacterium (assembly GCA_021604825.1). The sequence goes on along the minus strand of BQJS01000035.1, from coordinate 3,161 downwards.
GTTCGAGAATCTCGAAAGGGCAAGACTTCGCTTGAGCATTCTTGTGCCGCTGACGCTGATTCTCGTGTTCTTCCTTCTGCTCTTCAGCCTCAAGAGCCTCCGGGATGTGCTGCTCATTTACACGGGCATTCCGTTTGCGATGGTCGGGGCAGTGTTGGCCTTGCAGTTTGCGGAACTTCCGTTCAGTGTGAGCGCCGCCGTAGGGTTCATCGTTCTTGGGGGCATCGCCGTTCTCAACGGACAGATACTGGTCTCCGCGATTCGACCGCTGAGAAATTCCGGCGCGAGCCTGCATGAAGCTGTGGCAACAGCTGCAAGGCAACGACTCCGGCCAGTGTTAGCCACGGCGGTTACAGACGCAGTCGGCTTCTTGCCCATGGCCATTTCGACCGGCGTTGGAGCAGAGGTACAGCGACCACTTGCGACGGTCGTCATCGGCGGCATCATCACGTCGACGCTGCTAACACTTTTCGTATTACCGCTGCTCTATGAAGTGTTCGGCAAGAAAGAGGCGGAAGAAGTGGCAATCTAACTCACGAAGGGAGTGCAACGATATGTCTTCTAACTTGCGGAGACGGCGGTGGGCTAGGCTTGGCCTCTCCAGCCTATTGCTCATGTTCTCGGGATGTGGTTGTTCAGCGGAGCGCGAGAGCATTATGGTGTCTTGCTCCGACCGCTGCGCCGAGGGCAAAACTGCGGACTCAAGTGGCTTTCCCAAACCGCCCTGGACGGTTTCAGAACGTGATTCGGAGGGACGACAATGAAGGAAATCAAAGCTCTCATTCGTGCCCACCGGCTGGATCAAGCCGCTGACCGGGTCACCGAGGCACTTGCGAGGGCCGAATTCCGGTACTCGCGTTGATTCCCGACTGAGAGCCTTCGTTGTACCGCTTGACGTTTGATGTCGAAACGCACCCTTTTACATCAAAGGGGGTTGGAAAACCGGTGATTCCGGCACTTCGACCCCGGATATCTTCCGAAGTCTTGGTGACGGGAGAACTCTTACACATTGAAATCTAAGACTTGATACCTAACGCCTTACTGGGCCTTTATTGAACCTCCCGAACGTGACGTTGCGCGTATCCCGCCTCAGACACGGCCTCTAACAATATATCCAACGAAGGAGGCAGTTCGGCATCGACTGCCAAACGGGTATGACCATCGGGGTAGCTGCCCGAAGCATTTGGCTAGGCTCGCAGATTGAAAAACGGTGAACCTGACATGGCCGTTTCAATTTTCTTCGTTATTGGTTTGAGCGTCGATTATCTCTCGCGACGCTCTCGTCTTGCGCCGGTGTCGCGCTCCTCGCCGAGAAAATTCGGCGAGTCTTTGAGAAATCACTGTGAGAACTGAGTATAATGAATTCCCGGAGGAATTGTCTAGGTACACCCTGTTCGAATTGTGTTAACAATCTGCAAAGTATCGCGCATTTTGTGGATATCGGGCGTGCCTCGGAAGGGAAACGAATCACGCTGATCGACCCCGTGGCGCGATAAACGCAGTATCCGTTTAGGGTTGCATCCGAATCTTTGGAGAAATGATAGATGTCGCGATTTCGCATGATACTGGGCTTGTTGGCCCTTCTTGCCCTTACCGCAACCACCCGGGGCGATGTCCGCATCCGCGTGGCCACCTTTAACATCGAAAACTTCGATGGGGACCCCGCCCAGGAGGCCGCTGCCGTCGATATCTTGTTGCGTGTCGGAGCCGACATCGTCTGCGTGCAGGAAGTCAACAACACGCCCTCCAGTGCCTTCGTCGACTTGGCCACTGCGGCGGGTTATTCGTTTCGATTTCTAGCCAGCGGAACCAACACCTTCGACGGAAGCAATCATTCGGGAATCATGAGCAAGTTCCCATTTGCGACAACACCTGTCACTCTCGACGCCATCGACTTATCCGGTGACGGTAGCGCTCGCGACATCACCCGCAATTTTGTGCGGGCTGAACTCGACATTCCCGGTGCGGCGGAAAATTTTGTCGTCATGGGGAACCACTGGAAGTCGGGCAGCGCCGACGTGGACGAATTTCGTCGCTCGGTCGAATCCGTCCGCTTGATGCAGGCGACCGCACCCTTCGACTCGAACACCATCCCGTATGTGCTTCTCAGCGACATGAACGACGACATCAACGACAGCGCCGACTCTCCGTCGCAGTTCTTTTCGCTGCCCGGAGGACTTCCCGGCGGTTACTCGCTGGGCAGTGACATCTCCTTACCGATTTCCAACGGCGTGTTTCTCCCCTTGCAGGCGAGCAGCGGTTCGCAGCGTCTGAACATCATCCCCGCGTTTCAGAAAGACGGTTCCGACGCGACGCGGAACGCATCGGGACGACGCATAGACTACATCTGGCGCAGCAATGCGGTCACCTTTGCAGGGTCGGAAGTCTACGACTCCGCTGACGAAGGACTGGGCGGGGGCCTGGCTAAATTCGGTGCGCCCTTACCGGCGGGCACCAGTGCGACCGCCAGCGATCACTTGCTGGTATTCGCGGACATCGACATTCCCGACGATCAATCCGGGGCCTGCTGCACCGCTTGCGGATGCGACGATGCCGTCAACGCCGCCGAGTGCCTCGGGCTGGGCGGGGAATTTCGAGGAGCGGGCGTAGAGTGCGGGATGGAACTCCCCGCGTGCGACGCTCTTCCCAGCAACCTAATCATCAACGAAGTCGCCATCTCGCATGACGGGACGCAGGACCAGGAATTCGTCGAAATCTTCGGCGACCCGTTCGAACTGCTCTGCGGTTTGTCCATCGTCGTCATTGAAGGCGAAACCCTTTCCAAAGGTAACGTCGACTTGCTCGTTCCGCTGGACGATTGCGGAGGCAACCCGTGCGCCCTCGATGCAGATGGGTACTTCGTCGCCGGAGGTTTGGGCGTGGGGGCTGACTTGGTCATCGGTAACGGAATCGGACGCTTCGAAAACGGCACCCAAACCATCGCCCTGGTCCGCGACGTGCTGGTCGCCCCCAACGACGACATCGACACCGAAGTCGGTGGCGGAGATGGTATCGAAGATGTCAGCGTCGGAACGGTGCTCGATGCAGTTGGTATTATCGACGACGACTATCCGGTCAGCGATGCGGTCTACTTCGGTTCAAACCCCCTCGGCCCCGACGGAACCACAGTGCCAGCCGGTGGCGCCCGTTGTCCCAATGGA
>BQJS01000034.1 GCA_021604825.1 Phycisphaerae bacterium | reverse complement strand
GGGTAGAGTTGGCTGACCGCTTGGTCACGCGTCACGGGGGCGGATTGATTTATGCCGCGTCGCGTTTGCACACACCGGCATTCGCCCGCGATGAGGCGACGAAGGATTTGTTGCGCATTTTGCCTGTCACGTTTGACCCTGATGCAGATTTGGTTTTGAACCAGATCGGTCACTACCAGAAGAAACCGCACCCGTTGATCGTACCAACCTCATCGCAGGGGCATCCGGTGTTGAAGCTGCCCGGCGACACAGCGGCTGAGCTTAGTTGGTCGAACGTGGGCTCGGTCTATTGGCACTATCCGGTGCTGCGTGAAAAGCCCGTCGCGACGGTGTTGATGCGTCACGGTGATCCGCGCATGCAGAATCGGTTTGGTGGCCATGTGTTGCTGGCGACGCAGTATGCCGGTTCAGGGCGTTCGGCGTATCTCGGCATCGACAGCACTTGGCGCTGGCGGGCGTATGGCGACAACGTCTTCAACAAGTTTTGGGTGCAACTCGTACGCTACGTCGTCGAAGGCAAGCTCGTCGGCGGCAATCAGCGCGGGTCGATCCTGACGGAGCGCGATTCGTATCAGCTTGGCGACGTCATCAATGTATCCGCCCGCCTGTTTGATCGTGCGTATCAACCGTTGCAACTGCCCAGCGTCGGAGCCGAGTACCATCTCGGCGACGAACGGGGGCGGATCACGCTGCTGCGCATCGCCGATCGTCCGGGCTGGTACGAAGCACGTTTCGTCCCGCCGACCACGGGCAGCTGCGAATTGACGCTACCCATTCCAGATGGCGATCTTTCAGAAGATGTGGTGCGGCGCGAGGTTCAGGTCACCCGTCCCAACCTTGAAATTCTACAACCGCAACTCGCTCGCGATCGATTGATTGCCTTGGCTGAACAGACACCGGGCGGGCGATATTATGACGTTAAGGACGCAGCCAACCTCCCCGAGCAGATTCCGGATCGACACGAATCGACGACGATTCGATCACGACCCACACCGTTGTGGGATGACAAGTGGGTGTTGATGCTGCTTGTGGGCTTGTTGAGTTCGGAGTGGGCGATGCGGAAAATATTTCGGTTGTTGTAAACATGCGCTGGTCGCAACGAATGAAGAGAAATGCAGCATACGCCATTTAGACAACAAGTGACGCAGCGACTCTCGCAACTGGCCAAGCGCCTGCGCATTAACCGCGCGCTGGTGGGGGCTGGGGCAGTGGCGACCGTCGTCCTCCTAATGTTGGCGTTGCAATTTGCGCTCGACTACACGTTGCGATTGCAGTTGGACATGCGCTGCGCCCTCTTGGGATTGGTCTTGGTCGTCATTGTCTGGATGACTTGGCGGAAGTTGATTCAACCGCAGAGACTCAAATTCGACGAGCGCGATATCGCCAGGATCATCGAAGGCCGCTTCCCCCAGCTCGATTCGATACTCATATCAGCCGTCGATTTCGACTCAGGGCATGTCGGTCCGGCAGCGTCCAACTCGCCGCAACTCGCTGAATCCGTCGTCACCCAAGCTGTCGAGGCGACTAAGGGTATTGCGTTTGAAGACATCATCCGCCCCAAACCCGCGCGACAAGGCACGATGAAGGTGCTGGCTGTCATGGTTGTGGGCGTCGTGTTGTTCGCAGCCGCCCCGCAGACGATGGGCATTTGGCTCGACCGCAACATCCTTCTGCGAAATGTCAACTGGCCCAAGCGAACGACCATCGTGGTCGATGCACCCGACGACCGCATCATCACCGGCGCAATCGGCGATGATTTGGAAATTCGCGCGTCGATCCCAGCCGGTTCGGTGGTTCCCCGCAATGTTGAAATCGTTTTCGAAACCAAATCGGGCAAGAGCGGTCGCGAAACCATGACCGGTGTGGGTCAGCGTGAGTTTCGGTACACGTTTGGCCGGGCGAAGGAAGAAGTGCGTTTCTTCTTGACCGGTGGAGATGATACGACCGAGTGGTTTGAGACGCGACTTACAAAACGACCCACGATCGATGAGGCAACGCTTTCCGTCGAGCCGCCAGCGTATACCGGCATCGCACCGTACACGCTGCCGTCTGGCCAGCGGGCTTGCGAGATTTATTCAGGCAGCGTTGTATCGATCCGGGCGATCACTTCCAAACCGCTCGCGAGTGCGCGGCTGATGAATGGCACCGAAGTGCTGGGCGAACTGGAAACGCAAGACCAAACGATCACGGCCTCGGTGACACCGACTGAATCGCAAACGCTGCACTTCGACATGACCGACCTTGACGGGTTGAGCAATGTCAGGCCGATGCGTTTTTCGATCCGCCTGCTCAAGGACAATCCACCGCAGGTCAAGCTCTCGTTCGCGCATGTCGGAAACATGGCCACGCTGGCTGCCAAGATCCCCGTTGAAATTGAGATGACCGATGACTTGGGACTGGGCACCGCCGACTTGCTTTATCGGATCGACAATCCGGACGCGGCGCAGCAATCCGTTGAGTTATCCGACTTTAATCCGCGCTCGAAACAGTACGCCTCACAGTTTGATTGGCCGGTCAAGTCAACGAAGGCGGCGATCGGCGAACAAGTGGCGGTCTATGCCAAGGCGCAGGACCTCAACAGCGTGTCGGGGCCAGGCGTCGGTGAATCGACCACGATCACGTTTCGCGTTGTGACGAAAGACGAATTCCTCGCAGAGTTGAATCGCCGCGAGCAGGAATTCCGCCGCCAATTTGAACGGGCGGTTGATAATCAGGAACGTCTGCGTCGTCGCCTGCTGACCGTGTTGTCGCACATGGATGATCCGAAGCAGAAGGACCAGATCGAATTGGAACTGGCACCGCTGGAACGGCGTCAAAGGCAAGTGTTGGCCCAAGTGAATGTGATCCGGCAGCAGTTTGCGCAAGTGCTCAGCGAGTTGGAGATCAATCAGCTGGACGAACCCGAAATTCGCGAGCGGTTGGAGCAGGGCATTATCACACCGCTGACCAATCTCGCAGCCAGGGAGTTAAGCCAAGCCGCAGACCTGATTCGTCAGCTGGGGCGAGAACCCTCCATGGACATCGCCCGGCAGATCGATCCGCAGCAGGACCGAATTCTCGACGAAATGCGAAGCGTTCTGGATCATATGCTCAAGTGGGAAGGCTTTCAGCAAACGGTGACGCTGCTCCGCGAGATCATGCAGTTGCAAGAGGAATTGAACGTCGAAACGCAGGCAGAGATTGAAGCCGGGACTGACGACGTGTTTGATGATTGAATTCGATGGATGTTGCATCGGGTTCTAGAATCGTAGGTATGAAAGACGGATGCCATGATGACGAATAGGGCAAAGATAAGTTGCATTGGTTGTTTGATCGCGACGCTCTTGTTGATGTCGTTGGCCAGCGCTTCGTTTGGGCAGCAGGGTTCAAGCGATAAGCCGGTCAACGCGCTGGCGACCAAACAGCAGATGATTCTCGACCGCATCGCTCGACTTGAAGAGCACATGTTTCGCCTGCGCGAGAAACTCGCCGAAGTCGAACCGGAAAACGCCGCGAAACTCGGCGTCGCTCTGACGCGCACGGGCGAGCTCGAAGTTAAGGATCGCGTGCAGCGGCTTGTCGCCGCGCTTGAGGCATCACAAGGACTCAACCAAGCCGCCAGCGAACAAGAACTGCTGGCTGCCGACTTTGAGAAAATCCTGATGGTGCTGCTCGATCAGGATCCCGACGATCAAGCCCGAAAGGAAAAGATGGAGCGGCTGCGCGAAGCCAAGCGCGAACTGAAGACGCTCATCGAAGAACAAAAACAGCAACGCAAAAAAGCCGCGGACGCCATTCGAGCAGCTCGGGCGGCAAAACAAGTCGAGGCGGCGATCAAGAAGGCCAAGCAGCTCCTCGATGAACAAGAGGGTCTGCAAGAGAATTCCAAGCCATCCGATCAAGCCCAGAACAAAGAGAATGCAGAGTCACAGAAGAAGCTAAGCGAACAGGCGCAAAAGCTGAGTAAGGAAGTCAAAGACATCAGCAAATCGCTGGATCCAGAGTCAAGCGGCGAAGAATCGGAATCTAGTAAACCATCCGAAAACAAAAAAGCGGTAGAAGAACTCGACGAAGCGTCCAAGGACTTGAAAAAAGCATCCGACAAGATGCAGTCAGCCGGCAAGCAACAGCAAGGCAAGGAAACTGATGGGAAGCAAGATTCCGAAAGAGGCGAAAACGCAAAAGACAACCCAGCCGCCGACAAACAGGATCCCAAAGAGGCCCAAAAGGAAGCAGCCGAGGAACTGAAACGCGCTCTTCATCGCCTCGAAGAAGCCAAGAAGGAATTGGAGGAGAATAGCGACGCCAGCAAGTCCGGCGATGCCCAACGCGACCTTTCCGATAGAGCGAAGAAACTTTCGCAGAAGATGAAATCGCAGCAGGGTGGAAAGGGAAAACCACAAGACAAGCAAGGTAAGCAGCAAGACGGGGAGCAAAAGGAATCCGGCGATCAGCAACCCGGCGAAGACGATTCCAAGAAGTCGCAGGAAGACAAACCGCTGCCCGGTGAAGAGAACGTCGAGCGGGCGGGTAAGCATATGGAGGATGCGGGCAAGGAACTCGACGAGGAAGATGTCGAGCAAGCCGTCTTGGAAGAGGACAAAGCGCTCGACGAGTTGGAGCGTGCCCAGCGCGAGCTTGAAGAGGCCCTCAAGCAACTTCGCCAGGAAGAACAAGAGGACATTCTTCGCGGGTTACAAGCCCGTCTTTCAGAAATGCTTGAGATTCAGAAGCGAATCAACGGTGAAACGCTGACGTTGGCTGAACTCGATCAGGAGCAGTTTCGGCGGGCTGAGAAACTCAAGTGTGACGAGCTTGCGAAGAACCAGGGCGAGTTGGCTACGTCTGCACAAACGTGTGTCCGCTTGTTGGAGGAAGATGGCACGACGGTTGTGTTTCCGCAGATCATGGACCAGTTGACGGCAGACATGCGGATGGTCTCCGAGCGGTTGGCCGACACTGAACTGGGACCGATCACCACCGGAACACAAGCCGACATCGAACGGGAACTGGGACAGCTATTGGAATCGCTCAAGAAGTTGATCGAGGATCAGAAGAAAAAGAAACGTCAAGGTGGTGGTGGCGGCGGAGGAGGGGGTGGCACTCCCCCACTGGTCCCGACGTCGGCAGAATTGAAGATGCTCAAGAGTTCGCAGCTTCGTATCAATCGCCAGACCACGACGGCTGACGCTGCTCGCAAGGACGGATCCGAAACCGAAGCTGACATCAAGGGCAACTTATCGATCGCAGCCGCGCGGCAGTCGAAGCTCGAAGAAATGTCGCGCAAGATTCAGACGCGGGCGGAGAAGGGACACTAGCGATGACTTCTATGCGACAAAACAACTGGCAAATAGCGATCGTCGCGATGGCATCATTCGGGATAACGCTCGGCGCGTATGCCGCTACCGACGAAGGTGGGAACGGTTTCTTCGACCGATTGGCGACGCATGTTCAATCCATCGATTCGGTTGATGACAAGGCCCAGGCCATCATCGCCGATGCCATCGCATCGTATCAAAAGGACTTAACCGACCCAGAAGCCGACGCCGTCGATCCCGAATCGCTCGTCGTAGAAATTTTGGTCCTCACGTCGTCGGAATTTCGAGAGGCGCTAGATGGATATGATGAGGATGGCGCGACAGTCGACAACGTTGCGGCGATGAAGAAGCTGTCAGCGTCATCCGATCCGTACCTGCATCACAACGCGAACCTGTTTCTCATCCGGCAATTGGTGGAAATGGAAGAGCTGATCGAAGCCGAGGATCGCATTACGGAAATTTTCAAAGACATCGACGCATACAACACCCACGCATTCGGCGAACCGGACCTTCTCTACATGCTTGGATATTGCCAGTTGCACAACCTCAAGCACGAGGAGGCCAAGCTGACGCTTGAAAATTTCCTCATCAAATATCCCAATGCATCACCGCGATTTGTCGTCACAGCCAAGCAGATGCTCGCCGAGTTGGCGCGACGCGTTCCCGAAAGCATCGGCGAAGTTGCCGACTTGATGTCGTTTTCGCACAAGCGATTGGCCGCGGCTGACACTGGCGAGCAACTGCAAGACGCACAGAAACGGGTCATCGAACTTCTCGAAACTCTGATCGAAGAAACCGAAAAGCAGGAACAACAACAGCAACAATCGAGTTCGGATTCGCAGCAATCTAAGCCGCAGCAAAGTCCACAGCAGCAAAAGCCATCCGAATCACCGCCGCAGGATTCCCAATCGCCAAAGGGTGGCTCCATGCAACCGGGCAAGAAAGCCGGCCGTCGGGTCACGCCGGGCGACGCCTGGGGATCGATGCCACAAGCCGAACGCGACAAGGTCTTGCAAGTTTTGCGCGATCGATTCCCCGGTCGCTATCGGGCATTGGTCGAACAGTATTACGAATCGTTGGCGGAGCAACCGTGAGATCATCGAGAATACATCACAACTCCATCCGCATTGCGCTGGCGTTTGTCTGCGCAGTGTCGGCCCGCGCATACGCCACGCAGATCACGTTGACCGATGTCGATGGCACCACGTCCGTCGGTAAATTCATCTCGCTTTCGATCGATCATGCCACGTGGCAATTCGACGGCGAAGAGCGCGCGACGCCCCTCGAAGATCTCGCGAAGATCACGTTTCATCGGCGTCACGATCAGAACCGCATTCCACGCCCGTGCATGGCGTACCCCAAGGCGGGTGGCCAACTCTCGGGTGCGGTGTTGGAATCCATGCCCGACGGTGTGATTATTCGCACGACATTCGCAGAGCGATTTGAAATTCCGTTCGCCGACTTGCGGGCGATCACCTTCGAGGAGCAAGGTTGGCCAACCGAAGTGCGGTCGCGATTCGAAACCGCGCTCGATAGCGCGCAAGCCGGTGAGGACATACTGCTGGCACGCAGCGAAAAAGCGGCTGACGGCGTCCGCGCGATCCATGGCGTGCTGGTCGAGTTGGGTCCGACTGCCGGCGAATTTCGTTTCAACGATCGGGCCCGCCGCATTCGTTTGGAAAAAATTCACGCACTCGTTTTCGCAGCGTCGCTCGATTCGATCTCGGCAGCGCAGTCAACGTTGCGACTTGCCTCCGGCGACGCTTTCGCTGGTTCGCTGGGTTCGATTGAAGACGGCCAACTGACGTTCAGCACGAGTTTCAAACAAACCGTCACCTGCGCAATCGACGACGTCGAATCACTAACGCTTAACGGCGATCGAATCATCTATCTGGACACGCTTGAGCCACACAGCCATTCATCGTCGGGTGTGGTCCATGACGGTTGGACGTTTCGAAAAAACCGCAACGTCTTTAACAAAACGATGCGGATGGACGGTGTCGCGTTTGAGCATGGGATCGGTGTCCATGCCCACAGCGAGATTCAATATCGGTTGGCCGGCGCGTATGAGACGTTTGCGGCGACGATCGGTCTGGATGATGCCGTGCGGCCGAGCGGGAGCGTTTCGTTTAAGATCATGGTGGACGGAAAAATCGCCTACGATGGCAAGCCGATGACCGGCTCGGAACGCGCGGTTCCTGTCAATGTTTCGGTGGCTGGCGCGGAATGGTTGACGTTGATCGTCGAGTCGGCTGACCGCGCCGATGTCGGTGACTGGGCGAACTGGGCATCGGCACGCTTGGTCAAGCCCAAGACGCAAAGCTAATAGACTACGCAGAAGAATCTTCCTGGAGTTTTGAAATCGCTCGCTCCCTCCGATCAGTGTTAATCCTCTCCACGATGACAGCCGGATTGGGTTGGTCCGTGTGCGCCGACGCGGCAGATACGGATACTTCCCGCCCGACGTCGATCGAGTTGGCCGAGCGCGCCGAGTCTGCCCGCATCGCGGTTATCGAAAAAGTCGCGCCGTCGGTGGTCTGCATATTCGACGAAGCCGAACGCGGCGGTGGCAGCGGCGTGATCATCAGCCCGGACGGGTACGGCTTGACCAACTTTCATGTCGTCGAAGCAATGATGGAAACGCGAAGCGGGTTTGGTGGTTTATCCGATGGCAAACTCTATCCGCTGCAAGTTCTGGGGATCGATCCCGGTGGCGACGTGGCGATGTTCAAGCTCTCCGGACGCGACACCTTTCCTTACTCGAAGTTGGGCGACTCTGATCTGGTGCGGGTCGGCGACACTGCGATCGCGATGGGTAATCCGTTTCTCTTGTCCGACGACTATGCCCCAACGGTCACGTCCGGCATCGTCAGCGGCATCCATCGTTATCAATACGGTTCGGGCGACGTGCTGCTCTATTCCGATTGCATCCAGGTGGATACGTCGATCAACCCCGGTAACTCGGGCGGGCCGCTGTTTAATATCGCAGGTGAGGTCATCGGTATCAACGGGCGCATTTCCGTTTCGATGCGCGGGCGCGTCAACGTCGGCATGGGTTACGCGATCACGTCGAACCAAATCAAACCATTCATTCCGGGATTGCGGGCAGGCTTGCTCGTCGAACATGGCACGATCCAAGCTACGGTGCGCGATCGCGATGCGGGCGTGGTGTTCGTCGAACTATACGAAGGGGCGCCCGCATGGGATGTCGGCGTGCGACCCGGAGACGAATTGGTCCGATTCGCCAACCAACCGATTCAATCAGCCAACCACTTCGCGAGCGTGTTGGGCACACTTCCCGGCGATTGGCCCGTCGCCCTGAGTTACCGCGACGCCACCGGAAAAGTTCACCACCGCACCACACGAACCGAAGGCGTCAAGATCAAGACCAAGAAGCCGTATGAGCCCGATCCAGAAGTCGTCGCCCTTGGGGTCGAACGCGTGCTCAAGCGTTTTCGACGTACGATTGGAAAGACAACCGCCAACCCTCGCAAGACGTGGCGGGAAGTTCATACATCCGGCGAAGCTGCGACAGATTCGGTCGAATACAAAGTGATTGCCCTCGATGACGGGAGTGTCTCGTGGACACCGTCTGAAGACGATTCGGGAAGCATACTGGTTGAAAAGGTCGATGGTGCGTTGCAGGCCAGCATTGGGGATGCCCCGCTTCCTGCGGCCATGGACCTGGCATTTCGAGCCCGGGCGTTTGCACACGAGCGACTTATCAAATCCGATCCGGAAAAGTCAGCCGGCTTGTTCGAACACTGCGGTGCCGATGCGCTACTCGACCCCGATTCAAACGGGGTGTCGCGTTCGACGCTGTTGGAATGCATCACGGTTCCCTTGGATGATCACACCACCATCCGCCTTGGTTTTGACGCAAGCCATGGAAACCTTCGCCGAATCACAGCCACCGACGAGCCGACCCGTGAATCCGTCGACCTGACGTTGGCTGACGCATCGGGCTGGCCCGTCGATCTCGTGGTTAAATCGACACTCGGCAAGACGGCGATCAGTATCGCGGATAGAGACAAGAAAACTGAAGACCGAGTCCGCGAACCCATACGGACGAAACCAAATTCAAACGAGCCGACGCTGGCAACCGAAGTTTTCGACGGTGTCGCCCACCGCGTGGTCAAGTTGATCGGCGCGCGGGTGGGTCAAAGCGAAGGCTACGGTTGCGGTATTCTGATCTCGACAAACGGCTTGGTGTTGACGGTCGATTCAGGTTTGCTGAACTCCCCGAACGTTCGCGCCCACTTGTCCGACGGGTCACCACGCAAAGTCAACATCGTACATGCTGATCGGGAATTGCAGTTGGCGTTGGTGCAGTTGACGCCGGGTGAATTCGTCGCGAGCGAGCAAGGCAAAAGCAAGTATGCGTGCTTCGATTTGAACGACGCCCCGACGCTGACGATTGGCCAAACCGTTTTCGCAGGGGGGAATCCGTTCAAAGTCGCTGACAAAGGTGAACGCATTTCACTGAGTCGCGGTGTTTATTGCGGAACGACCAAGCTGGACGCGACGCGTGGTACGCAAGAATTTCCTTATCGTGGGGATGTGCTGGTCATCGATGCGATCACGAGTGCGCCGGGCTTCGCGGGTGGGGCGCTGGTCGATAGCGCGGGGCAACTTGTCGGGCTGGTCGGTCGCGGGGTCGAGTCTCGCTTCACCCACACGCAATTGAATTACGCCATTCCGATTTCCGTCCTCAACGAATTTATCGCAAGTGCTGCCAGTCTTGGTAATCGTTCAACAAAAAAAAGTCGCGACGTTTATCACGGTATCAAGTTTTTTGAATTGGGTTATCGATCCAATCCTGTGTATGTCGAACGCGTGCGACGAGGCTCGCCAGCCGCCCGGGCACGCATACGCAAGGACGATTTGATCATCGGAGCCAATGGCCGCCCCATCGCCAAGCTCAAAGCATTGCAGCGCATTATCGACGAATGCGAACCCGGCGACATCCTCGAATTAACCGTGCTACGCGGCGAGAAGGTCAAAAAGATCCGCATCGAACTGGAGGAAGCGAAATGACCCGGTTCAGTTCACTGGCTATTCGAGGGGCGATCGTCGCAGCGTGCGTGCTGTTGATGACCCCAGCCGCGCCTGCATCAGAGTCGAAGGCAACCGACGGTGCGAACGAAATCGTTCAACGGGCGATCTCCAATGCCACCCCATTCGTCGTGCGCATCGAAACGGTCGGCGGAGTTCAACCGCTCGATCAGTTGCTGGCGACCGACGATGACAAGAACCCCAATCAATTTCGTGACAACCCGGGCGGTAGTTTCATGATTGCCGATGGTCCAACGACGGGCATCATCTATTCGTCCGACGGTTTGATCCTGACCAGCAGCTTCAACTTCGTCCGCGATCCGTCGATCGTCACCGTTGCGCTATCCGATGGCCGGCAGATGACGGCTGACATCGTCGCCCGTGATCGCGTCCGCAAGTTGACCCTTCTCGAAATAGACGCGACTGACCTACCCACACCCGACTGGGTGCCCAACGAGCAAATTCGACCCGGGCAGACCGCGATCGCGTTGGGCATGGGGTTCGGCGGGATGAAACCGATGGCCAGCGTGGGCATTGTTAGCGCCCTCAATCGCATGACGGGCAATGCGATTCAAACCGACGCCAAGCTATCGCCAGCCAACTATGGCGGACCGCTTTTGGATTCGTCCGGATATGTCCTCGGAATCTGCGTGCCAATGGCGCAGCGTCCCGGCGAACTCGCGGGCATCGAGTTCTACGATGCGGGCGTGGGGTTTGCGGTTCCGGGCAAGCGTGTGCATGAAATCGTCGCCGACCTGAAAGCCGGAAAATCGTTTCATCGCGGGTGGCTGGGGATGGTCGTCAACGACACGGTCAAAGAAGGTGTCGCGATCTTGTCGACGGCTGACCCGTCGCCGATTAGAGAGGCTGGGGCGCTGCCTGGCGACTGGATCGTTCAAATCAACGATCAACCGATCAAACATTTTGGCCAATTGGTCAAAGCCTTGTACATGGTGCCTGCCGGCGAGCAGGTGGACGTGCGATTGCTGCGCGGGGCTGAGCATGTTGACGTGGAATTGGTTCTCGCACGAAGCGAAGAACTTGGCCAACTCCCCGAAGTGGAACCGCCGTTCGATCCATCCAAGCCGGTCACCGAAGAGGAATCGGAAGCGCCACAAGACTAGCACGGCTCATCTGTTCGGCGAGCACCAACAAATCACATCTTGCGTCAGCCACACATCCGACCTGTTCGCGGGGCGATTCATTTGCAAGCGTCGCGGTTGGCGGCTATACATGCCGAAACCGTTTACGAAAGCGAACACAATATGCTTGCAGAACTCAACCGGATTAAGAACGCGGATTTCTCCCAAGGCCAGCGCAAACCGCGTGGGTGGAAATGGACGTCGGCGGGTGAGGCCGTCGATTGGCGCCCCATGCCCAAGTCGTCCAATGGTCACCTCAGCGGCATGGAACTCGAATGCACCGACACGCAATCGGGCGGGTTCTGGTCGCAGAAGTTCCGCTGCAAGAAAGATCAGTTCTACCGCGTCGAGGTGGTCGTCTCCTGCGATTGCGCGAGCGACGATGGTTATGGCGGGTTGAATGTGCAGATGCTGCCGTTCGATCGCGAGAGGAAACCGCTCAAACCGTTTGCTTTTGAACCGTTGCAACAAGCGCACGAGTACACCTTGCGAGGATTTTTCAAAGCCGACCACGGTATCGCGTCGGTCGAGATGCAGATCGGAATGCGACACGCCGAGGGAATGGCCCGCATCCATGACGTGCGGGTGATCCCGGTCATCGAGCCGGAAAGTCGTTCGCACCCCGCCGCTCTTCCGCCGCTGCCGTTCGCCCATCAACCTCCGAAGCCAGCCCGATCTGTGTCGGTCATCTCAAAGCAAACCGATCGGCCCATCGTCGATCTGCTATCGGTGCGACTGGGCAAGAACCGCGTCGTGGCCCACGGCTCGACGAAATTGCAACCAAAGGCACTACAAGCCGATGCCGTCCTGATCCTCGACGACAAGCCGTTGGCGAAAGTGGGCAGCGTCAAGGCGCTCGATGCGTTGGCCAAGGATCGGGTCGTGATCGTTTCAACGCGGTACATGGAAGCGATTTCGGATGGGCATTTGCTCACCAAGCTCGTCAAACAAATCGATGATCCGTTCCACGCCCGCGTGGTTCATTCAAATTTCGTCACGTCGGGATTCGCACTTTACGATCAGATCCCCTTCGCCGGACGCGGCGACCATTCGTCGCAGATGTACCAACGACAGTTTCGACAGAACAAAGTGTTCAAGGATTTCTGCAAGAAACACGGGCTTGAGGTGCTGCTCGATTCGGTGACCGATTCGGAAACCAGTTCCGAGAAACCCATCGCGCTTTACAAACGAACCACTGGCGGCGCGATCGTCGTGATTGACGTTGATCCGATCGAAGCGGTCGGTAGTTCACTGCACGAAGCTGTCCCGGCGGTAAATTTGATTCTGTCGGCATTGGGCGTTCGTCAGCAGTCGGTTGGGCAGTTTATCGCGGTCAGTCGCACGCAGGAGGAGTATCACAGCCACCTGTGCGATATGGTCGATCGCTATCCCGCATTGGCTTGGCCGGAAGAACGCCGACCAGCCGACTCCGAACAACCCGCGATCATCACCGTTGGGCGCGATCGTGAAACGGTCGGTTTACCCGTTGTGGAGCGTCCGGCGATCATCGTCCGATCGATCCTCAATGGCGGCGACTTGGACGCGGCGTATGGCATGTTGCTGTGGATCAAATCCATGCTTCGGCCAGCACCGTTTGTCTCGCCGTATGCGAACACGCTCAATCGACATTTCCGCATCGCTTGGCTGCCACATGGAACGCACGTTGGACGCTGGGGTGGGTGGTCGGCTGACGAAGGCGCTGAGCGTCACGATATCGACGCCGAATTCGACAAGGGTGCGCTGGCTGCATGGATCGATGTGACGACTGCCCCGGCTCACGAAGTCAGAGTCTCGATTATAAATAGCAAGGCGATTGCCAAACGATTGGCGCCGTTGCCAACGCTGATGGAACAGTTGATGGCGAAGCGACACTTCTACCGATCGCCAGGACCGAGCGCGGACCGTAGCCGAATCGACGACATCACTTGGCGGGTGGACGATCTTAGGACTTACGTTGTCACCGACGACCATGACTTCACCGACCCGATTCATCGGTCGGCAGCATCGGCGGGTGCAGCGTTGATTCGCATTGAGCTTCCGGCGAGTCACTCCGCGCCGCTTGGCGATTCGATTTGGAAGACCGATTGGACAGCGATGCTCATGGAGCAGATTTTTGGCTTGATGATGGGGATGCTGGTCGTCAATCGTGACGCCGCACCGATGACGTTTGATTGGCCGAAGTCGTTGAGCCACTTGCGCGAGAATGCGGTGATGAGAAAGATCAACAAGCCCGATGTCGATTTGCCGCTACCGAAGTCCGCGGGCAACAAGGTCAAGATTCCGTCGGCATCCGCGATCATCGCGAGCGGCTAAAGCTGGCACGCTCGTTCCTAGTCATACCCGCGAAAGCGGGAATCCAGGCCTCGCACGAGACCCATCTCCCGTTCTGGACTCCCGCGTGCGCGGGAGTGACGACTGGGCGGCTGCGAAACCTGCCCTAACGCGCTTTGGCTCGAACCTTTTTCTTTGACGCCGTTTTCTTGGATGTGGTCTTCTTTGACGTGGTCTTTTTGACGCGTTTCTTGGAGACGGCCACCTTGGGTTCTTTGCCAACCGGGCGACGGTTCTTCGGGACGGCGATCTCTTCTTTGCCGCTTAGGAATTGACCCGTTACCGAGCGCGGGTTCTTGATGACGTCGCTCACCGAACCGCTGGCGACCACTTCTCCGCCGCGCACACCTGGACCGGGTCCGAAATCGACCAACACGTCTGCCGCCCGCATGGTCTCCTCGTCATGCTCGACCACAACCACCGTGTTTCCGGCATCGCGAAGGCGCTCCAACGAAGCGAGCAGCCGTGTGTTGTCCTTCGCGTGCAATCCAATGCTCGGTTCATCAAGGATATACAGCACCCCCACCAAGCCAGCCCCGATCTGCGAGGCCAATCGTATTCGCTGCGACTCGCCACCCGAAAGCGTCGGCGCGGTTCTATCCAGCGTCAGGTAATGCAACCCGACGTCCACCAGAAAACCGAGCCGATGGTTGATCTCTTTCAACACATCCTCGGCGATGAACTGCTCCAAATCGCTAAGCTTGAGGTTCGCAAAAAAGTCAGCTGCTTCGCCGATGGTCATCGTGGACACTTGTGGTAGTGTCATCCCACCGATCAACACCGACCGGGCTTGTGGATTCAAGCGCGCCCCGTCGCATCGATCGCACGACTTACGACGCATGTACTTTTCATAGTACGCCCGCACAAACGCCGACTTGGCTTTTCGGTACTTGCCGCGAAGATCAGCGATGACGCCTCCGAACTCACCGCCGTGTTTCAAAACATTCCCACGTGTGCGCCATGTGTAGGTCACGTGCAAATCGCCTGTGCCAAACAGCAGCGCATCGCGGGCCTTCTGCGGCAAATCTTTCCACGGCTTGTCCAGATCGAAACCGACAGCCTCTGCGACCCCACGATAGATGTGCCGCCGCCAGCGCCCGATCCGCGTACGCATCGGCTCGACGGCGAGTTTTAAGAATGACTTCTTGGGATTGGGAACGAGCAATTCCGGATCGAAGTCGAATCGCTCGCCCAGTCCATCGCACGCCTGACACATGCCCGACGGCGAATTGAAGCTGAACATCTGGGGTGTGGGTGGTTCAAAGCTACGATCGCACTTGGTACATGCGTACTTCGCCGACAGCACGAGATCTTCCGGCTGACCTGACTTGGGTTTTGTCTTGCTGGGATGGTCTGTTGTTTGAACGACGATTGCCCCGTCGCCCAATCCCAACCCCTGCTCGACAGCATCGTGAAGCCGCGTTCGACCCGACTTCGTCAACTTGATTCGATCGATGACGACTTCGATGGAATGGCGAATATTGCGGTCCAGCATCGGATCGTCGGCAAGGCGAACGATCTTGCCATCGACTCGGGCTCGGGCGTATCCGCGTTTGAGCATGTCCGAAAACAAATCGCGGAACTCACCTTTTTGACCACGTACGACCGGGGCAAGGATCATCACATTTTGACCGCTGCCGATGCTCTGAATGCGGGCGACGATTTGTTCGCGTGTTTGCGCGGTGATCGGTTTGCTGCACATCGGGCAGTGTTG
This sequence comes from Phycisphaerae bacterium, assembly GCA_021604825.1. Next base: position 14,208 of record BQJS01000034.1, on the reverse strand, counting down.
CCGCCCAAGGCGCGCAAATAACACCCGCAGAAAATCATGGATCTGCGTGACGGTGCCCACCGTGCTGCGCGGGTTCCAACCACTCGACTGCTGCTGAATTGAAATCGTGGGGCTAAGTCCGCTGATCAAGTCGACGTCGGGTTTGGGAAGTTGACCGAGAAACTGCCTGGCATACGCGCTGAGCGATTCGATGTAGCGGCGCTGTCCTTCGGCGAAGAGTGTATCGAACGCCAGGCTGCTCTTGCCGCTTCCCGACACGCCGGTGAAGCAAATCAATTTATTCTGTGGCAAGGTCAGCGACACACCGCACAGATTGTGTTCGCGAGCGCCTTTGACAATGATGGATTTCGTATCCATGAATTGACCGGATTTGAAAAATGCTGAGCGAACGATCCCGGCACGTCACGAGAGAGGCTGCTACGGCTTGGCGGTGCCGGATTTCTGCCTGGCAATTTCGGATAGCGGCCGCCCGTTGAGCTTCTCTTTCTTCCAATCGCGGGTGGCGCTTTCAAAGCTGACCCACCAGATGCGCCAATAACCGTTTTCGCGCACCATGTCGAAGCGGGCAACGACATTGCCTTGCGGACGCTGCTCGGGGTCGGGGTGGTCGAGATTCATCCGCACAATCGACGCGGAACCGTCAGTACTCCCGGACCCGGTCGACAGCATCCGGGCTGTCAGGGATTCATAGTCTTCGCGAAACGTCTCGCGGTAGTGGCCGACGACTGGCGCGAATCGACGGGCGGCCATGAAAAAACTCTCAAGCACTTGCCTCTCATTTTGAGAATTGCGTGCAAGCTTCTTCTTGATCGTCGCCGTGGCAAGCGTGCCCAGTTGCGTATCGAAGGCCAACTCACGCTTTACGGAATCGTTGCCGGCATCGTAGTCATCGAGAACCGCCTTGAGGAATACGTAAACGACGTCGCCCGGTGATGCCGTCTGGTCAAGGACATGGCCATACGCTTCAACCGTCTGCACCTCGCGGGCGCGCACGTCGTGGTCGGCAAGTCGCGCGTTCTCCTTGCAACCCGATGCGGTCAGGATTGCGAGCATCAGTGAGGCCGCGAAGATCCAGTTTCGATGTCTGTTGATGTTCATTTGATTCATCTCATGGGTGAAAATGGAGTGTATCCTCAAATGCGATGATTGCAACGGTGGAGCCGTTGTCGGCGCTTCCTGATGCAGATAGACTCTTGTTGGGAATTGAATCGGAAAAGCGATGGCGGAATTCAACGAGAACATTTGGGCCCCCTGGCGAATGGAATACATCCGGTCGCTCGGTGACGACGACGGTGGTGATGGCGGTTGCTTCTTCTGTGCCTACTTTGAAAACCCCGCCGAAGATCGAAAGCACCATGTCCTTTGGCGGACCGAAGGCGCGCTGGTCATGCTCAATCGTTTCCCCTACACCAACGGTCACCTGCTCATCGCCCCAAAGCGGCACAGCGGCGAGCCTTCCGACTTTTCCGCCGACGAACATAACGAACTCACCAAGCTAACCTACGATGCGGCCAACGTCGTTCGCACCGCCTTCAATGCCGACGGCTTTAACATCGGATGCAACCTGGGGCGCTGCGCCGGTGCGGGTGTCCCCGACCATTTGCACTACCACGTCGTTCCCCGTTGGAATGGCGACACCAATTTCATGGCCGTCCTGGGTGCAACTCGGGTCATACCAGACGGACTCGACGCTGCCTACGAACGCCTCAGGGAAGCGGCGACACAATTGGGATTTGTCGATGGTTGACGCGTCGTTCGACGCCTTCGGTTCAGAAGCGAGGTATCCGTGTCTCAATTCCAATTAGAGTCATATGCGTGCCACCCCGATCAGAGTAATGGCCGGCAGGTTGACGAGTCTCCCGACCCGTTCAGCAACGTGTTTGAATTGGATCGCAGGCGGGTTTCGGGTTGTGCAGCGTTTCGACGTTTGGAATACAAAACGCAAGCCTTCGTCACGCTGGAAGACGATCACTTCAGGACGCGTCTGACGCATACGTTGGAGGTGGCTGGCATCGCCCGAGTCCTTGCCAAAGCGTTGGGCGTTAATGAGACATTGGCTGAAACGATCTCACTCGCCCACGACCTCGGGCATCCGCCGTTTGGCCATGCGGGCGAAGTGGCGCTGCGCGATCTGATGGCCGACCATGGCGGGTTTGAACACAACATGCACGCCCTCAGGGTGGTGGACTATCTTGAGCACCCGTATCCCGAACACCGCGGGTTGAACCTCACCTTTGAAACCCGCGAAGGACTAATCAAACACAGCACCAAGTACGACCGACCCGAGGGCGCGAGCAGCAACCCCACCCTCTGGGACTTTTTTGAATGCGGAAATCTCCCGTCGTTGGAAGGGCAAATCGCGTGCGTCGCCGACCGACTCGCCTACGACGGGCACGACTTGGAAGACGCCATCGCCGCGAATCTGGTTAACGAAAGCGATTTGGCAAGTGTCGCTATATGGGCGGAAGCGATGGCCCCCGTCCGCGAGCAGTATCCCGACCTGGTCCTTGCGGCTGTCCGCCGACCGGTGCTCGATCGACTCCAAAATCTGCTCATCGCCGACGTCGTCGAAGAAACCAACAAGCGCATCGCAGAGCACGATCCCAAACTCGTCGACGACATTCGGCTGTTGAAGGAAGGTTTGGTTGCGCTATCGGAGGCACGAAATTCGCAGCTCAACGAGTTGGAAGCGTTCTTGGTCGAGCATGTGTACCACCATCATCGACTCGTTCGGATGGATGCCAAGGCGCGGCGTTTCATCGAGCGGTTGTTTCTGGCGTACGTGGAGAATCCCGCAATGCTGCCACCACGATTCACCAGCCGCATTGACGAACAGGGCGTGCATCGGGTGGTATGTGATTACATTGCGGGCATGACGGACCGCTTCTGCCAGGACGACTACCTGCGGATGTTCGAACCATTTGAACGCGTTTGAGAGAATCTACTCGGCTGACTCAATGTAAGGCTTGCCGCTCTTGAACAACGCCAACCGAGCTTCGTAATTGATCAACTCTTCGCCCAATAGCGGATTGGTCTTAGCCAATTCGATGGCCTCTTGGGCAGTACTTACCGCATCGTCGTATCGACCAGCTGACGCATATGCACAAGCGAGCGTATCCAAACAGCTGGCGAGTTTGCGATTTGTTCCAGCACATGCGAGTTCCCCCCATTTGATGGCGGCTTGTGGGTCGCGCAGCGATTCGTCATCGATCGTCGCGCGAAACCAACCGGCCGTATTGGCGAGTCGCACTGACTTGGGCAAAACTTCCAACCCTTGTTCGGAAGCGTTAAGTGCTTCTTTGTTTTTCTTCTGACTCAATAAGAATTCGACGTAGGCGACGCGGGCTTTTTCTGATCCCGGTGCCAAATCGACGGACCGCTTGAAACTCACTTCGGCTCGGTCAAACATCTTGTTGGTGTTGAGAACCCGGCCCGCCACCAAAAATGCATCCGCAGAATCAGGATAAAACTTGACCAATTCGGCGGCTCCAGCGAGCGCTTCCTTGGACTTTCCAAGACGATCGAGGATTTCGACACGCATGAGCTTGTAGACCATGAACTCAGGTCGATTGGCGAGGATTTGATCGCAGAACTCAAGTGCTTCATTTCCCCGATCTTGTTCGATGAGCGCCTTCGCCAGCGACATGAATGAATCAACGTATCCCGGATCGGCGGCGATCGCCTGACCGAAGTGTGTGATCGCGATGTCCAACTTGTCTTCACGAAGATCGATTTCCCCAAGTCCTGCAAACAAGGGCCCAAACGTCTTGGGGGGGTGGTTGCCAACCTTGGCAGCGAGGAGGGCTTTCTCGTAAAACTCTCTCGCCTTCTCGTAGTTCTCTTGACGAAACCAGATGTTTGCAATGGTCTGGGCGGTTTGTGGACGCCCTGGGTTTAGCTCGCGGTCGCGCATGAATGACGCCTTCGCATCGTCGAGGCGGCCCATGGCCAGAAGAACATCGCCCTTTACACGGTGGCAATAATCAGCATCGCCGTTTAACTCCACAGCGCGCTCAGCAGCCGCCAGCGCTTCGTCCGTCTCTCCAAGGCCCAACTTACATCGCGCGATGGTTTCATGGGTCTCGGGCGCATCGGGATCCAATTCTTTGGCGCGCATGGCCAGTTTGAGTGAGTCTTCATACTTGCCTTGAAAAAGTTCAAAACGCGAAAGGCCCAGAATCAAGACAGGATTCTCAGAATGATCAGAGAGCAGTAACTCGCTAAGCCGCCGCGCACTTGGCATGTCGCGCATTTGAGCAAGCCGCCCCAATTCCAACAGGGCAGTTTCAGTGGCACCAAGACTCCGCCATCGATCGATGGACAATGGATCGCGCAGCAACATTCCGGGGCGAATCGGCAGCGTGGAGGCCTTGTGCATCGCCTGCCTCGCAAGAACACCTTCACCCGTTTTCTCAAGGTAGTGAGCCAAAAGTACGTACGACCACCCCATACTCGGATCGAGTTCCATGGCCTGGTCGAGATCGGCTTTCACCGCTTCCAGGTCATTTAGATTCAAGAATGCTGCGGCGCGTCCGCAGTATCCGAAAGCATCCTCGGGTTTAAGGTCGATGTACTTGGTGAAGAACTCCTTCGCCTCCGCGCCGTTTTCCTGCTTGAGACAAAGATTGCCAAGCCACCCGTAACCCATCGCATAGTTGGGCTCAAGTTCGATCGTGCGTTCCAACTCAAGCCTGCCGCGCACATCGGAATTGCGATTGAGAAACAATCGGGCGAGCATGTAAGGCCACTTGTGACTCTTGGGGGCCAGTTCCTTGGCCTTCGTGTAGCAATCCACTGCAAGCGATGACTCTTCACGGTTGGTGGCGATCGCTAGGTACATGGAACCTAGTCGCCCAATGTCTTCGGCGCTTCCGGACGCGCACGACGTAAGTACCTGCTCGTGAATCAACGCGGCCAGATCAGTCTTGAGCGCCGTCAGGTCTGGCGGAATGGGCAATCCGGCGTCGCGACACTTCTCGACCAGTGCATCGTGGTCATACTCAAACCGTTGGTTCTTGGGCGCAGGCGATGAAGCCGGTTGACGACTTGGCGTGGATGACTTGGCGACGGACTTGTCTTGCTCCTCGGTCGGTTTCTTGTCTGGTTCCTTGGTGACCGCGGCGGGTGGCTTAACCTTTGGAAGCGTTGGCGGCGGCGTTGGCGTATGGGCTGTTTCCGATCCGCTTGATTGCGAAGTCGAGTCGGAGGAATCAGTCGAACCCGAATCGGACTCTGACTTCTTGCAACCCGACAGCCCAAAAGTGCCCACCGCGATCGCAACCACCAACACTCGAAGCGGGGTCTGTCGTCTCAATTCAAACGAAGCGCTTCGCACTGCCGCGGCCAGCACTTTCGATGAGATAGTTTTCATAACGAATGATCCTTTGAATTGAGGGGGAAGTATGCGAAATCACCGAATCTGGTAGTTTCAAGAGCCAACCTTCGCAAGCTCGCAACGGAGAGCATAACCAACGCCTTGGGCACAGTCTAGTCATACGCACGATGCTGCGATTGTGTTCGTTGGGCGGCTTAGGGAGCGTCGATTTGCAGGTTGTGGATGCGGGGACCGTTGACTTCTCGCAGCCCGAGTCGAATGGTTTTTCCAACCGTCGATTCGACGTCGCTGAAGGTATATTCCGTGGCGAGCGTTTGACCCGGTAGCAATTCGTGTATCACCCGATATTGGCGACTTCTTCCGGGATAGGTTGCGAACGATCGGAGGCTGATCGGTACGTCGGCTCGACTGGTCATCCCATGCCGCACCACCAGTCGATCACCGTCCATCACGGCGTACCCCCAAACGTCGACGTCTTGCAGATCCAGATCAAACAGCAGGGGAATCTCCATGTAGTACTTCTGAGTCGAGTTGAGCGTTACGTTTGCGAACAGTTGCTTAATGCCAGCCGACTCACTGCTCGGATGCCGAATCGCAACGGCGAATTCCTTCACTTCGTTTGGATAAATCGAAAATTGAATGCGAGATGGCTCGACGGTCCAACCCTCAGGTGATGCCAACACGATCATGCCATTCATCGCTACGTCGTTTGGATTGGATACCTTCAGGGTATGCTCGCGAGCATCCAGCGCAAAATCAGCGTGTGAAGGTGTAAGCTGCACCCCAGCGCGAAACGCGGGAAGCCATCGCTGCGAACCAACCACAAAAATTGGCGACCGCCCAATGATTAACTCATGTCGGCCATCCCTCAGCCTCTTTGCAGAAACTTGGCGTCCGAGCAGGTCGACAATCTCCCTAGCCGAGCCCAGTTGAATCGATAGCGAACGACCTTCGGGCGGAGCCTTTGGATCCCAAATCACCCACACGCTTTCGTCGCCGCGCACAAATGTCATTGCCTTCGCCGACAAATCCAGATCGAGTCGTTGCGACGGAATCTTATCGTCGACGATGTCGGCGATCGTCCGAAAGGCCAGGTACGCCAGCGTAGGTTCGGAGACGAGTCCAGTTGGCGATCGCCGCGTGGTCCAAGGTTGGGCTGCAAACACCGCGTCAACACCCGCCCAGCGCGCTTCGAGAATGCGAAGCGCCCACGTACCAATCGATTGGGCATCGAGATCTACACCCGACCCAACCGACGCCCAGACGAGGTCATATCCGTCCTTGGGTCGTCCGTCCTCAATGAACTCGCCCAGGTGATCCGCAATGTGCTCCGGGTAGATATCTTCCGGCAGGTGAACGGAAAGATTCTCAACGTCGAGGCGTGGCCCATCCGGATAGACTGACGCCGATTGGATACCGGTGATGTCGGGGGCTGCGATCATTTCGTGAATGCCCTGGCGAAGAGCGACAATCGCATTTCCATAACGCGGATCATCCACCATCGACAGATCACCATCCGCGCCGAGCTGCCACGATCGAAAAACATTGGCATGCGGTGCGACGATGTCGTCCAAGAAAGGCCGCCACCCGCGTGGATCGTCGGAAAGCACATCGAGCAGCGTCAGGTTGTGCTCAAAACGCGACTGAGCAAGTTCGTTGGGTAGACCGCCAAAAAGCCCGACCACCTCGACCTGCAACCGAAGCAATAGGCTCATGGTCTTGGGCAGTGCCCGTGAATCGGAATCGCTGGTCGTTTGATCACCGCCCCAGAGCGGTATCTTGACGATCCCCACGTCCAATGCATCGAACAGGGCGTGTACATCTGCAATTTCATCGTGCGGAAGACTCTTAAGCGTGATGCCCATTCTTCGCGACACTTGCCCTGGCGGATGGTGCGACTTCCCAAGTTGGGCGAACCGCAGCGTCCTCTTGAGAACTTCTTCGTCGCCACTTCGCACCGTCAGACTCGAGTTGTAGATACCGGGAGTCAACTCGGGCAGAGTCACAATGGTCGCTTGTCGCTCTTCGAAGTCTCTGACCGGAATTGATTGGCTGGCAAGCACTTTCCCCGATTCGTCATGCACCATCAGCGTGGCGACGAGGCCGTCTGCAACATCGTCCGCAACCGTCGCGAGGATTTCGCAAACCTCCCCAGCGTGGACGATGTTTCCGGGATGACTGAGCTTCAATTCCGCGAACGGCTCCTCAATGATCTCGATGTCATCGAACCACGCACCACCGAAAATGTCCATGTGGTCGATGTGACGATGCGGCTCTTTGCCATCGCGCCAAACGTCCTGCTGGACCAACCAACATGTTACTCCAATGAACTGCGCCCCGACGGGCACATCCTTCAGTTCGATTTCGACTTGCTGCCAATCATTACCGTCAACCGCACCACCGACCAAGCGGCTGTATTTCTGAGTGTCGCCGATGTACCGACCGTTCCAGTCGACAAAGTACGCGCTGATCGCCGCCCGTCCGTGGCGCAGGGCGTCGGCTTTGATCCACCCGCGCACGCGAAACGTCCCCGGACGAATTCGCGTTTCTGGACCGACATAGCGATACCCGATGCTTTGCCCTTTGGACTCCAGATAAAACGACGGGTTGTCGTGGTGGCCCATCTCCTTGTCGAACTTGGCCTCGGTGTAACGCGGGAAGCTTGGGTCGCCGATGGTCGCATCGGGAAACCGTATCCAGTAGCGCGGAATGGTGTCGAAGTTCTTGGGCTCGTTGAAATCAAATGTGTGAATGATGCGACTGATGTTCGCTGGTTCGTTTGAATTGTGATCGTCAGCGCGGGCCGAGCTGACCGAAAGCAGAGTCGCGCAGACGCAAGCGATTGCAGCGGCGCGCAAACCGGTGGCCCAACGACATTTTTGCAGCAACTGTCGTGTCATCCCAATCTATCGGCATTGACACGCGGACCGTTGACTTGCGAACTGGTTATCGGAGCTTGGTCTACCTCTATGAGGCGTCGTCTTGAGGAAAGTCCGATAGTGCTGCTCCACTGATCAAAAGCATGTTGCCGACGTCCACCGTATCGTCGGCCAATCCGTTGCCAGCCATCTCGTTGACGATCAAATCGGTGTATCCGTCGCCATCGAGGTCAGCCGCGGCTGCACTGTAGCAAAGGGTGTCGCCGGCATCGCGGGTGGCCGACCCGAACGCTCCCTCCACGATCGAAACGGCGTCAACTCCCGAGTCGGCGGCTTCGATCTGCGCCAAGTCGATCACGTCAGGCCAGCCTTTGGTCTGCCCGATCAAGACATGCACGACACCGGCTGACAGTCGGTCTTGCGGATTGCCGTGCGGACTTCCGACCGCCAAGTCCGCGATACCATCTTTGTTGAAATCGCCATGTGCCAGCGTGTCGCCACCCAGCGAATCGCGCGTCGGACCTTCAATTAAGGTTACTTTGACACTTTCCGGCGGTGCGTTGATGACGAAATCGAGACCGCGCAAAGTCTTCGCTCGATCGAAGATGTAACCACGACCGGCACTGTTGCCATTGATCCCGTCGGCAACCAGATCGCCCAAGAACAGATCTGCAAATCCGTCGCCGTTGTAGTCCAATCCCCCAACGATCTCTTCACCAAAGGCACCATTTTCTTCCGCGCCGCGAATGGTGGTGACGGATTCCGAGCCTTCGTCGATCGTGATCGTTTCGCCAACAGACCACGCGCCGCTGGCAAAGTTATCGTCCCAGACAATGTACAAGCTGCCATTCGGTGCCCCGCCGATAGCCGCCCCCGTTCCCGGCAACGCGCCAGACACACGAATGCCTGCCCCCGCACGGGTCAACGCTGCGGCGAGTAACACATCACCGCGACCGTTGCCATCGAGGTCGGCAATGTTGCAGGTGGCTCCCAGATGATAATTGCGCGCAGCGGGTGGCGGCAGAATTTTAAGAATGTTCCCGGCAAGTTCGGTGGCTCCGAAATTGGCGAGGTCGATCGTTTGCATTCCAGTCAAGTGCGCGCCACCGCGAATCAAGTACGCTTCGCCGGCATTGGCTTCTTCGCCTTGGTTGGCTTCGTCGGCGCCAACGATAATATCCACGATGCCATCACCAGTCACGTCGCCCGTCCGTGTCCAGATCCCCAATCGATCGAACGCAGCCACACCTACGAACGTGAGGATCGAAATGTTGTCGGGCGGATTGGCGAAGTCGAGATACGTCTGCGATTCGGCATGTTCGCGCAGTGCTGACGAACCGAAGATGATCGACAGCGCCCCCGCACCGCGGCGATCTTCCGTCGGTGAAAAATTCTGCCGGCAAATCAGCAGATCGCCGGTGCCGTCATTGTTGACGTCATCCATCCAGATTTCGGCGCCCGTCACTTCAAGCTCTGCCGCTCCCGCAATCTTGAGCACGCGCTCACTGAATCCAAACGTATCGAGATCGCCACCGATCGTACCGTCGCCAAACACGAGCAGCACTTCACCCGCACCCTGGCGGTCCAACGGACTGGCTTGGATCGACGCAAACCCTGTATCGACAAATCCATCGCCGTCACAATCAAACCCACCCGCCACCGGCAGACCCCGTCGACCGTCGCCCGACGAACCATAGACGCGCGTCAGCACGCCAGCATCCGTTGCGGTGACGGCAAGGTCCATCTTGGCGATGCCAGTCGCCGGTGTGGGATCATCGCCGGGACCGGGTTCGACGACTTCCGGTTCGCAGCCGGCTACCATGGCAACCGCCAACAACAACACGATTCGTAAGGTCATGGATCGGGTACCTTCAGGGTGATTGATGAAATCAGATTGGGGAGAGTATTCTTCGCTATGGCGGAATTATAGCACCACCCCAAGCGTACAGGCCACCCCCTCGCGCAACGTTCTGATCTGCCGTTGCCGTCGGTCGCAAGAATTTCTACGATGGCGGGCATGACTAAACCATTTCCGATCTCGCGATATTTGACGAATTTCGATTCGACCCGAATGGGACACGTGCTGACCGATGTGCTGGTGGTCGGTGGCGGGGTGGCGGGCTTGTCCGCGGCCCTAGCCGCAAGCGAAGGGTCCAACGTCTTGCTACTAACCAAGGGCAAGATGGCCGACTCGGCGACCTATTGGGCACAAGGCGGTATTGCGGCTGTCATGGATCCAACCGACTCGATCGAACAACACATCGAAGACACCCTGACCGTCGGAGCGGGGATGAATCATCGCGACGTCGTCGAATTGATCTGCCGCGAAGGTGTCGCCCGCATCGGCGATTTGATCGATCAGAAGATGGCGTTCGACAGCAAGGACGGTGAATTCTCCCTGGGTTTGGAAGGTGGACACCGCGCCGCCCGCGTACTGCATACCGGAGGTGACGCCACTGGAAAGGCGCTCAGCGAACACCTCACACAACAAGCCCGCGCCAAGAGCAAAGTCCGCATCTTCGAAAACTGCTTTCTCATCGACCTGATCACCGTCGATGGCGAGTGCGTCGGGGCTGTGACGTTTCATCGGAAGTACGGGCATCAACTGATCTGGGCAGCACGAACGATCCTCGCGAGCGGTGGGTACGGTCGCATCTACCGCGAAACCACCAACCCACCGGAGATCACCGGTGATGGCATCGCCGTCGCGCTGCGGGCTGGCGCGAAAATCGCCGACATGGAATTCGTGCAGTTTCATCCGACCACGTTATACGTCGCGGGTGCAACGCGGGCGCTGATTTCAGAAGCGGCGCGCGGTGAGGGGGCCCATATCGTCGAAGCCGACGGCACTCGATTCATGCCCGACTATCACAAGGACGCCGAGTTGGCACCGCGCGATGTCGTCAGTCGCGCCATCGTCGATCGCCTGCACAAGACACGACGCACCAACGTCTTTCTCGACGTAAGGCATATTGAGAAATCGAAATTCGAAAAGCGCTTCCCGACGATCACGCAAACGTGCGAAGAATTCGGCATCGACGTGGGAACCGACCTGATCCCAATTCGGCCCGCCGCCCACTATTCCATCGGGGGCATCGTAACCGACAACCAAGGGCGCTCGACGCTACCGGGATTGTTGGCATGCGGTGAAGTGTCATGCAGCGGATTGCACGGAGCCAATCGATTGGCCAGCAATTCTCTGCTCGAAGGATTGGTGATGGGCAAGATCGCCGGCGAGTCGGCGGTGCTTGACCTGAAGAATGGCAATGGCGTTAGGCCGGCGCGACTAAGCAACACGAAACCGCATTCATCCAAAACCATGCTCGACCTGGCCGACATCCAGCAGAGCTTGCGGGCATTGATGTGGCGCAACGCCGGCATTGTTCGCAATGGCGACCGCCTGACCGAGACCGTCGAAATCATCGACTTCTGGAGCAAGTTCATGCTCGACAAGACGTTTGATTCACCGGACGGGTGGGAGGTTCAGAACATGCTTCAATTGGGCCGGATCGTCGCAGCCGCGGCGAATGTCAGGGAGGAAAGTCGAGGCGTCCACTATCGCGGTGATGCAACCGACGGGAAACTAGAAGCGAACGCCAATCATGCAACCTACGAAGTCACCGATGGTATCTGCAAACGCGGCGAGTGCCCGCTGCACTTTGACGGGTGGAAGTAGCGAAACCTCAGGAACGATTCGGAACACACCGCGACGCCAATACACGACCAAGCTCGTCACTCCCGCGCTCGCGGGAGTCCAGAACGGTTGTCGAGGATCACAAGACCTGGATTCCCGCTTCCGCGGGAATGACGACAAAGCGCGAGCTGGACGATCACTCGTGAGCTACCGCTAGCCGGGTGCAGGCAGGCTTCCACCACCAAGGTCCAAACCGGCATCCGACTCGGAATCGGCAGGCTTTGCTTTACCGACGGCCGACCCGGGCTTGGATTGCTCCGAATCGAGAATATCGGAGATGGTAGGCCGCTCCAAAGTCTCGCCCCGAATAATCGCGTGAACGTCGTCGCCCGTCAGCGTTTCATACTTGAGCAACGCTTCTGCGATCGCTTCGAGGACCTCGCGGTTGTCGGCCATCAGTTTCGACGTTTGTTCGTAAAGCATGTCGATCAGTTTCTTGATTTCCTGATCGATGCGGTCGGCGGTTTTTGAGGAATACGACTGACGACCCAAGCCCATTTCACTCTCTTCGTCACCGTAGTAAACGAAACCGAGCGATTCGTTCATGCCGTATTCTTTAACCATCTGCCGGGCGATCGCGGTCACCTGCTTGATGTCCATCGACGCACCGCTGCTGATCTCACCGAAGAACATGTCTTCTGCGATGCGGCCACCAAAGGCGACTTGAATCATCGCGGTGAGGTACTCTTTCGTATAGACCATACGGTCGCGTTCAGGCAATGAGAAGGTCGCCCCCCCATACGGACCGCGCGAAAGAATGCTGACCTTGTGAAGCGGGTCGGCGTCTTTGACCAACACCTGAACAATCGCGTGGCCAGCTTCGTGATAGGCTGTGACCTTCTTGTCATGCTCATCGACCTGACGACTGCGATGGGCGCGACCCCAGCGAACTTTGTCGCGGGCCTCTTCGAGATCGACCATCTCGATGTAATCTTTGTTGCCCATCGTCGCGATGATCGCCGACTCGTTGATGATCGCAGCCAACTCCGCACCGCTGAACATCGGCGTGGCACGGGCAAGACGGCGCATGTCCACGTTTGGTCCCAAGCGAACCTTGCGGGCGTGAACTTTTAGGATTTCATAACGCCCCTGAACGTCGGGCAATGACACGCTGACTTCGCGATCAAAACGACCCGGACGAATCAGGGCTGGGTCAAGCACGTCCACGCGGTTGGTGGCTGCGATGACGATGACTTGATCGGACGTGTCGAACCCGTCCATCTCAACGAGGATGGCATTGAGCGTTTGCTCGCGTTCGTCGTGTCCGCCACCACCGAAGTTTCCACCGCGACGACGACCGACGGCATCAATTTCATCAAGGAAAATGATACACGGCGAGTTGTCTTTGGCCTGCTTGAAGAGATCGCGAACGCGCGACGCACCAACACCGACAAACATCTCAACAAAGTCGGAACCGCTGATCGAGAAGAACGGAACGTCTGCTTCTCCTGCAATGGCTTTGGCCATCAACGTCTTACCGCACCCGGGCGGGCCAACGAGAAGCACGCCGCGCGGAATGCGTCCACCCAACCGCTGGAATCGCTTGGGGTTCTTTAGAAACTCAATGAGTTCCTGAACTTCTTCCTTGGCTTCCTGAATACCAGCGACGTCGGCGAACGACACGTTGACGTGTTCCTTCGACGTCACCCTATGACGCGAGCGACCGAAGTTGCCAAGGATGCCTCCACCACCACCCGCCGAGCGAATCTGGCGGAACACGAAGAGGTAGATAAACAGAAAGATGAACAACCACGGCAGCATGGCAATGAGAAAATCGACCCAGTAGCTGCGCGGTTCACGTTTGAATTTGGCGTCGGGGAGTTTTTCGGTGATCCGCTTGATCCAGGCGTAGTCCATCGCCTGCGGAAGATACAGCACTTCAAAACGCTGGGACTCGGCGACTGGATTGCGCTCATTGGGCTTGAGCATGCCAACGATGCGATCTTCTTTGATCGTAAGCTTATCGATCGCACCATCGTCAACGTATTTTTCGAATTCGTTGATGGTGATCTGCTTGGGGCTGTCAAACCCCTTGGCGAACACCACCACCAGCAGAAGCGAAAGCGCCAGAAACACCATCCACGTCGCCACGCCGCGCGACGGCATTTTCATGTTAGGCGGTGGCGTCTTCTTGTTCGGATCTGGCTTCTTGGGATCGTTGCCATTGCCGTTGGATTCCGGCATGTTGATTGCTCTCCTCGGCGGTTGATTGACCGTTCGGTCAGTGGTTTATCTTGGGTGCTGGTGCGTGCCCGAAAATCGACATCACCACCAGCGCTCTCGACCGCATCAGCCGAAAC
>BQJS01000033.1 GCA_021604825.1 Phycisphaerae bacterium | reverse complement strand
CTCGGAATGAGCAGCCTCCGTTTACACAAGCTGCGGACGATGCTTACGGCATTGGGAATCATCTTTGGTGTGGCGGCGGTCATTTGCATGTTGTCGATCAGCGAGACGGCGTCGGCGGATGAGATGCGCATGATCCAGTTGCTGGGCACGCAGAACATCGTCGTCAATTCGATTAAGCCCGAAGCCGAGATCGAAGTGTCGAACGAGCGCCAACGAATGTTGGCGTATGGAATCACTTACAATGACATGAAAGTCATCGAAGAGACCATCCCACATCTCGATCGCGTTGTTCCAGTCAAGCAAGTGGCGTTCTCGGTCCGTCACAAAGACCGCAGAATTGAAACCAATGTCTATGGAACCACGCCAGACCTCTTTGATACCGTCAACACAACAGCGGCCCGAGGCAGAGTTTTGAGTGCGAGCGATGAGTCGGGTGGGCGCTCCGTGTGTGTTGTTGGGGCTGACGTTGGAGAGTTGCTCTTTGGCATTGAAGACCCGCTCGAGAAGAACCTCTACGTGACCACTCCGAGTAAGACTGCGCCGTTCAAGATTGTCGGTGTGCTCGAACGGGTCAAGACGGCTGGCACTCCGAGAAAGGGCGTCGAAGATCGCAACATCAACATGGACATCTTCATCCCGTTCAGCGTCGCAACCAAGCAGTTCGGCGACATTACGGCCAAGAGCTCGTCGGGTTCACGTGAATTCAAGCGGGTCGATCTGACCACGCTGTACCTCGCGGTGGACGATACGGAGAACGTCATCGCGGTATCGGAGGTGGCTCGTCGAACGTTCCAATTGTTTCATGAGAAGGTCGATTACGAGATTGTGGTCCCCTACCGGACCCTGCAACTCGCCGAGAAGAAGAAGAAAAATTCACAATATCAGCTGGGTTCCATCGCGGGCATTTCGCTGCTCGTGGGTGGGATCGGCATCATGAACATCATGCTAGCCACCGTCACCGAACGCACGCGTGAAATCGGCGTGCGACGGGCCTTGGGGGCGAAACGCCGACACATCACGATTCAGTTTCTGGTTGAAACGGCAGTCATCTCGATGACCGGAGGGCTTCTCGGCGTCATCCTTGGATACACCGGTGCCTACGTTCTCGCGCACATTTCCAATTGGGGAAATCCAATCGTGAAGTTCTGGTCGATCGGTTTGAGCTTCGGGTTGAGTGTCATGATTGGGATTTTCTTTGGCATGTATCCCGCGATGAAAGCTGCCCAACTTGACCCAATCGAAGCGCTGAGGAACCAATAACCAAAATTGGTCGGCCGCAAATCTGCAAGTCTAAGAAATATTTTCAAAAAACTTCTCGTGCCATTCGCCGAAAAGTGCCACCGTTCGACACTTCTTCGCGCAAAATTCATACTGCCGACTTCACTGCGAAGCAGCTTTGACACAAGTTTGACACAACCGAACATTTGAATTCCAAACGTTGACAAGTTTCGGATACAAACGCTGATTTCTGCAGTCCGAGAACCAAAGTCAATTTGCTGATCTACTTTTTTTGTCGTATACTTCTTTTGTTAAGCAGTGCTCCCCCCACGACTGAAACCCCACGACATGATGAACTGTACGATTCGTGCGCCCCGATTGCTTGCGCGCGGGTCTTGATAAGCCGTCGCCGAGTTTACGTAATCGGACCGACGGGAAGCGTGCTGCGATAGTCAGCGCCATTAAGCATGTTGAGATGTAGCTCAAGGAGAGCGGCCAATAAGAATTGACATTTTTTGACGGAATCGTCGAATCCTATTGGCCCTGACGTGCGTAGTATTTATTAGAGGACGTGCCTGCAAGGGGACAGTTTCAAGGGTACGAGCCCAGACAAGGCGGACCGGAAGAGGGACCAACGAGGGGAGCTTCGCCAATTGCGTCGCCGCGACTGTGAGTCGCAAACACGTGTGGGAGTCGCAAACGCGTGCCAGGGAGACTAATCATGGCTCAATCGCAAAACAAAACGACAGCACAAGAATCGACGACAGCTACATCCACTGCCGCTGGGAATAAGCCGGAAAAACTCGGTTCACCACTCCCACCGACAGGCGATTTTATGCACACGCTCAGTGATGAGAATCGGCAGATTATCCATCGCCTTTGTACCGAACCGGTACCACCGATGGATCATCCCGACCTGCATCGTGCGAAAGCGGATGTCGAGTTGTTTGGGGTCGCGGCGAAATTGACGCCAGCCGACGGGTGCCGTTTCAAGGCTCCGGAGGAAATCACCGCCGGTCGCATTTCGCCGGCGACTCGGGCGCCGACGTTGACGGGCGATCAAGAAAAGCAACTCTTTCTGCGCTTGAATTTAACGCGGATGAAGATTGGTGCGATTCTCGAACGCTACGCTGATCGGTCACTCACACCGAAAGCCGCTCGGACGTTGATCGCTTGGGGCGACTGGGAGTTGAAGGTTCGTGCGCAAGTCGTCGAACTCAACATGCCGCTGGTATTGGCGATGGCCAAGCGCACGCGTCTGAGTAACGTGGATTTCAACGAAATGATCAGCGAGGGCAACATGGCGTTGCTCCGCAGCGTTGATAAATTTGATTGTGGACGCGGCTTCAAGTTCAGCACGTATTCCTGCCGCGCGATTCTCAAGAGTTTCTCACGGGTGGCGATGAAAGCCAGTCGCTATCGGGGCACGTTCCCTGTGGAGTATGATCCCTCGATCGAAAAGAGCGATCACGTTGACAGCCAGCGGGCCCGCGTGGAATCGGATTGCATTTCGGAACTTAAGGATATCATCGCGGACAATGCAGCCGCCCTATCCGAAGTCGAGAAGACGGTGATCGTCGAGCGTTTTGCACTGGCTCCCAAACCGTCCGAAGTCCCCACGCCCAAAACACTTGAGCAAGTGGGCAACATCATCGGCGTCACCAAAGAGCGGGTGCGACAAATCCAAAATAAGGCGCTGAAGAAGATTCGCCACGCACTGGAAACCGGCTACTTGGCTGCGGGTTAGAAGGCGACGGAAGTCGCAAGAACAGAAATAACTACTTGGCGTGCCTGGCGAATCGTCGGGCACGCTTTTTTTGTGTGATAGTTTTGGCCAAGTGTTGCGGCAAAGGGATGGATAGCCGAACTATCCGACTTCCCGTCGTTGGAACATCGCCGCACCGAAGAACAACGCCGCCAACGAAATGCAGGTTGCGTACGCGGCGGATAGTCCCACGTAACTGGCCGGGATGTTCATCTCCGCGTTCACCGCATCGATGATCCAGAAGAAGCTGAAATTCGGAATGATGGTGTACGCTGCGCGAGCAAGCGACGAGGCTTCGGCTGCTTGACTGAGTAGATAGTCGGAAATGAGCCCGACCATCAGCACGGCCAGACAGATCAGCAAAGTCATCACCTGCCCCACCCGCGTGGAAGCAGCAAGCGCGACAGCCGTCAAAATCATCACTGAACAAAACACGAGAAATGCAGCTTTGAATACGTCCAGGCCCACGGGACCAAGGTTGAACGGGCCGACTTCCCACGCCCGCCCCAAAAAGCACGTGGCGAGTGCCCCCAGCGTCAAGAGCGGTGTCCCTAATTTGAATACCGTCCCGACGAACGGTTTGTCTCTGAAGAAATTGTAGATGCCGGCGATGACGAACACGGCCATCAGCATCCCGGGACCGAACACCAACACGGGCCAATGCCATTCGTCCGCGCTGCTTTCCAAGACTTTGTGCTGCACCGACATGAAGAACCCGACAAACCCAATGAAGTAGGCCAGGGCAAGGGCCAGAATCAAACCGAAATACTTGCCCATCAAGAAGACTGGCCGACTCACCGGCTTGCTGACGACGGTCAAGACGGTCTTGTTTTCGATTTCGCGCGTAAGAACTGACGAAGCGCTGAATGAAGCCAAGAAGAGGCCGCTGAGCAAGAGCGTCGAAAGCCCCAACTCCAAGAGCAGCTTGTTGTCATCCGCCAACGTAAATGCAGCCAACCCAACGTTGAGCGGCATCAGCATGAGCGTCGTCAGGAGTACGATGCCATAAATAGGCTGACGGATCGTCTCCGTGAAGGTCGTAGACAAGATGGCCAACAATTTCGTCATGCGCGGATAATCCTCGATTTCAAACCGTAGAGAGCATAGGAAACCACCGGTACGACGTCCAGACGAGCGGGGCACTTTCCCGTCCTCTCCAACCGCAAACCGAACGGCCTTGAAAAATAACCGACAAGTTGGCGAACCGATCCATGCGCGGGGTCGTACCATCGGCAGCCGCATCAACTGGGGGCGTTTTGCGCCATCGCTGTTGTTGCGTTTGAAGTGCGTAGGAAGAGAGAGAGCCCAAATCCAATCGTCTGAGGCATGATTCTGAAGCTATGAATTGTGCGAGCGCGCGGATTTGGGTAGTGTGTCCGGTGCAGTCCTCTTCGATTCCTACCTGCTGTCCAGGCAGGCGGTTGACCTATTGCGCAATTGATTCTCCGGTCATTGAGAATCCGGCATTGACACCGCTTTCCACCCGTCGGTTGTGTGGAGCGTCAAATTGCCGACCATCGACTCCGTAAGTCGGTTGTGGACAGGCGATTGCGTTCGTGGCGGGATCGGCTGGCGACCTTGGCAATGCGTCATAATTACGGTAAGCTCCCCCGCCGCGGTCGGCGTTTTGGAGACCCCGCGTCGGAAGTGCAATCGGCGAATGCTTGGCATCGGAAGTGGCGACCTGCCACCAATTGTTCGTCCCGGTTCGCAGGTTTCTGATTTCCGTAGAGTGTAAGTGTACGATGCCCCGACGGGCGCATCGATTTTCCCAACGTAGCACTAAAAACGAGAAACGCATTCTGACATCATGAGTGATTCTTCCGTCTTAAAAGATCGGCGTGCCCAACTAACCGCCCTCGTCGGATTCATTTTTCAGGCGACGTTCTTTATCGTGATGTTCGTCGTCGGTCGGGTGTGCCAATCCGAAGTCATCCTCGCCACGGCGCGCTTCATGCTCGGCGGCGTCATCATTTGGCCGGTCATTTCGATCGTCTACAGCCAGCGTCGCCGAACGGCCAAGGAACGCTTGGAAGCGCAAGAGCTCAAGCACTCGCGTTCGCAAGAGGGCGTCGGCGCGATCTTCGATACCGAAGACGAAGCCTACCTGATTGAGAAGAAGCGACTCGCATGGATCTTGCGCTGGGTCGTTCCGACAACGGCGCTGCTCGTCGCCCTTTATCACATTGGCGCATCGATCTGGGCCTGGAATTGGACCTACGGCACACCGCTTAGTGGGCAGTGGCACGAAACGCAATATTCCGGACCTGCGATGGCCTTTGTGGGGGGCGTGGGGTTCCTATCGTTTCTATTTTCACGCTATACGGCTGGGATGGCCCGCATGCCCGGTTGGCGCATGCTCCGCTCGGGAGCGAGTTTCCTGGCGGGCAACGCAATGGCGTGTCTGTTTGTTCTGATTGCAATCGCCCTTCAGGGACGCGACCTGCCCAATCCCGAAGCGGTCGTCACATACGTATTGCGTATCACCATGCTGATCTTGGGAATCGAGTTCATAGCGAACTTTATTCTCGACTTCTATCGCCCACGAACGATTGGTCAGGAAAGCAGGCCCGCTTTCGATAGCCGGCTTCTGGCATTAATCACCGAAACCGGTGGCATCGCCCGATCGTTGGCCGACGCCATCAACTATCAATTCGGATTCGAGGTCAGCAAGTCCTGGTTCTACGAACTTCTGCAGCGTGCGATGGCGCCGATGATTGCCTTCGGTGTATTTGCGCTCATCGCATTGTCATCGATTGTGTTTGTTGATGCTGACGAGCAAGCCGTCATTGAGCGATTCGGTCAACGTTTGCAAAAAGACGATGAAGTGTTGTCGCCGGGTCTGCACTTCAAGTGCCCCTGGCCCATCGACTGTGTCTATCGGGCTCGGGTGAATCGCGTCCGGACGCTGACTGTTGGCACAACCGTCGATCACGACAAAAAGGCCAATACTGAAGTCATCGACGGCGTCACTCGTGAGAAACCGATTCTCTGGGGCGAGAAACACGAATTCAACGCCGAGATGATGCTCGTGGTGGCCAGCCCGGACATCACCAGTTTCGATTCCGAATCAGAACTACAAGATATTGACGGCGAAAGCACCGCAGAGACTCGTCGCGAGGAAGGTAAAGCAGTCGCCGTCGGTCTGCTGATGGTTTCGGTCAACATTCAATATCGGGTCAAGGCCCTGCACGACTATCTGTATGAGTATTACGAACCTGAACGGCTCGTGGAATCCATTGCATATCAGGTCCTGACCGACTACGCCGCAAGCGTGGATGTGGACCGCATCATTGGCCCGGGCCGAACCGAAATCAATGAGACCTTGCATCGAATCTTACAGCAGCGGGCCGACGAACTGAATCTGGGTATCGAGATTCTTTTTTGCGGAGTTCAAGAAGCACACCCCACCGACGACGTGGCGAAGTCATTTCAGGAAGTTGTCAAAGCTGAGATGGAAAAAGACGCCCACATCGAGGAAGCACGGGGGCAGGCGGAGCAAATCCTGACCTCTATTGCCGGAAGTCGCAATCGCGCCCTGCGTCTTGATCGGGCGATCCTCGAAATGGATCGAATCGCCCAGGACGAATCGTCCACTTCCGAACAGGTGCAAGATTCGATTGATCGGGTAAATGAACTGTTGATGGGTTCGATTGATGTGGAGGGTGGGACCATTCCCGCAGGTGGTCAAGCCGCATCACGCATCGCAGAAATCCAAGCGAGAATTCTCTCCGAAGTAACTGAAGCCAAGAGAAACCTTACCGTGTTCAGCGCGGAGATTGCGGCATACCAATCCGCGCCGCGACTCTACAAGGTGCGCAAGTATTTGGACATGTTGCAACGATCATTGACGGACATTCGCAAATACGTGGTTGTGACGGACCCAAGCAAGAACGTCATAGTGATTTATGACAAGCCGCAAACTGGCACGATTGATATTGAGACCGAGTAGCAGTTTATCTGTACTGAATAATCATCTGTATTGAATAAAGACTTATCTGAACCAAGTAACCTCGAATCTGGAACACGCGTTCGAACTGAAGTCGATTGCGCGGAGAAGCGAATATGAAGAACACCCCATCGATCATTGCTGCCGTCCTGCTGATGGCCATCCTCCTGATGTACTGGTGTACATTTCAGGTTCGATCCACAGAAGTGGCGATCAAGAAAACGTTTGGCAACGCCAGCGAAAAGCCCATCCGTATCGACGAGGATGACATTAGCTTCTTCGCCGGTTTGAACCTGAAGTGGCCTTGGCCGATCCAAAGCGTCGTGAAGTACGACACACGTTTGCGACTTCTCGAAGGACGGATCGAAGAAGCCCCCACGCTCGACAGCAAGCAGATCATTGTGACCACGTTTGCCACGTGGCGGATCGTCGACCCGTACAAATTCCACACGCGCTACAACGAAGTTAAGTCGGGCGAAGAAGCGCTGCGAACACGAATCCGCAGTCTTAAGAAGGCGGTGATTGGTAAGCACAACTTCTCCGATTTTGTATCAACCAAGGCGTCTGATCGAAAGCTTCAGGAAATCGAGCAGGAAATGATGGACGCCATCGAGACGGACGCCCAAAAGGATTTCGGCGTTGAGATCTGCATGTTTGGCATCAAGCAACTTGCCTTACCTGCCAACGTAACCCAGGCGGTCTTCACGACCATGAAGAAGACCCAGGAAGTCAAAGCAGACAAGTACCGCTCTGAAGGTGACGCTGAAGGGACGCGGATCAGAGCTGCGGCTCAAGCGGCAAGCGGACGGATCATGGCAATGGTCGAACGCAAAGTCGCCAGAATCGAAAGTGAGGGTCTCTCCGAAGTTGGCGAGATCTACAAGAAATTTAAAGAGCACGAGGAGCTTCGTATTTTCCTCGATCAATTGCGTTCAATCGAGTTGATTCTCAACAGTCGGTCAGAAGTCTTCTTGGATACCGAGATTCAACCGTTCAATTTGTGGAACGAAAAAACCAGAATTGAAAAACCAACGGCACCCGGCGGAAATTAATCGGAATCGTCGGAGCGTGTCTGTCGTTTGAGATTCTATAAGAGTCGGTTCTAAAGCAAGGTAAGGTTCATGGCCCACTCGCATCACCATCATCACCCGCCAGCAGGCGATCTACCTGGAGAGGCTCCGCTCGATGCGGCCAACCAGTCCCTCGCAGACGCCATGCGGGCGAGTTTCAACATACTCAAATTTGTCATGGTCATACTCGTCGTGCTTTATGCGTTGAGTGGCGTACGCATCGTCGACGAAGACTCTGAAGCCGTCGTCTTCCGATTTGGAAAGCTGAACCGAGTGCGAGAATCGGGGCCATCGGTTGCGTTTCCTTACCCCATCGAAGAAACGCTGATTTTTGCAACCAAGAAGAACAACGCGTTTCGCAGTTTGAATCAATGGCCCAAGGTCAAAGAGGGCCAGATCAACGAACCCTTGAGCAAGATTCGCGTTAGCGGCATTATCAATCCCGCCCTCGACGGATCGTTGCTGACGGCAGACAACGGCATTGTTCATATCCAGTGGGACGTTAAGTATCGCGTCAATAACCTTCGCCAATACGTGTTGAATGTCGGCGACGAATCGACCACTGAGGTGGAAGCATTGATCACATCATTGTTGGATGATGCGACGATCGTGCTGGTTTCCAATTATACGGCAGAAGACGTCACTCGTGGATTCACCACAGAAGTTGCGCTCAAGGTCCGAACGATTGTGAATGAACGGCTTGAACAGTTGGGCACGGGCGTGAGTGTTGTGGCTTTGGATATCCCGCACTCTTCGGTGCCGGGTCCAACCATGAGCGCATTCGACAACGTCGCAAAGGCACAGAGCGATCGCGATAAGTCCGTACAGGAAGCCCAGCAGGACCGCATCAAAATCCTCAACGCAACGGCGGGGATTTCTTGGCAAAATCTTTCGACCTATACCTCCAAAGACGGCGAAAGGCACATCGGTTTGCTCGATCGTCTGGACGCGGCGATCGAAGGAAATGACGAAACAACCCAATTGGCCCTTGAAGCCGAGATCGATGAAATTCTGGAGAACGAAGCATCCGGATTGGCAGGGCAACGGATCCGGTTGGCCCGCGGTTACTACACGCAGGTGGTTCAACAGATCAATGGCGATGTCGATCAATACTTGGCTGTCTTGGACGAATATCGTGAATCGCCCGAATTGTTGGTTCATCGCCTTTGGGAGCAATCCAAGCAAAGGTTTCTGCAGCAAGACGGTTTGATCAAGCACTTTGTGGCTAGCAGCGCCGATGAGTTGCGTATCCATATCGAACCAGACCCCGAGCGAACCGCCCGAGATGAAATCGAAAAGCTGCAGAAGGAATCAGAAGGCTACAAGTTCGCGCCTAAGAAGAAAATGCATGCGATCATGCCTCCCATGTAAGCTTTGGCAAACGGCAAGAGGACTTCGCCAACTGACATTGACCCACTGACATTGACCAACTGACTTCGGTGGACGCAATACACTTTAGAAACGCACCGGTACCATGACCAAATCATCGCTTCCAGTGGTTCAGACCGTCGGGCTTAACAAAGTCTTCAAGGACTTCTGGCGACGACCGCGCGTTTCGGCAGTTCAAGATCTCAATATTGAAATCAAACCCGGAGAAGTGTTTGGCCTGTTGGGTCCAAACGGATCGGGAAAAAGTACGGCGATCAAAATGCTCCTCGGTTTGCTGTATCCAACGCGAGGCCGCATTTCGATTTTTGGCCGCCCCCCGACCGACGTGGCGATCAAACAGCGCATCGGATATTTGCCCGAAGAATCGTACCTGTATCGTTTCCTCGACGCCCGCGAAACGCTCGATTTCTACGGACGGTTGTTTCGCCAGCATGGCCAAGTCCGTCGCGAACGCCGCGATATGCTGCTCGAGATGGTAGGTTTGCAGCACGAATCCAAGCGACGCATCGGTGAATATTCCAAAGGGATGGCCCGCCGCATCGGATTGGCCCAAGCGCTGATCAACGATCCCGAGTTTCTCGTGCTGGACGAACCGACTTCCGGACTCGACCCCATTGGAACGCGACAGATCAAAGATGTCATCCGCCGTCTAGGCGACATGGGCAAGACCATCCTGCTCAGTAGCCACCTGCTCGCCGACGTGGAAGACGTTTGCGACCGGGTCTGCATCCTCTACGGCGGCAAGGTGCAAGCCGAAGGAACCATCAAGGAACTGCTCGCACAAAAGGACGTCACTCAAATTCGCGCCGACAAACTCCGTCCCGATACGATTGAAGAAATCAAATCGGTCGTCCAGCGGCGCGAATCAAAACCCATCGACGTGAGCGTCCCCACAGGCCGACTCGAAAACCTGTTTCTCAAAATCGTGGAAGACGCCCAAGCCGCTAAGATCGCAACATCTGGAGCAGGGCAGGCTGGCGCTATTCCGGAGTTTCTCGGTACCGCGACCGATGACGGCGGAGCGATTATTCAGTCGCTCATCAAAGCCGCCGACAAAGATGTCAAGACCGAGCCAGTCCCCATGGCTGTTGAGAAGAAACAGCCTCCCAAACCGTCACAAAAAGTCATCGATGACCTGACCAAACCGAAGTCGTCGCCCCAGTCACCCAGCGAAACCGCCCAGGTCGCACCCAAACCATTACCGTCATCTTCACCGGCAAAGCCTGTGCAAGCGGATCGCAGCGTGATTGACGGATTGCTGGGGCAAGAGGATTCGGTTGATCAAAAGGATCGTGGTGATGGGTAGTATCTGGACCGTTGCCCGCCATACGATTTCAGAGAGCATCCGTAACAAGGTGGCGCTCTCTTTCGTCGTCTTGCTGGTTGTGCTTCTCGTCGGTCTCCCGTTTGCCTCCAAGGGCGACAATACCGTCAGCGGCGCTGTGCAGGCATTTCTGTCGTACTCGGTAACAGCCGTCGGCGTGCTGCTTTCGTTTCTTTCAATTTTTCTTGCGAAGTCGATTTCTGACGACTTGTCGGGCAAACAAATCCTTACGCTTATGACCAAGCCCATCGCGCGCTGGAAGTATGTGGTTGGGCGTTGGGTCGGGATCGTCTGCATCAATACAGTACTGTTGACAAAAGCCGGCCTGCTGATTTATGCATGCACGATGTATCTCGCGTCCAAACCAGCCCAGGACGCGTATGACGCTGACCGATTGAAGGGACAAATTCTCAGCGCCCGCCATGCCTCGAACTACAAGATTCCGTCCTTTGCAGCCGAGGCGGAAGCGCTATACCAGAAGAATGTCGAACTCGGAAAATACGCCGGACTCGCGAACCACAGTGCATTGCAGGAAAAGAAGCAAATTCAAGCCCGCATGCGTGAACGCTGGCGAGTTATTTGGCCCAGAGAAACTCGCGTTTTTGAGTTTGACGAAGTCCGATGCGACCGAAGCCCCGATTCAAAAATCCACCTACGATATGTGCATCAAGTATCGAACTACCCCCCTGACGAAATCATCAAGTACATGTGGAAATTCGGCAGTCCGGAAAAAGGGACCAAACTTTATGCGGTTCCTCGCCGTGACTTCATGGATCGAATCCACACCGTTAGCGTTCCGGCCGACTGCGTCGCCCCCGACAACACGTTGCAGGTTCAATTTGAAAACATCAATCCATATATCAAGTTTGGTGACCTGCAGCATGACAACACGGTCGTTTTTCAGCGAGAAGACTCCGTCCAAGTTTATTTTCCGATTGGAACGTTCGGCGGAAACCTGATTCGGACGCTAAGTTTGGTTCTGTGCAAGCTGGTTTTTCTCGCGGCCATTTCCGTCACGCTCTCGACAGTGTTTTCGTTTCCGGTTGCATGTTTGGGAGCGTTTTCCGTCTTGCTTCTGGCGACCACCAGGGAATTTTTGATCGATTCAATCAGCTGGATTCCCGACGAAGGCTCATTTGGCATTGCTCAATTTGCGTTGGCGAATGTCGTGCGGGCGATCTATTTCGTCATTCCAAATTTTGACGAGTTCAATGCGCTCGACCTCTTGGTCGATGGCCGAAACGTCACTTTGATGTGGGTTTTGATGAGTATTGGAAGCTTGGTCCTTGTCAAGACATCGATCCTATTGATCGCCGGATGCCTGATGTTCATGCGAAGGGAAGTTGACGAAGTTTCCTTGTAACACTGGTTAGGAACTGCGTTAAGAACCGAGGCATCGAACTGTAGAAAGTCGTATCGAGATTACCGATGGCGCAAATGACCCAATCGAATATGGAATCGTACCTCGCCGGCCGCACGAGCGCCAGGCGTGGAGATCGATGGGTGCGACTGGTCTCGTCGATCGTTGCGATTGCGTGTTTGGCGGGGGCAATGCTCCTGGTCAGACCAATCAATGACATTCGGCGCAATGAACAGATGACGATGGACGTCAAGATCGAAGGGCTTCCACCGGACATTGCATTGATGACCAAGTTGGGCACGCTGCGAGCCCTCGCGATCGACGTTGCGTTTATTCGTCTTGAGGAACTCAAGGAGGAGAATCGGTTCTTCGAATTGATGCAACTTTCCAATTGGCTGTGCAAGTTGGCTCCACGATATCCGACCGTCTGGAAATATGCGGCGTGGAATATGGCGTACAACATCTCCGTGTGTCAGTACAGCGACGAAGCTCGCTGGCTCTGGGTATCAAACGGTATTAAGAATCTTCGCAACCGAGGGCTGGTTTACAATCCCAAATCGATCACGCTTTACAAAGAGCTGTCCTGGACTTTTTATCACAAAGTCGGCGACAAACTCGACGACTCTCATCGAGCCTATAAAGCCGAACTCGCAGTCGAGATGGAACAGATCTTCGGCGAACCACCCCTCGTCATCGAGGACGACCAAGCTGTTGAGAGGTTTCGCAAGATCGTCAAAGCCCCGCGCAATCTCGACGCATGGATCGAGCAAACGCCAGAAGTGAAGCGGTTGATCGAGGAGATGCGCAGGAAAACCGAAGAAGAACTGGCTGAGATTCCGGGATATGACGAGTTGACCCCTGAGGCACTACGTCAAGCCGCTTCAGAAGAGTTGGGCCTCGACGCTGACAAATCGCTTCTATCCTTTGTCGCAGAACACATGCGGACGTATTCCAGCCTGGAACAATTCGTTCTTCGAGATGACGATTCTCCAGTTATTCCACACAAGCGGCAGCGCGAGTTGCTTGGTGACCCGGCGAATGCCGAGGTTGTCGACGAGTTGTGTGCGGCTGTGCGATCTGACGTTCTCCGCGATCAAAACGAGTACAACATGGACATTGATTTCATGTTGTCCCTGATGGAAGAATACGGTCCGATCGACTGGCGTAGCCCGTATGGTCATTCCCTCTATTGGGGGGCCTACGGCGACAAGATAACCACAAACGTCAAGAATCGTGACGATGCTGACTCGATGAATGCAGTTCGATTCATTTTCTTTTCGCTTGATTCGCTAAGTCGCAAAGGCAAAATCGTTCTGGAACCGAATTTTCAAGAACCGGGAAAGTCATTCGTCGAGTACCAGCCAGATGCCCGCTACATCCGCCACATGCACGAGGCCTATATCAAGTTTGGTAAAGAACAATTTGGCGATGATCCCAATTTTGTTGAAGGGACAGCCGGGCCGAACTATTCGACTGGGCACGAAAACTTCCTGATGCGATCTATCCGCCAGCTATACCTGACGGGCGGGAAGAAGAATATGGAAGAGGCGAAGGAATACTACTTCTACCTAAGAAAATTCGACCTGGACAGGTCCGGCAACGCCAAACCCCGGTACAGCACAACCTTCAAAGCGTTTGTTGAGCGGCAATTCAAGGAGGCACTCGACACCCAGGCCGGCGCAACCGTCTTTATTCAAGCATTTCTATTACGATCATTGAAGGAAGCGGCTGTCGGGGATGTTGAACGCAGCATCCAGAGTTTCAATACGGCTAAGGAATGGTATGAGTACTACCACCGCGACACGAAAACCGACCGAAACGCCCGGCGAGTCCTCCAGCCGATTGGGATCATGCGGCGTGACATCGCCCTTATTTTCCTGCAGAGACCGGACTTTTCGATTCCAGAGAAAGCACGGGTATGGAAGTCACTCGATCTGACAACGCGCCGGGCCATTTACGATGACGCCATGCCATTTGTTCAAGTGCAATGCGATGCACACACTCCGCCGTTCGATCCCAACAAAGTCGTGCCCACACCACCAGGAATGGAAGAGCATCGCAAGAATCCGGATGCCGTACTGAACGAACTTGAACACTACGATGATAGTGTTTCAAGGGGTGAGAAGCAGGTTGTTGATTGATCCGACTCAAGCCCTCCTGTGAATTTCGCCCTCCAATGACATTCGATGGCGTGAATCACCATAGCCCATTCTTTGGACGAATGCAGGACAATCACACGATCGGTTAATAGCTAGCGGCGGCGTTTGCTCGCTTGTTGAACCAAGTGGGCAATTCGATCGCAGAGAAACGCCCGGAAACGCTCTGCATTTAGTCCGCGTGTTCGCAGTGCGGCACCCGAGGCGGTTAGCCCACTTCGATCTTCGTCGTCGAATCGGGTCTGGCTAAATGCGATCACTCCATCAATCACCGTGCCGTTGTAGCGCATGCCGATACCTTCAAATTGCATCTCGATGACGACTTCCCGTTTACCATCAAGGAATCGTTCCGCGTTCATCTGAAGACTTAACCCTTTGGATGAATACTTCTCGCGCAGTTCATTTACCACAGGAATCAGATCGTTGACAAACAACTTCCGTAACATGTCCATGGGGGAGATTTGTCTTGGAGGCTGGGTCGGGCAGCTGAGCTCAGCGACGTGGTTTTGGTGTCGCTCGAAAACCTCGTCGAGCCGATTCTCGCAATCGAGAGGTTTGCACGCGAATTTTTCGAGGCTCCGTGGCGCATCGCCTTGTTCAAGTCCGTTTGTGCCAGGTCTCTTTTCTTGTCTCGAACTTTTGACTTTCAACATTCGCCTGCCTCCTAAGTCGAACCCTCGCATCAAATAAAGCCTACGATATCAACACGCCCCGGAAAGGTGGCAATGCTATTCATTTGCGGTAAAATGATCGTGGTCCCCCGGTTTTATCGGAGCAAGAAGATGACTCGCAATACCCTCAACGTACTCGTTATTCTGTTCAGCCTTTCAGCGGCTCCTGCTTTCGCTGCTGACGATCTGTTCGATTCCAAGCTTCCTCAGATTTCGTGGAGCGATGCAGCGAACCATTATGGGACGCGCTGCGTGGTCTATGGAACGGTTGTCGGTTCCAAGGATATCGGAAGCAGATGTTTTTTGAATTTTGATAAGGATTTTCGGACGACCTTTACCGGCGTCATCCCCAGTAATTTGTACGCCCAGTTTACGTCGGACCCGGAAAAGTATTTCCTGGGTAAGCACGTTCGCATCGTCGGCGAAGTCATTAAGTACCAAAACAAACCCGAGATCGTGATGACTGCAGCCAGTGAAATCCAAGTCGTTGAAAGCCCACTCCCCCCAAAGGGCGGTGCCGCGGTCAAGGCTGAATCTGCAGCCAAACCGGACAACCCTAAAGGTCGAACGCCAACAGCATTTAATCCAGCAAGCCCCAAAGTCTTGCCTGATGGTGTCGTCAAGATCGCAACATTTAATGTGCTAAATTTGTTTGACAACTTCGACGACCCGTATACGGATTCAGAGTATTACCCGGGCAAACGATCGACAGAAGTTGAGAATCTCGCCAAGACGATTCGCCAAGCCGACGCAGACGTTGTCGCCCTGCAAGAAGTTGAAAACCGGGGCGGGCTTGAGGATTTCCTCGCGACACACCTTTCTGACATGGGCTACTGCGACGTGGTGTTGATTGAGGGCAACAATCGACGCGGTATCGATGTCGCCCTGATCTCCCGACTACCTGTTGGTGAGGTAACGTCGCATCGCCATGTGGACTTTCGAAGCGCCGACGGGCGGGACATGCGGTTTCAACGCGACTTGCTCCAGGTCAGCATCGAACCGGAAGGCTACAATGCGTTCGATGTCTTTGTTGTCCATCTCAAGAGCAAGCACGGCGGCGCCGATAAGTCGCGTCCGATCCGGCTGGGTGAGACTTTGGCCATCCGCAAGAAGTTTGACCGAATGCTCGCAAGCAATCCGCAGGCAGCGTTTGTTATCTGTGGCGATTTCAACGACACCTTCGACAGCGAGCCGATTCAACGATTGGTCGGAAGTGGCGACACCAAGCTGACGGCCTTTTTCGAGGACCTGCCTGAAGACAAGCGAATCACCTACAACCGCAGCTACCTCTCGATGATCGATTTTGTGCTGGCGTCGCCTGCGATGGCAAAGCAATATGTGCCCAAGAGTTACAACGTGATCCTCGGAACCGTGGAATCGAGCGGATCCGATCACAATCTTGTGTCAGCCCAATTCAAGTTGGAAAAACAATCCGCAGCCTCCCGGAATTGACTTCTGCCCGAGCGGTTTTTACCATCGGGCTGCATTCTGCGAATTGGGTTTCACATTTTCACCGCTTGAAATCGACGACGTCATCGATGGTGAGATATAAAACATGAAGTCAACGGCGTGACTGCTCTGGTCGCGCACAGGATGCTGCGGGAAACTCAGTGTGGCAATACTCTACGTCCTTCAGGGTCCAGACGCCGGGCAGGCGATCGATCTCACCGATTCCTCGGTGCTACTGGGCCGTCATTCCCATCAAGCCCCGCTGACGGATTACACCGTCTCGCGTCGCCACGCAGAGTTGACCCGAGAAGGCGACGCTTGGACCATCACCCATCTGGGTAGTTCAAACGGCACCTACGTCAACGGCGAACGCATCTCGGAAGCAACTGAACTTCATCACGGCGATCAAATCAAGATCGGTGGGACACTCCTCGCGTTTCGTGGGCAGATGGGCGTGCAAGGTTACGGCGGCCCCACCGCGACCGAAGATATGGTTCGGGTGAGCGGTGAAGGAGATGCAGTAGATTCGTCGCTGCTTTCCGCGATCCAATCGAGCGAGGAGAGCGTGATCGTCGCTGCCCCCGAAAACGCAGCCGCCGTTCGATCGTGGAACGTGATGTATCAATTGGCAGAAGCCGCTGGTGTCATTACCACGGAAACTGAGTTCCTCGACCGCATCACCGATATCATCCTGCGCAGCCTCATCGTGGACAGGCTCTTCATCCTGATTCGCAAGAGTACAGGCGGAAAACTCGAACCTGCGGTTGTTCGATATCGATCAAAAGCCGGACGCAAGCACGAACAAATCAAGACATCCAACGCGATCATCCAACAAGTCATCGACACGAAGGTTGGTGTGCTTTGTGCCAACGCCAATGCAGACGAGCGCTTCGTGACCGATCCAAACACGGCCAGCCTCGAAAGCTTGGCGCTACGAAGTGTGATCTGCGTCCCGCTCACCGGTCACGATGAAGTCATCGGCGTCATCCACATCGACTGCCCGATGGCGCGACACACGTACAGCCAGGATCATCTCCGCCTTGCGACGGCAATCGGACGCGTGTGTGGATTGGCACTTGAGAATCAACGACTCACTGAGGCGCGAATGCGCAACGCCCGATTGGCTGCAACGGGCGAAACGGTCGCGTATCTGTCGCACCACATTCGCAATCTCTTGCAGGGCCTTCGCAGCGGCGCTGACATCGTAGACATGGGTCTGAATCGAGATGACTCAGAGAAGATTCGCACCGGTTGGCGCATTGTCGAACACAACCTCGACCGCGTCTTCAATCTGACCACCAACATGCTGACGTTCAGCAAAGACCGTTTGCCAAGAATCGAACTCGCGCAGATCAACAATGTCATTGAAGACGCGGTCGATTTGGCCAAACGCCATGCGGAAGAACGTGGCGTGATGCTACTCGCAGATCTTGACGACGTACCCGCGATTCCCACCGATGTCGAAGGCATTCACCAAGTGGTATTCAATCTGATCCTCAACGCCACCGACGCCTGCCCACCGGAGACGGGCCGCGTGCTGGTGAAGAGTCGATACGACACCGACGCCAATGTCGTATCCATACGGATCACGGACAATGGCCCAGGCATCGACCCCGATCAGATGCGAGGTGTCTTCGAGCCATTTAATTCGTCCAAAGGTCAGGGCGGAACTGGATTGGGATTGGCCGCCGCCAAGAAAATCGTGGACGAATTGCAAGGCGAAATCCGCGTGAAGACAGCCAAAGACAAGGGCACCCGTTTTGAAGTGCGACTCGCCGTGATGCGGACCGGGGCGACCGACTTGGACAAAACACACCCAACCGCCCGTTAGGGTTCCGTCGAATGACAAGCAAAGAAGCGACTCCATCCCCTCGGCGAAAGAGAATGGAGCCGCCGTCTTCTACTTACTTTTTGCGACCTTCGTCCGGACTATCCGCCGAGCAGCGTTAGAACGTTTTGCTGCTGTGCGTTGGCGATGGCCAGCACGGACGTTCCGGCTTGCACCAGAATCTGAGACCGCGTTAGCTCGGTGGTCTCTTGTGCGAAGTCGGTATCGCGGATGACCGACTCGGACGCCGTGAGGTTCTCAGCCGTGATCTGCAACTGCGTGATGTTCGGCTGAAGGTTGTTTCGCTCAAACGCACCCAATCGCCCTCGAAGCGTGGTCACTTCGGTGATGACCGAATCGACAATATCCGACGCCTGATCAAAATTGTTCGTCCGTAGCGCGAACGCTTGGCCACTTCCAAGTTGCGACAGGAATCCATCGATCCGATTTCCAAGCTTGTTGGCCTGCATCGCTGGGACACCAATATTCGACTGCTGGTTGGTGTTGACGCGCGGTCCAAGTTGAAAGAGCGATCCGCCACCGGTGATGGCGAATGATGTACTGCTGCCCGTCGTTTGCGTTCCGAGTCCTTCGTCGAGTGCGATCTTGACGTTGAGCAGTCGGGAATTCATGGACAGATTCAATCCGTCCGCGATTGTCGCAGCACCATTGACGGTGGCCTCCGCATCGACGCCATTGGTACGCGTCACCGTACCACCAGATGTATCCGTTACGTCAAATGGACCGCCTGTATCAAGTGCCTTCACCGATACGAATTGCTTGGTGCCGTAGTCTTCGCTGAGGAATCGAATACCGGACTGCGTCGCCGAGTTCACGAACTCCGCAGTTACGCCCGTCGCGTCAGTCTGGTTGTTGATCGCGATGACGATCGCATTGATCGGGGCACTTGCCGGGAAGTTGAGCGTCACGATTCCCTTCGGTCCCTGAACGTCGAGGGCGACGTCCGCTGAACCGACGGTGGCACCCGGGAACTCGAGCGTGGCTTTTTCGGCGGCGGCAGTCACATCAACCTGAACCGGAATGAAACTCGCCCGTCCGAAGTTGGCAGCTTCGACCTGAACGTCGGCCAACTGCGCAGTGTCAACACCGCTTGTGACGTAGTCGAGTGAACCATCGAGCAGCTTTCGGCCGGCGAACGTCGTAGTGTTCGCGATTCTCGTGATGGATTCAATTGCGGAGTCAATCTGCAACTGGTTTGCATCGACTTCCTCATCACTGAACGCACCACGGTTCGCCGCCTCGACGACCAACGCCTGAATGTCGGTCAACAGCGAGTTGACTTCGTTGAGCGCCCCTTCCGTCGTCGAAATGACGTTGATGGCACGCTGCGAGT
Source organism: Phycisphaerae bacterium (assembly GCA_021604825.1). Next base: position 10,220 of record BQJS01000033.1, on the reverse strand, counting down.
TGTCGATCGCCTGCCCGACGGCCGCAATCTCCGATCGCAACCGCTCCGACACGATCAATCCTGCCGGGTCATCGGCACCGCGATTGATCTGCAAACCGCTCGACAGTCGCTGCAAGCTCGTACTAAGTGATCGCTGCGACTGCGACAACTCTCTCTGAGAAACGATAGCGGGTATGTTGTTTGTAATACGACTCATGAGCAATCCTCCTTGATTGCATTACGCTGACCCTCTCATCCTTGTCGGGCCAGCTCCTTGACTCAATGCCCTACTCTTGGGCGTGTGCTTCACTACTGCACGTTTGTATGTTCATGCCGCTGAATCACCTGTGCCATTGAATCGACACTGAGCGTTGCGGCGTTTGTATTTTCCGTTTTGATTGCTTCATAGACTTCTTTGCGATGAACGGGGATGGTGGTTGGCGCCTTGATGCCCAACCTGACCTTATCTCCTCGAACGTCAACGACGGTTATCTCAATGTCGTCTCCGACCATAATCGTTTCATCGCGCGTCCTAGATAGCACCAACATCCGTGGCTCCTTCCTCGGGTCGGCCTATATCTGCGCTATTTTGTTGGCAAGACAACTCGGATTCGCTAAGTCGGCGAAACTTCGCAAATCAAATCGCTCGTCATCACTCAGAGCGGTCGTCTTACCACCGAGACCACGCACCGGTCACTAAGATCTTCGTTTCAAACGGCTTCAAAACCGGTGCGAATAATTTGAGACTAACCCGTTTTGGCCATCTCTTGCTGCGGTTCAGGCAGCCTCATCAGCGGATGTCGCGTCGAGTACTTGCGATCACTCAACACCAACTGCCGCGCTGCGTGCGTTTGCACGTTGATCACCAATGGGCCCTGAAGATTCCCCGTCAACACCTTGTCGATCTTGTTGACGATGATGAACACCTGCGCTTGATCCGGATCCTTAACGCCCAGGTTGGTCAGCTCTTCTGACTTAACCGGCGCACGGTAATCCTGAACGAACAAGCGCGGGTCACAGACCACAAACGCCAATTCCGCTCGATCAATTGCTTGCAGCCAATAAAACCCACTGTTGTCTCCGGTCTGAATCAAGGCGTATTGCTTCTGGTTCGGAAAACCCAGAATACCCTGCTCAAACTTGATGAACCTCTCTTCGTTAACTTCCAGTGGTCCGAATCGCGACGTTTGTATAGTCATCGCGCCTCTCCCTGCAGCCGATCCATTTTGGCCGTGCGCTTCCGTCCGTCGGAAAGCTCTCACGCGCTTTACCCGCGTGCTCCTGCATCTCCTCGCAGGACAACCATGCGTCGCTCAGGTCCGACTGCCAAACGCTGACGACGATTCAACTCTTCTATCTGTGGGCGCCGACGACTCACCCGAATATCAAATGCCACTCTTGGAGCAGCAGAATCACTCGCTGACCTCTATCTCAAGAAGTCCAGCAAGGACGTATTCAATACTTGCGAACCCGTCAGCAAGCTGGCCTGCAATGCTGTCTGGGCTTGCTGAAATCGGGTCACCGCTTCGGTGTAATCCAAGTCGCGAACATCACTCATCAATTGCTCGGTGGCAAACACCGCACTTTCCGTCTGCGTCTGTCGATCCCGCATCGACTTACCGCGAGCACCAACGACGCCACGCGACTTGTTGAAATCAACGAGGTGGCGATCGATGTCTTCCGCCGCAAAGGTGATGAGTTGCGAATCGTCAGCGATCAAAGCACGTTCAAGATCGAACAGCGCCGTCAACACACCCGTGGCACGGGCCGATGCAACGTCGGTACCAGCGAGCACAGTTTCGGGATCCGGGACCGTCCCCGTTAAGCCCAAGTCATCCACCGCGTAAGACAAGTTTGCACGGCCGGCAGATATAAATCCCGTACCACCCGAGGAATCGGTGAGAGTGATACCACTTCCCGCACCGGCTAGGCTTGCGGTCATCCCGACTCCGGCGGTGGTGGCTTCGACGTTGATTGCGTCGATGACTTCGCCGACGGTGGTCAGCCCATCGAGGTTCACTTCAAATGAATTGCCATTCTTGGCGGTGATGAGTAAGTCAGTCACGCCGTCTTCAATGCGCACACCGCGGCCGTTATTCAAACTCGATAGCGGCGTGTCGAGATCCAAGGACCGGATGCCCAAGTCACTCGCCACCGACCCGCCGTTCTCTCCGATCGAAAGCTCCGTACCCGACAGCAGATTAACCACGTCGAGACCCGTTCCGGCATCGTTGATTCTTGCCTTCACCGATAGTCCGGAGTTGTTGATCGCGTTGAGTACGTCTTGGACGGACGTGGCTGCGGACAGATCGATGGTCGCTGAGCTTGCGCCATTCGTCATGGTCAAACCGGCCGTCACATCGAGTCCCATGCCGTCCAAAAGTGCGGTCAGTGGCGTGGTGCGCGAGAGTGATGTCCGCAGGTCCAATCCCACGATGTCCGCACCGGTCGGGGCCGTTGTGGTGATTCCAAGATCCCCCGCGGTCGTCCCCGTGCTGATGTCGCGAACCGTAATGGGCGTCGCCCCAGGCGTAATGGTGATTCCGTTGTTGGTCAAAGTCGCGGTGAACCCAGCACCGGCGGCGGTTGCGGCGTCATTGATGATCTGGACCACATCGCCCGCCGTATCTGCTGACGTGATGTCAACCGTCACAACGCCGGCGGCACCATCCTCGACGATCTGAAACGCGCCTTTGCGCACACCAAGTTGCCTGGCACCACTGAGGTCTTCCAGACGGGTCGCGTCGGCGATGATGGGATTCAGGTCGACGGTACCTTGCACCTGACTTGAGATCGCACCGAATAGCACGTTGCCGGGCAGGTTGATCGGCGTCAGTTCATCCACATCTGTGCGGGCGTAAATGTCACCGGTGTCGCCGACATACCGAACACCGTCGATTGTCTCGATAAAGGGTTGGCGGTCCGTGTCTCTTCCCGCGAATAGATAACGCCCTTCGAACGTACGATTACCGACAGCCACCAGTTGATCGCGAATCGCCGCAATGAGTTCCGCCGCGGCTTCTCGTTCCTCGGGGCTCGACAACGTTCCGATGTTTTGACTGGCAATGGCTTGGGCATCGATGATCAGTGCGCTAACCTCGCCCATTGCCACATCCGTCGCGTCCAGGGTGTCAGCCGCATGGCGAATATTCGTGATGAACTGAGACTGTTCACCCAGAATCTCGGTCATGTTCAAAACGCGGGCGGCGCTTCCCGGATCTTCGCTCGGCGTTTGAAACCGTTGACCTGACGCGAGACGACTTTGCCCGGTAAAGAGTTCAGCCGTATTGCGGCGCAAGGACGACAACAACGCTTCTGTCTTCTGCGTCGTGGTCACGCGACTTAGATTGACTGAATTAATTGCCATCTCGCTATCCTCGCGACGGTTTCGTGTCGCCCGAACTTCCAACTGACCTCAAGACTTTTCAATCCAACCAACGCTGCCGTCTACCGGATCAATCCGAGCAATTCCTGCAGTAGCGAATCGACTGTGCTGACGTAACGGGCCGCCCCTTGAAACGCCCTTTCATACTTGAGCAATCCGATCGCCTCTTCATCGAGGCTGACACCACTCACGCTTTGGCGCTGCTCTTCCAACGAACTCGTGATAATGTCTGCCGCCTCCATCGTGTCCTGAACGGAAGCCCCGTCAGCCGCGATGCCATTGGCGATGTCGTTGTAGAATTCGTAGATCGTCGCGCCGTTGAGTGCTTCACTCGCCTGAGTGGTCAATGCCGACAGTCGACCGGCATTGTTGCCGTCACCAACATGGTTGACCGTCGCAGCCGCCAGGAAACTGGAATCCGTACGCAACTCTTCGCGTATGGCAATGTCATCCGCGCCGGAACCTTCGAACATCGTGTTGATACCCAGCGCTGCCAGCAGCTTCGATGAATCCGCCCGAAACGATTCACCATCGTTGCCAAAAGTGAATGCAAACCCGGCGTCGGCTGACAGACTCAGTCGATGGTCTGGCGTGATCGAAGCATTGACGCCCGCAACATCGGTGTTGATCGCCGTGACAATATCTTCAAGCGTGGTGTCAACGCCCTGGCCATCCAGATCAACTTCAATGCGATAAGAAACCGGTGAGCCGGTGGCTTCGTCCGTCACGGAAATATAGAAGCTGCCGTTTTGTGGCGGGTTTCGCAGGCCAGCTTCCAGACTATTCAGCGGTGCGGCGGTGTCGTCGACAACATTGCTCGCAACAACCGACGTGAACGCTCGAAGACCTTGCCCGTCAGCATGAACAGCGTTTACTTCTGCAATAATGCCGGCGGCCAACTGATCCAGCTTGGCAACCTGGGCGATTGCCTGCTCGTCACGGGCTTTGATGATGCCTTCAATCACACCACCCGCGACATTGACCGTTGCGTTGCTGTCAGCGAACCGAACGGTGGTCCGTTCAAAATTACCGTCAAGCTCGTTTTCGGTGGTCAGCCCACGAGACGCACCGTGCTGAATCAGAGGTTCGCTTCCCACGTAGACATTGACCGCCCCACTAGGTTGCTCGCGAACCTGCACATCGAACACTTCGCTTAAATCGCGGATCAAAGCGTCGCGACGATCACGGAGTGCGTTGGCTTGCCCTGTTCCGCCGGCTTCGACAGATACGATTTGCGTATTCAATTCAGCAATCTCTGCTGCCACCCGATCAGCGTCTTCCACAATGCGGCGAATCTCATCATTGAGGTCGAGCGATGTTTCGATGATGTCGGTCCGAGTCGTTCGTAGCGTTCGAGCCAAAGCGTCGCCATTGGCAATCGCAACCGATCGAATCGCCAAATCATCTGGAGCATTCTGAACGTCACTTAAGCTGTTGAAGAAATCCGTAATCTGCGAACTGATGCCCGAACCGGTCAAGTCGTTGAAGTAAACTTCGATCTGACTGATGCCCTGCCGCTGGGCGATCGCCGACTGCAAATCCCCGACCGACGCACGCAATCGATTGTCCAAAGCCTCGTCCACATGTCGCTTTAAGCCGGTGATCGCAACACCCGCACCTGGACGCAGGCCTGGCCCGATCGATGTACCATTCACCGCAGATAGGTCGGCTGACTGCCGCGTGTAGTCAACGTTGCCGGCATTGGCGACGTTGTTACCGACGACTTGCAATGCCCCCTGGTAAGAGAGCAGTGCGTTGCGGCCTGCGGTTAGTCCTGAAGTTACGAGTCCCATCTTGCTTATCCCACCAAATCAAAAATGCGTTCGTTGGCCGAGACGTTTGCCTGACCGTCGGCTGAATACGCGACACCACCGCTTGATGGTGCTGTCATCGAAGAGAACACGATGCGCATGTGCCGTAGAATATTTTGCGACACCAGCTGCGCGACGTGATTGCGACGCGCGATCTGGCTTGTTAGCTCGCGCATCTTCTTAACCGCCCGTTCAATCTTCGGTGCCTCGATACCGGCAAACCGCTCGGCCAACTGCATCGCCGTCATGTTGCGGGCCCGTTGCGGACTGAGGCCATACGACCGGCCCAGATTCACGGTCAACTGCTTGCGAAGCCCCTCCCGTTCGTTGATCTGCTCGACGATTTCCTTCTCACCGAGCATCGCTTGGCGAATTCGTTCCGTGTCAGCCGTCTTCATCGCTTCGATCTTCACCTCGATCGCCGCGAGCAACCGCACATGCAAATCAGCAAGCTCATCCATCAGTCGAACCAACGATGTGATCCGTGAATTTTCTGGTCCCTGCATTACCACGACGGTTTCTCCGCTTTCGGTTGAGCCATCTGGTCCAAATCATGTTGTGCCTGAACGATCGCCGCCTGCTGACGTTCTCTCACGTTTGCTGCATGAATCGCGTTGCGCTCGTAGCGGTCCACAATCGCCTCCGAAAGATTTCCGTTCTTGCTGCGTCCCATCTCTTTCGCGAGAATCTGATCCATTTGCGCTTGAAACACTTCCTCACCACGACCACCGTGTCCGTACTTGCCCTTCATGGTCGACGATCGAAGCTGACGCAGCATCGTTCCATAGAAGACTGAACCGACAATCTCGTCCGAAGCTTGCTTAAGCCTCGAAGTTGCAGCCGGCGTTACCGGCGCGACGTCGCTTGATGTTGGTGGCATTACCGTTTGCATAAATCAGTTCTCAAAAATCAATTCTGCGTGTAGCTTTCCCAGTTTGTGGACCTTCGTGAGAATCTCGATGCGATCCTCAATAGGCACATTCAGTGGTTTTAGCGCTTCCAACAGATCACCAACGTTGACATCACCCGCTCGATTCGGATCGAGGGCGACAAACGAATTGGGACCCGTGGGATTGGCAACGACTTCACCGTCTTGCCGCTGTGCCACGGTGACCGTCAGACCTCGCTGCGACACAATGACCGGTGACATTTTGGCATTGCCCGAAACAACAATGGTGCCGCTGAGTCGATCCACGATCACCCGCGCTTCGGCATCGGGAACGAGAAGCACCGCGTTTTCAACTTCATGAATCCAGGATGCGACGGCCTGCGTCTTGGGCACCAACACGATGACGTTCTTGGGATCAACCGCCAACGCGATTTGTTCGACGTCGGCGGCCAGCGCCAACTCGGTGTTGATCGACGTCGCGATTTCATGCACCATCGCCCAGCTGGCATGGGCATCGTCTAGCACCAAAGTGACGTAGCGCTCGTTGGCATCGATCCAGTCAGCCCCGTATGGCAGTTCGCGACCCGTTGCCAGAAATCGCACCAAGACATCTTCCTCAACGGTCGCACCGTCTCGAATGACGCCAGTCACCAAGTCGCTTTCGCTTAGCACCCTGATCGCCCCGGACGCCCGGGCAAATACCTTCTGAACACTGAAATCGTGATACAAGAGCGGTGTAATCAACAAACGTCCGCCTTGAAGACTCTTTGCTGCGCCGAATGCCGTCACCTGCACATCAACCGTGTCGCCTTCACGCACCCCAAACTCCGGCAGCGTGGCTTCCAACATGACGATGGCGCAGTTGTTGCTGCCACCCAGTTCTTCAATCGAGGCCACCGGATTCGCGAATCGCCGAAGCGCAGCCGCCAACGGCCTCATGCTCGGGAGGTATTCGTCACCATCGCCCGTTCCAGACAGACCCGTCACCAACCCCATACCAATGAGTTTGTTGGTGCGCTGTCCTTTGAGCTTGGTCACGTCTCCGACGCGGGCATTAACACCTGCGGCTTGGGCGCTGCGCGTCGTTCCGCAGAGCGCCGCCAAGAGTGACGTGATCAAAACTGCTTTGATGAGATTCGTTCGATTCATTAGAGCGGTCTAATCCAATCGTAAAGTTCGCCAGCCCAGCCCGCCCGCGTCGCATTGCGGATGGTGCCCTTGGTGATGATGTCGATTTTCTTGTCTGCGATCTGCGTACTCAGCACGGTGTTGTCGGGCGAGACGTCGATGCTCCGACACATGCCGGTGAACCGCAGCGTATGGACTTCCTTATCGTGACGCGTTTGCCCGGTGGCTTCCATGACGATGTTCCCATTGGGTTTGACGTCAACGATCTTCGCAGTGATGCGGGTCGTCAGGCTGTCTTCGCGCTCCGACTCTCCGTCATTTCGCTGATTGAACGTGCTCTTGTAGTTGATGTTTGGCTTACCTCGTCGAAACGGCGTCGCACCGATACCGCCACCCGTGAACTTGATGAATGCGTCGAGTTCGCTTCGCAGGTCGGCTTGTCGTCTGGCGTTTGCGGTGCCTTCGGCTTCGTAGAGCGTCCGCTCGCGCACGATGATCGTGATCAAGTCATGGACCTTGTACTTCTTGGGCTCCTTTGACTTGACGGAAATCAATGACGACGACTCGATGACGGGATTCGCCGGTTTGACCGGATCTTCGCGGGCTGGCGTTGAGGTTCGCGGCAGATCCGAAAAGCGGCCTATGGATGACGACTGCGCCAAGGCAACTGGGCAGAGCATCATGGTCAATGTGATGGTGATTACGTGTTTCATTGCTCAACTCCAAGGGCCAAGTGTGTCGCGGCCCCCAATCCGTTTGCGTTGATCGGACCGACCGAAACCAGTCCCGGACCGGTCACCATCGCCGTGAACTTGCGGCGTGCGCGGTCTGCGGTTTGCAACTCGATGACATCGCCATAAACACCAGGCTTCATCACGCGGCCCACCGATTCGATCACCACGCCGCCCGACCTTGAATGCACTTGCACGATCTGTCCGCGTTTCACGAGTGGAACCGGTTCCAAGTTGCGTTCTTGAATGATCTCGCCGACTCGAATGAAGCGTTTGGCCCGCTGACCGATCACGGCACTCATCGATGCGAGGCCGGCTTGTTCAAAACGCTTGTAGTTCCTGTTGACGATGCTTACATCGCGTTTGGTAATCGCGGCGTTGAGATTGATCGGGCGAGCAGCAACGACCGTCGGTTTGACAAAAGTCACGTCGGCGACAACCCCGGCGCGTTGTACCTCTTCGCCGTTTGCATAGACGATGACGTCCAGGCTGATCAGCCCCAATTGCTTGTCATTGGTGCGGCGAATCTCGAACTCGTAAGACCCTTCGCGCATCTCCAACATCGACCCGATGGATTTGCCGTAAACCACCTGCACCCAACCGCCCAACCGTTGGGCATCCTTGCCCAGGTCGGCTTCGATGAACTCACGAAGCGTGCGACCGCTGGGACGTGTCGAATTGACATCTGCGGTTGTTGGTGATGCTTGGTCGGGTTGCGTTTCAAAGGTTTTGGCGACGCGCTTGACCTGGCAATCCGTCGCCCCTTTAAACATCGTGACCGCCGGATTGAGACCGTTGTCTTTCAAAACGCGACGTACATCCGCCATTGAAACGACCGCAGACTCCCCAACCTCAGAAACCTTCGCGACCGCCAACGAGTAGAATTGATCGACCGCGACATGCTCAAATTTTGACAGTGTGCAAATATCGCGAAGGTAGACTTGTTCGTCGGTGACCGTGGCATCACGCCAGAGTTCGACGGTTTCGGCTTGCACGGATTGACCGACACCCGCGATGCTCGCGAAGATAAGTACGAAAGTGAATTGTGTTGAAACCTTCATCATGTCGCAATCCTTGCGTTGCTTCCCAGCATCCTGCTGCGCGTCTGTCTCACACCGTTCCTAGATCAGCCGACTAGAACCGCCTTAGGTTCGAAACGGTCTGAAGCGCCTGCTCAGCCGACTGAATCGCCTGGCTGTTCATCTCAAACGAGCGCTGAGTCGTAATCAGCGCGATCAGTTCACGAACAGGATCGACGTTGCTCATCTCCAACTGCCCTTGAGCAATCGCACCGAGGCCATCAAGCTGCGGCGGACCAGTCACTGCCGGGCCCGACGCATCCGTATCCAGGTACAAGTTGCCGCCAATCTGCTTGAGCCCTTCATCATTGACGAACCGTGCCAACTCAATCTGACCGACCTGCGTCAGTTGTTGCTGACCGGGTTGCCTGACGCGAACTTCGCCATTTCGACCGATGGCGATGTCGGTTGCATCTGGTGGAACGGAAATCGGTGGTTCGAGAATGGGCCCGGCTTGCGTGCCCAACACCAGATTGCCTTCGGCGTTGGTGGTGAAGTTGCCCGCCCGGGTGTAAGCCGTGATCGGGCCACCGTCGAAATTCGTGCGCACTTGAAAGAACCCCGGACCCTCAATCATCATGTCCAGAGGCTTATCCGTCGGGTCTACCGGTCCCCGATCGAAGTCGAGCTGTGTCCCGGCGATGCGCACACCGAGTCCGACTTGAATACCGTGCGGAATCGGTTCGTCGTCCACGTTCGGCAGACCGGGCTCGCGCTTCGTTTGATAGAGCAGATCCTCGAAGTTGACGCGACTGCGTTTGAAACCGGTCGTGTTGATGTTCGCCAGATTGTTGGCGGTCACATCCAGTTTCGTATCGAGCGCCTTCATGCCGCTCGCAGCAGCGTGTAATGCCATAATCGCCATGAACTACGTCCTCCTAGCCAACCCGTCCGATTCGCGTGGTGGCCATCCCCAGGGTTTCGTCTTGCAATGAAATCATCCGAGCGTTGAGTTCGTATGCCCGGCTGACCTCGATCATGTTGGTTAATGAAGCGATGGAATCGACCGTGGACGATTCAACACTGCCGCCATGTATCTCCGCTGACGCCGGAATGCGTTGAGCCTCTCCAATCAGCTTGAGAGTACTCTGCCCGGCTTTCTTCAATGCGGTTCGGTCTGCAAAATCAACGAGGCCAACCTGTCCCAGGACCTCGCTACCTTGCATGACTTCACCGTTGAGTCCGATCGAAACCGACCCAAGCGACGGGTCCGCAATG
>BQJS01000032.1 GCA_021604825.1 Phycisphaerae bacterium | reverse complement strand
ATTCGCCGATTTGGGCAACGTCCGAAGCGATTGGCCCAGCACTGACGGCTACTATGCGAACCCTGAAAAACTGCGATATCAGGAGCGAATCTACGATATTCAGGGATACAACTTCCGAAATTACCGCTTTCCGATCCGGCGATTCCGGCTTATTCGCGAAGGGTCAGCCGTCCGTTAGCCGATCCGGGTCTGATTTCCGAGTATTGCCAGCCCCACCGCCCCTCTACCAGTCATGAAAAACCGCGATTCAAGAGGCCCGAATCAGCCTCAAAACGCCCGGTTTGCCACCTCGAATCGGGGCCCCTGTGAAATCTGCTTGATGCCGTAACCACATTGTCGTAGTATGACTTGCGCGAATTCACAAGGCGATTCCTGATAGATTTTGTGCGTTTGATTTTTCCGGTCGCGTCTGACCAAAATGGGTGACGTATCGGCTCGTGTGGGTGTCCCTGAATTGGGCTAGGACCTCTGCAAAGTCGCAGCCGGAAGTTGGAGCAATCGATGTCCACGGTAACCAAAAAAGAGCTGATCGATCGAATTGCAGAGGAAACCGGCGCGAAGCGGGTACTCGTTAAGCGGATCGTACAGGGATTCCTCGACAACATCATCGATGAGTTGGGGAACGGTAACCGCTTGGAATTCAGAGACTTCGGTGTGTTTGAATGCAAGATCCGAGCGGCTCGACGGGCCCAGAACCCCAAGACGCTCGAACCGGTGGATGTGGCCGCTAAGCGCACGGTCAAGTTCAAGATTGGCCGGCTGATGAAAGAACGACTGGTCGGAGACGGATCGCCACCGCCAGACGTCCTCGATGCAGTCGCCCCACAAACGCAAGTTCCCAATCAATCGCGCGAAGCCTAGCCGACGGGTGCCCCGCCCTTCAGGGTGGGGGACTGACGAATCTCCAAACTGACGAACCCCCAAGCCAATTAAATCGCCAAGTGCCCAGCGCACATCATTTCCAGACCAGCTCAATCATTGCGCCTTCATAGACCCTCATGCGCGGATCATTCGACGAACGATTCGAATATCATTTCGCGCGAGGTGATACAACGTCCGTTGCGTATGATGCGTCGATGACTTTTGAGTCCCCCACCCTGAAGGGCGGGGCACCCACGATGTGGAAGAGAACGATGCAAATCTTCGACCAGCACTTGCACTCTTGGAACTCGTTCGATTGCAAGACGCCACCGGCTGACAACGTTCGACATGCGATTGATGTTGGCTTGGCGGGTCTGACGTTTACGGAGCATTTCGACACTCACCCTTCGGAATGGGACGGTTGCGTTTACGACGATGCAAAAATCGAACGCGAGTTACATGAACTTCGGGAGCAATTTGGTAATCGAATTTTTGTCGGGAAAGGAATCGAAGTCTGCTATCAACCCGAGCGGATGGATTTCATTCTTGATTTTCTAAATGCGCACTCGTTTGACGTTGTGCTTCTAAGTGTACACTGGGCGGACGGCAAAGCTGTGCATCTGCAAAGCCAGTTCAAGGGAATGACCTGCGACGAGTACTTGCGATTCTATCTTGAAGCGGTGCGCGACTGCACCGGCCACCTTGTCCGCATGAAGCGCGACGGATATCAACCGTTTCACGTGCTTGGTCATCTCGATTATGCAAAGCGTTCTGCACTTCGATTTTTCGGGTTCGATGGACGATTGAACGAGCCCGCGTTGATCGATGAGATTCTGCGCAACTGTCTTGATGCAGGCATTGTTCCAGAGATCAATACATCGACACTTCGGCAGGGCCTTTCGTCGTCGATGCCGGGGATCGAAGTTGTGCAGCGATACGCGGAATTGGGTGGGACGATGATGTCGTTTGGGTCTGACGCCCATCGAGCGGAGGACATCGGTGCGGGTTCGGAACATGCACTTGGATTGATGAGAGACGCGGGCTTAACGCACTTGGCCTGCTATAAGGGCGGTAGAATCTGTGCCACTGCTCTGTGAGCAGTGATTTTAAGATCCTCGCCAACGGCCCAGCACTGCTCACAGAGCAGTGGCACAACGGCGAACGTCTCCGCCACATCACGACCAGCTCGAAGGATACGACGTTCTATGTCGGAGTTGGGGCTCGTGGGGCTTTTTCGATCTCGATCACCATTTTGCCGAGACGCCACAAGCGTACTGTTCCGGTCGATTCGGACACAGTAATGGCGATACTCTTGGTCGATGCGCTGATAGCGGCAGCTGACCCGTGTCGGGCGCCGAGGCCTTGCGGCAATTCAACACCGCTCGTATCAGGGCGAAGGGTTGTGCCAGCCGACACGATGACGCCGTTTCCTTTGATGAGAAACGCGCCGTCAATTGCGGCGAATTCTTTGACCGTGTTTCGCATACGGTCGTCGAGGATGTTGCGATCCTTTTCGGCGTAACCGCGAAACGGGTTGATGATGTTCTGCTCGCTGTACTTTTGAAGCTCGCGCATGTTGCCGATGACGAACAATGCACCGGTCGGCTTGCCTTCGCGCCCTTCGTTGGCCAACTCCAACGCCATCGTCAGCACGCGCTGAAACACAACCCGCCGCACGTGCTCCGTCAGCTTCGGCTGACCGACTGAATCGAAGAGTTCGTACTCTTTGCCGACTTCCATCACCACGAGGGTATCGATCAGTTTTCCAGCGACGCCCGTCAGTGCCACAAACGTATCGCCCGCATCAAGCACCCGTTGACTGAGCGCCAGGACGGTGGCCATCTTGATTTGGTCCATCCGCGTCAATTGAAAACTCGGTACATCCAAATGAATGATGCGATTGTCTTCGAGTTTCTCTGCCTGATCCTCTGCACCAAAAACAATCACCCGTATTTGTTTGGGGATGATTTCCAACAAGCGGGCGATGTCGTGAACGGCATCGAAGCGTGCGATGACGGCTTTGGCTTTGACTTGTTTGGCCACCACGCCGGCTGACTCGACGATTGCCTTGGCGTGGTTACGTTCCGATTCGCACATTGGGGTTGGTCTCGCGGTTGATATTGTGACGTGCCGTTGCGCGGATTATACTCGCGGTCATGAATCTTCTTGCCGCCGCCATGAAACTGCTTTTGGTCATCGCCATCATATGCCACGTCGCGCACCCGGTCATGTTATCGGCTGATCCGCCCTCGATGTCGAGCATGGAAGCCGAATATGATCCGCTCGACGTCGGCCCCAACGAGCAACGATTCCTTACCCAACTTATCCGTCGTACCCTCGAAGCCAAAATCGCGAACGCCCCGCCCTATCGACCGGAGTATGTTCCACCCGCGCTGGTCGATACGAAAAGCCAAATGGTCGTGATCCTGCGCATCGATGGATACGCCCGAGGCATCGGAGTTTCGCTGCTGAAGCCAATCGTCGAAGCCGCACAAGAAGCGGCATTGGTTGCGCTGAGCAGTGCCCGCAGCAGTATCGAAGGTGCCTCATTCATGCTGGATGACGTATTGATTGACGCTCAGGTCTTGGGGCGAACCAAATCGTTTCATTCCAACAAGGGCGGGTGGATGACGCCCGGTGCGGTCGAGAGTTTCATCGATCCCGGGCTGGATGGCATTGGCCTTTTTCTCGACGGTGAGCGGCGATGGTGTACACCATCAGAGTTGCTCTCCCGAGGGGTCAGTGTTCGGCAGGCGATCAAGACGCTCGGCAAAGAAATCACACTCGATTCGCGGTCGCTGGTGTCTGCGAAGCTCTCCAAGTTCCGCACGCTGCATTGGTGGGAGAGCGAGATCGGTGGCGAGATCCACACTTTGCAGCGCGGGATGATTTATGTTCCGCTTAATCGTGTGACGGACGCGGGGCTGAATACTTCGATCGATCGTGTCGGCGACTATTTGACCTATCGCCAGCGACCCGACGGTACGTTTGCGTTTCGATACGACCCGGCCGCCGACTCCTATGTAGCCGACGAAGATGAAATTGCCCAATCGGGCGCTGTTTGGGCGCTGGCTGTTCATGCCAATGCCACCCATTCACCAACCATCGAAGCCGCCTTGCAACGCAGCGTTCGGGCGCGGCGCAGTCTTATGATCAAATTGCCCGGCGTTGAGAATGCCGCGTTCTTGCAGACGCCTGATATGAAGAATCAACTCGGGGCAACCGCGCAATTTTGCCTGGCATTGGCCGACTCGCCGAATCCGAAGTTGACGCAGGACATTCGCGAGCAACTCGCCAATGCGATCATGTGGTTGCAAAAACCAACCGGCCGCTTTGTGACAACGTTTCCGCCCAATCGCAAGCTTGAAGGCGAAGACGTCGCACCCGGACAAGCCGTCCTCGCCCTCGTGCGGTGTTACGAATTGAATCCGTCGCAAAAACTGCTCGACGCGATCGATCGCGCGTTTCCCGTTTATCAAGATCGTTATGAACGCGTCGGATCACCGGCAATGATCCCTTGGCACATGCAGGCTTATTCGCAGATGGCGCGATTGACCAAACAAGGCAAGTACCGCGATTTCGCATTCAGGATGGCCGACCAGGTCTGTGACCATCAGATCACCTCGACCAACCGCGACGCGAAGATGTTGGTTGGGGCCATCGCTGCTCCGGGCATCTTGCCGGCCAACGCAGCGACGGCGGCGATGCTGAGCGGATTGGTGGAAGCCGCCCAGCTTGCGAAAGAAACCGGCGACTCGCAGCGCTTCGAACGTTATCGCAACGCCTGTCGGTTGGCTGTCCGGTTTGTGATGCAGTTGCAAATCCGTAAGGAGGAATGCTTCTTCGTCCGGAGCCTTCCCGATACCGTCAATGGCGTTCGCACATCGCCGATGGATTGGCGCATCCGCCTCGACAATTGCCAACACGCCTTGATCGGCATGACCAAA
Source organism: Phycisphaerae bacterium (assembly GCA_021604825.1). The sequence goes on along the minus strand of BQJS01000032.1, from coordinate 25,224 downwards.
GCCCGTCAACTCCTTTTCGCGGATCCATCGTGACCGACACCGAACAAGTTCAAGCCACCAGCTTTGCCAAGTCGCAGGGATTCCGTGTCGCAGCCGTCTTTGCGTTTCTCGTGGCTGCGATGGTTGCTTTCAAAGCCCCCCACTCGCTGGTGATTTGGGCGCTCGACGGGGTCGTGGCTTTGTTGATTCTTGCTACGGCCACCTGCGTTGGACTTGGCCTCTTACGGTCGCTGCGACTGAATGCCATATCGTGGCACTTTCAAGTCTCGCTGGCGGCTGGCTTGGGGTTGGGGTTTTTGAGTTTACTGACGCTCGCTTGCGGGACGGCTGGTTGGATCGGCGCGGGGCATCGGTATGTGCTGCCCGGGATCTTCTTGGCGACCGGTGCGATTGGATTTCTTCTTAGAACACCTATTCGTCTGAACTGCCCAGCCGTCGCCGAGCAGCCTTGGGTGCGTTGGCTTGTTCTTGCCACGACGCCGATCGCGGCCATCATCGTGCTTGGCGCGACTCTTCCTCCTGGTGTGGCGTGGCAGGAAGAAGGGCATGGCTACGATGTCCTTGAGTATCACCTGCAAACACCCAAAGAATATTTCGATGCCGGTCGGATCGAATACCTTCCGCACAACGTCTACGCTTCGTTTCCTTCGAACGCTGAGATGCTTTTTCTGTTCGGCAATCAATTCATGGGCGAGACGATCGACGCTTGGCCAATCGCCAAATGCACAAATGCGTTGATTGTGCTGCTGATTGGTTTTGCGGCGTATGCCATTGGGCGGGAGGCGTCGGTCGGTTGTGGCGTGGGCGGCGCGGTGGTTGCCGGGACGTGCGGCTGGCTGGCGTATCTCGGCGGGATTGCGTACGTCGAAGGCGGCATGTTGTTGATGGGCATGCTGTCGGTCGGTTGCTTGATGCAGTTCGCCAAGACCGACGAGCGCAATGCGGCGATCCGATGGATTGCGTTGGCGGGAGTTCTGGCTGGCTTGGCGTGTGGATTCAAATACACCGCCGTCGTGTTCTTTGCGATTCCGATCGGTGCGATGATCCTTGTCATTAGCAAGCAACCCATGTCGCGACACATTCATGCGGTGTTGGTTTTCTGCTTGGGATGTACGCTGACCTTCGCTCCCTGGCTCATCAAGAATGCAGTGATGACGAACAACCCGGTGTTTCCGCTGCTTGGCTCGTGGTTCGATAGTGACATTCCCGGTTGGGGCGAAGCAGAGAGCGTTCACTTCGCGGCGTCACATCAGCCACTGCCGGATGAGCAATCCGTTGGTCAGCGATTCGGTTTGATTTGGAAGCGGATCATCGCCGATTCGGATCATCGGTTTGGTGCGGTGATGCTCGCGTTGGCGGTGGTGGCTTGGGCGAAACATCGATCGCGACTCGATGCGGCGCTGTCCTTGATGCTGCTCGTGCAAATCATCGCATGGATGACGGTGACGCATCTTTATGCGCGCTTCGCCATACCCATGTTGGTTCCGTTGATCCTGCTTGCGGCGCGCGGTGCAGTCAGCAAATGCCAATCGCTGACAAAGCCGTTTGCCATCGTGTTGTTGGCTGGGGCGTTTCTGAATTCGTTTTTCGCGTATCAACTATACGCCAGGCATACCGAGCATGCTGGCCAGCGATTCAACTTGGAAGGGGCTACCAATGCGTTTACCGATGGCGTTCTTGAAAGTGAGCGACATGTCGGATACGTCAATCAAGAAATTCCTGCCGAGGCGAGAGTGCTGCTGGTGGGCGACGCCCGGGCGTTTTATCTGAAGCGTAAGTGCGATTACTGCGTGGTATTTAATCGTAACCCGTTTGCCGAAGTTGCGGAGAGTGCCCCGTCTCCGGCGGTCATCTTGGATTGGCTTCGCGATCAAGGGTATACGCATGTGCTGGTTCATTACAGCGAGATGCGGCGTTTGCGGGGCACTTATGGATTCTGGGATTCGATCACGCCTAGTTTGTTTGAGCAGTTGGCTGGTGTTGGGCTGAAGGAAGTTGCGCGGTTTGCGGTTAATGATGGTGCGAATGTTTATGCGGTGCTTTATGAGGTACCGGGTTCTGGGTCTTCAATTGTTGAGTAGTTCTCGACGTGCCTTCTGTCCCCCACCCTGAAGGGCGGGGCACCTCTTCTTTCGATCTTCAATGAACTTCCATCAATGCTCCTGGGTTGGGTCTAGCTTTAGGTATGGCTTTAGCAGCTTGACGCCCAGGTAGAACGGGACTGTGTCGACGGCGGCTACGATGACTTTGAACAGGTAGCTGCTGCCAATCAAAGTCAGGATCATCTTGAAGGGCATGTCGCCGGCGTACCATGCGGCGCCGAATGTGATCGTAATCACAGCCGTCGAATCGACGAGCTGGCTGATCATCGTTGAACCGTTGTTTCGTAGCCACAGGTGCTTGCCTCTTGTTACCTTCTTCCAGAAGTGAAACAGGTAGACGTCGCAAAATTGTGCGGCGGCGTAAGCGACCATGCTGGCCAACACCGCCCCGCGCGTACACGTGTAGATGAAGTGGAACAACTCGACGTTGCCGCTGACTTCCTTGCCGGTGTTGAGCATGACTGGGGTGGCGAGGTTCAGAATCTGCCACGGTGGCTGGGCTTTGGGATCGACACCTTGTGCCCAATCGCCGAGGTAGAGAAACGTAATGACCAGGACGTTCAGCAGAACGCCAACCCAAACCACGAAGTTGGCCCGCTTGCGGCCGTAGAACTCGCTGATGAAATCGGTACACAGAAACGTCAACGGATACGGCAGCACCCCCACCGCCAACGACAACCCACCAAGCTGAATAAACTTGGTGATGCCGAGGATGTTCAGCATCGTCATCGAGCCGAGGAATACGCCGGCCAACACAATAAAGACGCGCTCGCGCCGTTCGTGCAAGTCAGGCAAGGCGTGCGTGGTCTCGAATGACATTCGCTTAGATCACCTTGAAACGACGCATCACGCCCGATGCACTATTCATCTTGCTTCACCAAGACCTGAACCTGTTCGAGCCTGATTCCGTCGTCTTCGGTGACCACGACGCTCATCGATGACTGTTGATACTTCTTCAATGCTTCCGGATTGTCGATCCCCAACCCCATGAATCGTTGCATGACCATCCACTGCAAGATTCCGCCAACCGGACCAAACATCGGCGGCTGCTCCGTCGCGATGTAGCCGGCTTTCTTGGCAGCCAACTGCGCCGCGAATTCGGCTTCACCATTCAAGAAGAAAACGATAGAAGCCCGTTTCGGTAACAACTTCGCGATGCGCCGAAACTCTGGCGACTCTCTAAGCCCTCCTTCGCTGCGACCTTCGCGACGGACAAATCCCTCCACCGCACTGGTCGTTCCCATCAAGATGAAGGACCGATCGGTCAACCCCATCGATATGCCGCCGATGGGCAGCGCCGCGTCCATCACGGTAGCCCCCATCATTTCACGCGTCATCAAGAATCCTGGTGGAATCATGCTGATCACCTTGTCCCAGGCTTCCCGCGACTTGTGTCCGATGGAAATGAAGAAGTCGTAATTCTCTGGGCCGTAAGGCTTTTCAATCGAGAAACCGGTGACGGCTGGTCCCACGAGATGAGCGATAAGATCTTTGCGAATGTCGAACGTGGTGCCATCGGCTTGGGGTATCACAAGGTTGTTGCGGAACGATTCGCCTTCAGCCGCATCGATGCGGGTCACGATGTTGATAATTTCCTCAAACACTTCGGCTACATCAACGTTGACTGATCCAAATCCGACAGCATTTCCGGTAACCGTGGCGGGTGCAGTCACTTTGCTGTTGGACATCATGAAGATCTTGCCCAACCCCTTGGACTTGTCCCCTATTTTCATGAAAACCGACCCGTTCGACTCAATCCCTGGGGACGGAACGAAATTGGCGACGTAAAGCACGGGGCCAAAGGTGTCGACGCCCAGTGCCGAAATGACCGACTTCACCTCTTCGTCTTGCTGGGCGAAGGTCTCAACAATTCGAGGAATGTCGATGACCGCTTCAACCTGAGCGTCTTTGCTCAACCGCCGCCCCAACGCCTTGATCGCTTTTGAACCGCCGTAAGAATCCTCGCCGCCTGACTTGAGCGTTCGGAGGATTTTCGCGGCGGTGTTCTGATTCGATGCCAAAACGGCGACGTCTTTACGGAAGGCAAACACAACCTCTTCCGGAAGCTGAAATTCACTGAGCAATGCTTCGAGGAACTCTTTGGGCACGCCGCCCGGTAGATCATCACCGATCAAGTCGACGATTTCATCGATCGTAGCCTGCAATGGCGCGTCCTTGTTCACCTGCATTTCGTCAGACACGTCCGCGTCTGGCTCAAATCGCACCGAGATGATCTCACCGCCGGCTAGCTCTCGCGTATCTTTCTTACCACCATGGTCGATGCTTTTTTGGACGATGGAATCGATCACGGTCCGCGTCTTTTCAGCATCCTCCCCCATTTCCATGACAAGCGCCGCAAACACTTCGGGCTCAGCCCCCTCTGCTTTGGGCGGCTCGAGAGACAGATACACACCCAACGCGCCGTGCGGGACAACGTCCAAATCCTTTGGACTGGCGAGGTTCAGTTTCTTCGCGGCGTATTCCTTGATTTTGGATCCCATCTTCATCCACGACTGCTTCAGTTCCTTCGTCGCGGGATCTTCAAACATGCGCCACATCGCCGACTTTTTGATCGACTCGCCCAACTCGTCGCAATTGCGAATCCCGACGTAGATCATCGTGTCCTTCGGAACCAACGCCGAGGGATTCTTGCCGGCTGCCGTTGCTGCTTGCGGAACGATCATGAGCATCGCAAAACCGAGGGCGGCTGATGCTGAAAACCGAAGATTCTTCATCGTAGAACTCGCTATAAAAAAAGAGCTGGACCCGTTCGTAGCTGAACAACTGTTGGCCGCCTCATTGCAACAATGCAGCCGCCTTATGAAACGTCAATTAATCGGTACGACAATTGCCCGGTTAACCCGAGGCGTTGCCCTTTTCCTGTTGGGACGCATTGGGCAACAGAAACAACGGCGGCGAATCGTCTTGTCGTGTTGGGGCTTCGAGATATTGGTAGCCACTGTTGGGGTTGTCCTGATCGTAGGCGTAGGCGTCGCGGTTCTTCAGAAAATCGATGACGTAGTGGATGGGGATGGCGAAGTTCAATCCTTCGGCGAACATGTATCCCATGTTGGTGACGCCGATGACTTCGCCGCGCTCGTTAAATAGCGGCCCGCCACTGTTGCCCGGATTGATTTGCGTCGTGGTTTGAACGTAGGTCAGCCCTTGCTCGGCGCGGTTCTTCTTGCTGATGATGCCGCGCGACACGGTACGTTCCAACCCAAGCGGATTGCCAATCGCAAACACGACGTCGCCTTCGGTCAACGGCCGATCTTCAGCCAAGTGCATGACGGTGATGTCGAGGTCTTCGGGCACGTCAAACTTGATCAGCGCGAGATCCATGAACGGATTCACCGCGATGATGCGAATGTCTTCGATCTTCTCGTTGCGGAACACACCGCCCGTCTTCCTAAAGATGTGAACGGAAAGCTGCGTTTCGTTTTCAATCACATGGAAGTTCGTGATCACGTACCCGTCTTCGTGAATGACAAACCCGCTGCCCAAACCGGAGGGCGATTTGACCATCACCACGCCCTCGCCCAACCGATCGCTCAGTTCTTCCAATGAGGCGGGAGGAAGATCACCGGTGCGATACAGATCCTGCGTTTGATTTACGTTGCGGGCAAATGTCGAGTCTTTCGGTTTCGACTTGTCTTTTGCATCTTCCTTCTCGATCGTTTGAATCTGCTCGCGCGGAATTTTGATGATGTCGTAGCCAATGTCGAGGAACACGGCTTGCGATGTTTCTTTGAAGAGCTTGCCTTCAAGTCGATCGCCACCTGCAAGGATCACGACATCGCCGGCGTTGGCATGCGTCGTAACGGCCAGCAAGGCAAGAATTCCGATGACCACTCTTCGCCCGATGATCTGGGCGGCACGGTTGGTTCTGTCACGTTTCATCGTTATTGGTTCCCTATTGCATTCGAGATAAGCAATCACATCCACCGTATCGGTATGAGCTACTATAAGCAAATACCGCGCAGGGATACACCGCCACCGTAACGAAAGGTGTCGAACCTTGTCGGGCGCGCTTGCTCTCATTGCCGCGAATCCTAGAATAATACCTTCTCTGCGGACGTGCCCGTCGTTATGCTGTAAAGGCATGTTCAGAAGTATCCAATCACCTACAACAGCGGAATGCAACCACCGATGACCATACCAAACCTGACCACCCGCAAGTTGGCGACAGCAATGACAAAACACCAGAGTTTCGGCGGAAGATGGCTCGTCGCGATTGGGATGCTTGCGACGGGACTTTTCCCATCGCTCCACGCGTACGCTGAGAGCGGACTAACCGCGGCACAGCGCAACGACATTCCCAGACACTTCGGATTTGACCCGCTGGAAATATTCAAGATTGAGGACGGCATCACGCAGTTGCGCTATGGCGACCTCAACAATGACGGCCGCATGGATCTCGTCCTCGCGAACAATCGCAAGAGTACGATCGAAGTGCTGCTGCAGCGCGAAACGCCTCCTTCAGAGATGGACACTCCCGCCGAGGTCAACGAGTTGGTCAATGACTGGCGGTTTGAGCGCAAACGCATCTCCGTGATTTGGGAGGTCGTATGTCTTCAGGTGGCTGACCTCACCGGTGATGGCAATGCAGATTTGGTGTTCTTTGGCGATCCCAAAGAATTGGTGATCCTTCCAGGGCGTGGCGATGGATCATTCGGTTCGCCCGACACCAGAAACGTGCGCGATGGTTTGGCGCTACCCGGTTCATTTGACGTTGGCGACATCAATGGTGACGGACGAACCGACGTCACGCTTCTGGGTGAATCGGACCTGCTGATCTTCCGTCAACGCAAAGATGGCGGCTTGGAGTATGCCGACCGTTTTTCGCATGCGGTTGATAACCCGCGCGGCGTCAAGTTGGCCGACCTCAATGGTGACGAGCGCCTCGACCTTGTCATCTTCACGTCGGATGAGGAATACCCCCTGTGGCTTCGTTATCAGGATTCGCGGGGACATCTTGGCCCGGTCAATCGCGTTAAGCTGCCGGGGTTGCGCAGCGTGTGTTTGGCCTCCTGCCTCGATCGAAAAGCCAACGATCTGTTCGGCGTCGAGCGCGTGTCGGGCCGACTTAAGCGATGGCAGATCGGTTTGAACTCGCAAACTGAGTCGCAAGAGTCAGCCGCTGTCCTATACCACCCCATCCCCGCGAAGTCAGACTCACCCGTGCTGCCTTTGGCGATCGGGGACGTCACCGGCGACGGACTTGACGACTTGATAACCGCCAACATCGACGCGGCACAGATGATCCTGTTCAAGCAAGAGAAAGACTTGGGTCTGCTGCCTCCCAAGCTCTTTGGCGGACAAACCAAAATGCGCGGCGCTCGATGCTACGACGTAGACGGTGACGGCAAACGCGAACTGTACGTGGTCAGCGCCAACGAAGACGCGATAGCGGTAAGTCGCTATGAAGGCGATCGATTGTCGTTTCCAAAGTCAATTCCGGTCAACGGCAAGCCTTTCGCATTCGACATTGGAACCCTGCAGGACGGGCAGAAGCCCAAACTGGCCTACGTTTCGCGCAACGACGATTCCGAGTATCACCTGCACATCGGTGACCTTGACGGATCCAAACCGGCAGACGCCGAAGAAACCGACAAGAATGCCGTCGCGCTCGAAGACATTGACGAGCCCCCCACGGCTGTCCGGTTGGCTGACGTTAATCGCGACGGAAGGACTGACGTATTGATCTTCTCGTCATACGCACCGCTGATTGCATGCTTGCAAAACGAGGACGGAACATTCGTCGCCCGCTCCAAAGAATCGGGCACGCAGACCGGTCTGGTGAAGCAGGCCAAGATCGAAGGTTACACCTACGCCGATACCGATGGCGACGGGGTTGGTGAGGTACTCTTAGCCCAAAAGAAATTCGTTCGGGCCCTTCGCATCAACGAGCAAGGCGCGTGGGAGACGGTCGATCAATACAACGCGCCGGGCAGCGACGCCAATATTACCGGCATCGCGACGGTCAACATGAAGAATCAAAAGCGCCCGAACTTGGCGATGTACGATCGACAGAGTCGCGAAGTGCATGTTTTGAAACCGGATTCGGAGACGACGTACACGCTCGATCAGTCAATCTCGGTCGGCTTGTTTGACTTGCAGGCGATGCAGGCGACCAACTTGAGCGGGAAGAACCAAACTGAAATCTTGCTAGCAGACAAACAACGCATCGCCCGCGTTCTGCCCAAGACGCCCGCGCCGCAAGCGAACGAAGTCGGCGTTTACGAATCGTCGATCAAAGATGCCCGCCTAACCCGTATCGCGGTTGGCGATCTCAACCACGACGACCGATCTGATTTGGTGGTGGTCGATCACAAGGACCACGCGGTAGAGATTTTGACGTTTGGCCCCGAAGAGGAATTGGTGCGGGCCAACAAATTTCGCGTCTTCGCTCGGAAGCAGTTTAGCCGGCGAGGCAACACCATACCTCAGCCCCATTGGGTCGAGATCGTGGACCTCACCAATGACGGATTCGACGATCTGGTGATGATTTCGCAGGATCGGGTGTTGCTCTACCCGTCCCAATAAAACCAAGCCGGAGATTCGCCAGAAAGGAAAGCGCACGTTTCCAGGCCCGATTACCCAGCCGTCTGATTGACAGATTTCGCCGATCTGAATAGCATCACACGCAACTTTCCGGGAAACCGGAAGTTACAAGTTTTCCCGCAATCCAAAGCCACGGGGCGTGGCTCAGCCTGGTAGAGCGCTGCGTTCGGGACGCAGAGGTCGGAGGTTCAAATCCTCTCGCCCCGATTCGTAACCCACACGAACGGTTGGACTTGCGATGCATGCTGAGTCCTTCCCGTTGAGTTATTCCTCATCGTTGCACACCGTTATTCATGCTCAACTCGGCAACCGAGATATTGCACGCAATAATACTCGACGCTTGCGACGTATATTATTGTTGAGTTCCGGGCGTTTGATGACGGTCGAGACACCCTAGCGATTCTCATCGCAAATCGCGTTTGAATGCGACGGCTGTCTCCACCAAGGAGAGCGCGATGATGCGCAACCGGAGTGTGGCGATATTCTTGACGCTGGCCATTGGCCTGATTCTTGTTCAGACTGTGCCCTTCGCGCGGGCGGGAGGCTTGGGCGATTTCAATGGCGACGGAAGTGTCGATGCGGTTGATTACGCCGAATTTCCCAGTTGCCTGGGCGGTCCTGGTGGCGGTTTGGGCGCCGGCTGCGATTCGTTCAACTTCGATGGCGACCTGGACGTCGACGTGTTCGACTTCGCCGGATTCCAATTGGCATTCGGAACGACGCAGGAAGTGGTGATCGAGGCCGTCACCATTGGGAACCCTAGCAACGCCGGCGAGCAGTCCAGGCTTCAGAATGGGGACCCGACTTTTTACGGCGGAGTCGCGTACACATATAACATCGGAAAGTACGAAGTGACTGCCGGCCAATATGTCACGTTTCTCAATGCCGTAGCCGCGACCGATACGTACAACTTGTATCACACGAGGATGGACTACGACGCCGATCCGACCCGTATCGGGTGCAATATTAAACGTGCGGGTGAGTCCGGCAGCTACACGTACAGTGTCGCGTTCGACTGGGCGAACCGGCCTGTGAACTATGTGTCCTGGGCCGACGCGGTTCGCTTCGTCAACTGGCTGCACAACGGCCAACCAACCGGCACGCAGAACTTGTCCACCACCGAGGATGGCTCATACTTTATTAACGGGATACACGAGAACTCAGACAATCATCTGGAGGACGTCGTCCGCGAGCCGGACGCCACCTGGATTCTCCCGACGGACAGCGAGTGGTACAAGGCCGCCTATCACAAGAATGACGGCGTGACTGGGAACTACTGGAATTACGGGACGAGTTCAGACCCCAAGCCGGACAACGATTTGATTGATCCCGACCCGGGGAACAACGCAACGCACTTCCGAAACATAGGCGATTATACCATCGGCGCACCCTACAATCGCACGGAAGTCGGGACTCACGAAAACAGCGCGAGCCCTTACGGCACCTTCGACCAAGCCGGCAACGTAATGGAGTTCACGGAGACCGTTCCTGAGTCGGACATTCGTCGGATCCACGATGGCGCCTGGGACACAGCTGGTGGCATGGCTGTTTTCGACATCGACGATGTGATGCACTCGTCGGACCAATTCGACAACCTCGGCTTTCGGGTCGCACTTATACCGTGAGCATCGAACAAGTGATATGTAAAGCCAGCGAATGTTCTAGTGGCTTTACGTGGCCGACAGAATGGTCTTGGGAGATCGAGACATCTCCAACATCATGCCAAGTCCAGCCCAAGCGCTACTTGGTCGAACCAAGCTTCTTTCACCAGTTCAAAGACGCCGATTCCGGTAAGGAAAAGCTCAACGGGTGTCCTGTCGCCCCGAATCACCTTCGCGATCGAAATGGCCTCTTTTTGGCTTTCGATACTCTCACCGGCGGCGTTGCGAGCTTTCTTTTTGTCTCTCCAATGCTCACATTGTGCGGGTTTCCAGATGAAGGTCAGCTGCGCGACACCGGAATCATTCAGGCTATCTCGTACGTAGTCGGCCAGCCGCGAGAGTTCTTCCTTACGCGAATTGGAAATCTGACTCAATTCGGACCTTCGCACTTCGACGAAGCGAGCGATTTCTTGAAGCAAAACGATCGGATTGCCTTCGCTCATGGTAGGATTCCGGTTGCTTGCAGTTTTATATCGGCTTCGATCAACTTGCGCAATCCGCCTAAGCCTGTCGGGGATTCAACGAGCCAAGGAATTAATACGGTTCGTTTGGCGTGCTCAGAAAGGACTTCGTCGATCAGAGGCATCTCGCTGAGTTGTCTCCCAACCAAAACCGGGGCTTTCACTGTGAGTGGGGTAAGTGATTGATTAATGACCCAAGCAAATGGCTCGATCTCTGCGCGACGTAGATCCTGTTGCAGCCTCGCCGCCTCGTGGACGGGGGTCGATTCGGGCAGGGTCACGACCAGAATGCGGGTGTAGTCCGGGTCGCGAAGTCGTGGCAAAAGCTCCTCAACGAATTCTGGCATTTCGCTGGCTTGACGGGTCACCTCTCGATGATAGGCCAGCGCCGAATCGAGCAAGAGAATTGTGTGTCCCGTAGGGGCAGTGTCCAACACGACGAAGCCCTTTTCGCCTTCAGCCACAACTTGTGCGAAGGTCCGAAACACGGCGATTTCTTCGGTGCATGGCGAACGGAGGTCTTCATCGAGAAGCGCTTTCCCTTGCGCATCAAGGTTTGCACCGGCTGTTCGCATCACTTCGTCTCGGTAGGCGGCTGTCACTTCAGCCGGATCGATGCGGCTTACCGTCAGCCCCTCGAGTTGTTCCTCGGCCAGCGAGGTCGTGAGATGTGCAGCCGGATCGGTTGTCGATAGGTGAACCTTCTTGCCCATATCAGCAAGAGCCACCGCGATTGCGGCTGCGACACTCGTTTTTCCCACGCCACCTTTGCCCATGGTCAAGATGACGCCATGGTCTTTCCCGGCGAGTTCCTCGACAAGGTCATGCATGGAACGCATCTCAGCTTCTACGATTGATGCTCGCTCGCTGAAGTTCGCAGAAGTCGGATTGTGTTGCGCCGGATCGCGACCAAGATTTCGCAGAGACGCAATTCCAATAAGACTGGATGGCGCTAGTGGAACGGTTGTTCGCTGCAACTCGGTGAGGCCAGAAGGCATGCATGAAATAGCCGCCTCGCACCGTTCCTGCATGGCCGTGGCAATTGAATCTGAGTGATCACTCGCCGCAAAAGTACCATTGACAATCAAGTGCTGATTCCCAACTCCAAGTTCACGAAGTTCGCGGCTTGTACGGTCAGCTTCTCGCAAGGCAGAGGGTTCGGGACGCGTTACCAAGATGAGCGTTGTTTTCTCCCGGTCGCCCAACGCTTTGACGGTGGATTTGTAAATCGTTTGCTGGGCTTGCAATCCTGCGAGGGGTCCCAGACACGAAGTCCCCGACGTATTTGTCTCCATGAATCCGGACCACGCAGAGGGCAAAGTAAGCAAGCGAAGGGTATGCCCAGTGGGAGCGGTATCGAAGATAACATGATCAAACTCGTTCGTTGCGGTCGCATCACCAAGCAGCTTTGCGAACTCATCAAACGCCGCGATCTCCAGCGTACACGATCCAGAAAACTGCTCTTCGATGCTCTGCACCGCCGCATCCGGCAAGACACCTCTGTAGGGCGCTATCATCCGCTCGCGATACTCGTGTGCTGCCTGTTCAGGATCGATATTCATCGCCCAGAGATTCGCAACTGATTCGACTTTGGTTGGTCGGTTCGCAAGCGTTGTTGCGAGAACTTCGTCAAGATTTGAAGCCGGATCGGTCGAGACCAACAGGACGCGATTGCCTTGATCGGCCAGGGTAACCGCAGTCGCGCATGCCATTGACGTTTTACCGACACCGCCCTTGCCTGTGAACAACATGTTGCGTGTGGGTGACTTAAGATAATCCATGGGAATCGCCTTTTCGCAGTCGATCAACAACAGTCTGAACCGTCGCAGCAGCCACCTTCCGGCACTGTGTGAACTGGTTTTGTTTGCAGTTTCGACCCCGCCCAAAGTGCGAGGTTTTCGCGGGTGGGATAGTCATTGCGACTGACGATTTTTCCGTCGACGAGGATAAGAGGTAAGCATTCCATTCCTTCATCGCTGAGCATTTTTTGAACGGATGCGTTTGCAGAGAAATTGGCTGCATCGTGTGCCAGATTGAATCGATCGACCGAGTGGCCTTGGCCTTTTAGCCACTCCAGGTCGGCTGCAAACTGGGGAAGCTCGGGATCAACCTGTGGCCCGCAAACACCCGTGCTGCAACACATTGCTCGGTCAAAAACTTGAACATGGCTCATAACTTGCTCCATCTATCAAATCGTTCATCGCCGCTTAACGATGAACTAGGATAAAAAACTCACAAACTCCCAATCAGTTGCTTCAACTTTGACAGGTTCGCACCGTTGACGCAGTAGCAAACCTTGGGCCCATCAACTTCGCCTTGAATCAACCCGGAGTCCTTCAGAATCTTGAGGTGCTGCGAAACCGTGGACTGAGCGAGCGGTAAACAACTGACGATATCGCCGCACATGCAAGCATCTCGCCCAATGAGCAAGCGAAGGATTTGCACGCGAGCAGGATGAGCGATTGCCCATGCCAGCTTGGCCATCTCGTCCGCGAGGGCATCCGGCATTAGCTTTCGAGGTGCTGAGTCACATCCCCTTTTGACCACTTTCTTGCCCACAGACTGTCTCCGCCATTTGCATTATCGTCTATCTACGATTAACGATACAATCTTCCGTCATTTTTGTCAACCAACTGAGGTTTTCTTGACATACGTTTCACGATCTGCCTCCCGCCCTAATTCGATCGGCGAATGCGGTGCGGTGGCCCCACCGGTTGTTACAGCCGAGAAAGTGGACGTCAATCGTTAAATCGACCGCTGGTTTGAATTCGCCCGTCACCCGAACTTCGATACGATTTCGATCGGCTTAAATCCGATGGCCTCAATGCCAAGGCGTGCGCACTGCTTGGATTGGGCGGAAAACGCCGTAGCAGACCTTCTCGGTTATGCTGCAATCCGGGCTTGTGTCTCGCTCGTTCCAAGAACGAGAATTTGTGTAGTGTTGTCGATGTGTTTGATGGTCAAGTGGAATTACGCAAGCTGCGCCACAAGGACCAGACAAAAATCCCCAAGCCGACGGCCATCCCGACATGAGCGAGGCCGTAAACCGTGTGCCGCAATGCAGTTATTCCGCCAAAGTACGCGGCGTCGATCGCTGCGAGGTCCGTCGACCCGAAACGGGCGCTTAGCAACACGTGATACCCCTTATAGAGCATCAGCGCCACGGTGACTGCCGCGCACGGCAAATACAACCGCGTCGTCCATCGCATCGCCTTCGGGCCAACCTCTGCACCACCGTGCGCCCAAGCCAAGTGCATCATGCCCAGCAGCGCCACCGGCAATAGAACGCCAATGAAAAAAATGTGCCCATGCACAAGGGCCAATCGCAGATTCGCATCCCAATAGCCGATGTCGCCTGCTTCCGATGGATCAAATTTCTTCGACGACTCCTGGAAGGCAACACCGCTAAGCAGCCCCACCACCAAGAACACCAATGCGAAACGCAAATAGACCCGGACAGTCGTGCGGTAATGAGCTGGAAACTTCAATGTGGTTTCATTCATGATGCCGGGATCATAGTAAGGCAGTTTAGAATTGTCTGCAGACTGAACCAGCAAAATCGGAGTGCGAGTCCGGAGTTGTTAACTGGATTTCAAATAATCGCTTCGTTGGGAGATGAATTGGCATGGCTCGCCTTGACCCCCACCGCCGCTGACCGAACCAGCTTCAACTTCTCGCGCCTAGACAAGGCCTTGATGGCCAATTCACGCTTCAGCGCCTTGCTCTGATTGTCGACTTTTTCCTGATAGACGAGACGGGTGGGACGGCGGCTGCGGGTGTAGCGAGAAGCGGTTCCGGCTTCGTGCTGCTCGCACCGACGCATGACGTCAATCGTGACGCCGGTGTACAGCGATTCGTCAGCACACCGAAGCAGGTAAACAAACCACGGGCGATCTGAGGTATTGGACATTGTCGATTTTCGCCGCCACGGTCGCACCATTCCATCGCACTACCGTTCTTGGGCCTTACGAATCCAGTGAGCCGTCATCTCGAATCGCGACCCCAACTTCTCCGATGAGCCCGTCAAGATCGCCACCGCAATGTTTCATGGCGAAATGCTCAAGCGGCACGGGCGGCGGATCGTCCTTGCAACTTTGACACATGCCGTGTGACGCGAGTACATCAAATGCGCGGGGATATTTCGTGAGAAGATCTCGAACCGTGGTGTTGCCGTCGATGTGTGCCATGCTGCTTGATTCTCCATTGTATTACGAAACCGATCTTAAGATGAAATGGCGATCTTGTCATCTTCAAATCACAGATTGCCGTAGCCGCGTCAATAGGGAACCACCCGCAGTTCAAAAGGCGCGTCAGACTCGCGCGGCACTTTCACCGAACGGTCGTCTTTGGGCTTCCCCTTGTATTGGAATTCCAAGGTGCCATCAGGATGTCTAACGACCGTCGCGTTGCTGGGCGCGGTGCGGTGGGCGTTCAATCGATACGTTCCCTGGGCGAGGTTTTGGAACACGAATTTTCCCTTATCGTCGGTGCCGGCTTCTATTTGATGGGTGTAACGCACATCACTGCCGTGTACCGGTCTGGCGGATACGATACGTCCAGAAATCGGCTCACCTGTCTTTTGATTGATCAGCACGCCCACAAGCCGACACCCTTGGCTAAGCGATATCGTGACTGGAACTGATGAAGAATCAATTTCAACCGACGTCCCCGCGAGAGTCGCCGTTGGTCTTGCAATGATGGAGTATGTTCCGGGAACGTCGAAGTTGACGCCCTTGAATGTGTGGCGGCCGCCCGAGTCGCAAGAATGCGTCATGCCGCCGAAACCCGATGTTCCCGTTTGGTGATTCAGGTTGATCTGAGCACCCGGTACTGGCGCCCCGTCGGGACCAACCACCTGCACGGGCACGTCGACGCCTTTGGGCATTTCCAACCGAATCTCATGCGTCGGAGATTGCGCGTTGATCTCGATCTCGTCTCCGTACACATGTTTCTCAAGACCCGCACTATAGTCGGATACAGTGGGGATGTATGTGCCATCCAGCGGAACCAATGTGAGCGCGAATCGCCCGTCAGCGCCCGTCTTTGCTTGCAAGTGATCGGAGTCAATAGCACGACCTGTCGGTTGTTCGACTTCATTGAGCCTCACACTCGCACCTGAGTAAGGATTCCCATCGGCGTCGACCACTGTTCCGAAAACCGAACCGGCGGGATGGATGGGGATCTCAATTATGTGTGGGTCTTCTCCCGCCTGGGTTTGTTCGTACCGAGATTCTTCGATCCAGTAACCGGGCGAGATTAGTTGGCCGCACGTGAACCTACCGAATCCGCTCTCATTCAATGGCACATCGATGGAAACCTGCCCGGCTTCGATGTCGAGATCGAACTGGCGACTGATGTTGCTGCCCGGCTCAACGTAATCAACGCGAAGCCAGCCCGTCGGTTTTGGCCAACCTTCAGGTGGGATGAGCTTCACCATGACAGTTCGCGTGGCAACTTTGGCTTCCGGCCGCAGGTCCACCGTAACATGACCGGCATCAGCGGCATTCTCGATCAACGCGTCGCGCTGCTGCTCGGGCGTACGAATGGTCAAACTCCCGGGCAAGATCAGGTCGTCGAAAACGGCGATCTGCTTGCCGTCCTTGACCTCGACCACCGCTGTACCACCGCTTCCGTGCGACGACTCTGCACTGCATTGAATTCCTTGGCTGTATCTCAACTGAGGCAGACCGTCCTTGTTGCGGGGCAACATATCGAGCGGACCAATAACTTCCGCCGTGACAACGATCGGACTTTCCAGTTGAACGGTCAGCTCGTCCTTCCCGGCCGCGACCCCGTAGACAATCGCCGGGCGATGACCGGGGGCCTCGAACCAGAACGTATAGGTCGATCCGGACTCAAGCGAGTCTAGCAAGAACCGCCCATCCACGTCTGCCACTGCGAATGGCGGTTTTTCGCGCTCGTGGCGAGAGCGCGGGTTGCACGAGTACCCCGGATTCGAACGATAGATCATTCGGGCTTCGGCGCCGGGTAAGGGTTTGCCGGTGATGGCGGAGAGCACGCGTCCAGTGACCGGGCGACTGGGTATTAATCGAATCACCTTCGTTTCGCCTTCAGCGGTGTCGATGGTCTCCTTGAGTCGTTCATAACCGGGCCGCGTGGTTTCCACAAGGAGCTTACACTCGACGAGATCAGCAACCGTGGCGACGCCGTGCTCATCGGTGTGAACGGTGGCTCTTCTGACGCGGGTATCGTGCAATTCCAAACTCAGTTCAATTGGAACGCCAGCGATGGGCGCGTCGTGTTCGTCCAAGAGTCGGAGCTTCATGTCGAACCCTTGCGCCAGAACAAGGTCAATGCCTTCCTTGGACTCCGATCGCTTTAGTCTGAATGGACCGTAAAAGTCAGGTGCGTACCCGACTGCCGAAAACGCTACCACGACGTCGCCGGGATTCACGCCGCTCATTTGCCAAGTTCCGTCCGGTTTGACGTGTAAACCGTATGCCGAAACTCCCCTTTGGTACTCTGACCGAATGCTACCGGTGGTGGGATTCGGTAGCGGTTTACCGTCGTGGGTGCGGACGGTCCCTGAGAGACGGCCAAGCTCTTGTATCGGTTTGTCGACGTCGTAGAGGCGGCGACGTTCTTCACCGTAGCTGGTTTCGATTTCCTCGATACGTTTGATGTGCTTCGGACCATCAAGCACTTGGGCGACGATCTGAACTGCGCTGCTGACGCCTTGGCTGGCCAACCAAATGCCGGCGAGAACTGCGACCGCGAGGAGCGCAAAACTGTACCACGGCATTCGCATCGCGGGAGAATCACCGGGGCGAACAATGCGCCGGATGCGATTGACAAGTGTCGAGTCTTTTTCATCGCCAGCAAACGCGGGGGCCAGATTGGATGCAGACGAAGGTGCCACCGACATCGACGCAGCAACGTCGTAGAGTACGCGAACGACGGCTTGGCGGTCACCCACAATTCGAGCAGCCAACTCGTCGCAGCAAGCCTCGCGCTCGATGCGGACCTGCCTGCTGATCCACCAAACGCCGGGATTGAAGAATAGCAATGCCTCGATGAGCTTCTGCACCAGATTGATCAAGTAGTCGTGCCGCCGGATGTGGGCCAATTCATGGGCAAGAACGATGCGGAGTTGCTCAGAGGTTAAGCCTAGTAGCGTTGCAGGCGGCATAAGGATCGTCGGCCAAATGACGCCGATCACCGCCGGGTTTTTCAAGCGATCGGTCAACACCACGCGAATGCGGCGAGTGAACTGCATCGCCGCAGCGAGTGAATCGACCGCTCGGGTCACCGATTCAGGTACTGCGTGGGTCGATCCGCGCGTGGTCCAACGCTTAAGGACAATCAACCCAATCCCCGTCCGAACCAACATGATCGCAACGCCAAAGAGCCAAGCAATCATCGCTATCGGTTTCCAATCGAGAGCAACCTCGTGTCGCGCGTCCGCGCCCTGAGGTTTCGATGGCGAAAGATCGGTTTGGGCACCGGGCGAAACAAGTGGCGAAACATTCCCAATACCCGAGCTGAATTCAGTGCCGCCCTCTTGAATCGTCGCCGGACTCAGCCCCGCCATGTCTGCGGTTGCATGGGGAGCAATGGCACGACGGGCGGTTTCGACCAACACGCCATGTGTAATCAAACCAACCAACAGCACGCTGGCCAACGCAGCCAAACCAAGCCCATATCTGAATTGGCTTCGCTTCGCCGGAATTCGTCGCAAGATAAGGAACATCGCCACCCCAATGAGCGGTGCTTGCCAAAGCGTATGAAAAAGTGTTGTCACGACGGAATGCCACAGACTGCCGTCAAAGTATCGGAGAATATCAATCATCTTTTTTCTCCCTTTTCTTAGCGTCGCGTTGCGTGGCCGAGGCATCGTTCGTTTTCAGCTCGTCGAGCAGGGTGCGAATCTCAGCGAGGTGCTCGGAACTTATTTGATTGTCATCCAGGAGTTGTTGGACGAGATGCGTTGGGCTCCCGCCGAAGGCCTTCCTGACCAAATCCCGGAGCATCGGGCGCATGATTCGAGGCCTGCCCGCGGCGGCTCGGTATACGTGTGCCCGCCCTTGATCACGCCGCTTGAGCAGACCCTTCTTTTGCATGAGTTGCATGATGGTGAGGATCGTCGTGTAGGAACGGGTTTTTCCGTCTGGCATGCGCTCAAGCGTTTGTCGGACCGTCGCGGGGCCATGATCCCAGAGAACGCTAAGAACCTGGAGTTCTGCATCGGTCGGTCGAGGCAATCGGGTGGGCATTGGCGTTTTCTCCAAACAAGTCGTGCTGCATGGTGTCGCCCGAATCTATCTACTATATTTCTAGTACGTCTACAATAGTAACGGCCAAGCGATCAAGGTGTCAAGCCCTTCGTAAAATATATACCGCGCCAGACTGACTTCATGAATCTTGCTGGATCGAAGACGCGAATTGCGAGAAACGTTGCCTGCACCAAGGAACGAGAGGAGGCGGACGAAGCGTGGATTTGAACTTGTCTAGATTTTCGCTATTGGGACACACATTCAACACTGAACGGCAGCGTCGAACGTCTATCATTCGGACTGGCGTTCGAATCGTCTTGTTCTGTAGGTTTCAACTTCCACCGAATCTCCGAGTAATTCATACATGGCGATGATGCGATCGAGTGCCTCTACGATCGCACGGTTCGGAGCTTCGTCGTTCTTTTCAAGAGCCTCAAAACTCTCCAAAAGATTCGATTCAGCTTCCGCAAATCGTCCCAGGTTGGATAGACACCCACCCATCTTGCTACGCAGTTCTGCGATCTGCCAATGATCGGCCAACGGACCTGACTTCAAGATCGCCAGGCATTGACTCATGAATGGCAATGCTGCGTCGAATTTCTTTTGTGCCAGTAACACATCCGACAATTGATTGAGCGGCTTGGCCAAACCCGGAGCGCTTTCACCCAATTTTGCTTGATGAGCTTCCAGGATCGTGCGATAGACTGTTTCGGCTTCCTCGAGTTTTCCCAGCTCGACCAGACATTGCGCCAATCCGCCCATCACGGTGATCGTGTCGCCATGCGTATCGCCAAGCTTGGCGCGAAATCCCGCGACGACTTCACGAAATAGCGGTTCGGCTATTTCCGGTTTCTTACGGTTACGATGCAACCAAGCCAAGTTGTATGTCGCGCTTAACGTATCACGATGGTTTGCACCAAGGGTGTTCTTCGAGATCTCGACGACCCTTGCATAGATCGGCGCAGCTTCTTCGATACGGTCGGACTTATGAAGAAGGAGCGCCAGCGTATTGAGGGCGATGAGCGTGTCAGGATGCTCCAGCCCAAGCGTTCGTTCGCTCACATCGGCGACATCACGCAACAGTGGCTCTGCTTCTTCAATGTTTCCATCCATACGAAGGGCGTTGGCGAGATTTCGTTTGACGCCCAGCGTGCGGTGGTTTTCTGGCCCCAGATGCTTTTGATACATCGCCAACGAAATTTGATAAAGTTCGATTGCCTCGTCCGTCCTGCCCAACTCTCGTACGACGGCAGCGAGGTCGTTAATGCAGCTGGCTGTCGCCGGATGATCCGGTTTGATTTTCTTGCAAATGTCATACGCTTCCCGCATGAGAGGTTCAGCTTCTTCGTTGCGATCGACTGCGTTCAGCAGTGAGCCGAGCTGATTGGCTCCACGAGCCACTTGCTGCAAATCATCGCCAAGGTACTTGCGACGAAGCTCAAGGGATTCGCGAAGTATTGGTTCTGCCGCTTGGTAGTCGCCCATTCGCATCAGGATTTGCCCCAACGCAGTCTTGCACCTAATAACCGACTTGTCCGTGTCATCATGCAGTTTTTGAAGAATACTGAGCGATTCGCGGGCATTCATTTCAGCTTCGTCGTATTGCCCGGAGGTATTCAGAGTGAACGCAACTTGTAGCAAGCTTTCCGCCAGATCGTCGTGCCCGTCCGGATGCAGCTTGCGTCGCAGTTGGGCTGCGATATTAAACTGTTCGATCGCCTTCTCGAAATCTCCGAGCCCGTTGTACGTGACGCCAAGCGTGTGGCGGCTTTCCGCCTCCTGGGCCGGCTGATCAGTGAACGTTTCCGATGCGGATGCTGCAAGATTGTCGAGTACATCCACCATCGAGACATCGCGGCTATACGTTTTCCATGGGTTCGAAGATTCAAGCAAACCAGTCAAAATGAAATCGTTGATTGCTTTTGCCTTATCCGCTTCTAGCTGAGCGATGGCGCGTTGTTCACTTTCTGAATCACGCGCACGCTCCGCCTGCCAATACATGCTGATGCTCACAACCAACCCTATGACCAGAGCGAGAAAAGTCGCGACGACCCCCGATACCAACGTGCGATGACGTTTCGCAAACTTACGCACTTGGTAGAACGTGCTAGCCGGACGCGCGACGATGGGTTCATCTTTTAAGAAGTGACGAATGTCTGCCGCAAATTCTCCGGCGGATTGATAACGGCGTGTCTTGTCTTTCTCTAGTGCTTTGAGGAGCATCGTCTCCACATCGCCACGAAGCGAGCGGTCGATTGTCCCGATACTCGTTGGATCATCCTCGCGAATGACGCGGGCGGCTTCGTGAATCATCCGGTTACCAATGTCATACGGCAAACGGCCGGCAAGCACTTCGTAGGCGAGAACGCCCAGCGCATAAACGTCACTACGGGTATCGAGCGCCAAGGGATCGGCGACAACTTGCTCGGGCGACATGTAGGCGAGCGTCCCGATGAGTTGCCCGACATCAGTCTGCATCGTAGTCACTTGCACATCCGAATCGGTGGCACGAGCGACACCGAAATCCAGCACTTTCGGATGCCCGGCGTTGGTCACGAGAATGTTCGCAGGCTTTAAATCGCGGTGAATCACACCTTTTTGGTGAGCGTGTTCGACGGCATCGCAGATGTTCGCAAGCAGCGTGAACCGCTGAGAGGCGCTCAACTGGTAGTGGTTGATGTGCTCGAGGAGCGGTCGGCCTTCGATCAACTCCATGGCGAAAAACGGCTGCATGCCTTGACCCGTGTCAGCCACGCCAGCTTCGTAAATATGCGCCACGCCAGGATGCTGCAAGCGGCCCAGCACTTGCGCTTCGTGCTGAAAGCGGCGCAGCAGTTTCGGTGTGGTGACGCCAGGCCGAATCACTTTCAACGCCACGCTGCGATGCGGATTCTCTTGTCGTGCTTCATACACGACGCCCATTCCACCTTCGCCGATTTTGCGAATGATGCGGTACTTGCCAATGGATTCGGGAAGTGCATCGTCGCCGACGATCGCCTGTGCCACAAATTCTTCGAATCTATCGCCCAGTGCCTGAGTGGCCAGCGCGTCGCCGTCTTCCTCATCGACTGAAAGGAACATCTCGACGTCGCGGCGCAATTCTGCATCAGAACCGCATGCCTTATCGAGGTAAGCGCCGCGCTCATCGGGGGCCAAGCGCCGAACCGCAACGAATATCGCGCAGACTTTTTCGTGATGGGTTTGGTCTGGATTAGTCATGATTTGCCAACTGGATCGACAGCCATGCCCGCGCTGCCGTCCAATCGTCCGCGACGGTCGTCGTACTTACGCCCAGCGCGCAAGCCGTTTCCTTTATAGTCAGCCCACCGAAGAATCGCAATTCGACAATTCGGCATTGACGTGGACTCAAGGTCGCGAGCTTTACGAGCGCTTCATTCAATGACTCAATATCCCAATCTTGATTCTTGCCGGGTGAAACGGCTTGACTGAGTGTCACGCGCTGCCATCCGCCGCCGCGTTTTTCAGCATTTCCCCGCCGCGCATGCTTGATCAGAATCTGCCGCATCGCAGTTGCAGCCACCGCCATGAAATGCGCTCGACTCTGCCAACTCGCGTTCTTGCTTCCGAGCAGTTGAACGATCGCCTCGTTCACCAGCGCTGTTGGCTGCAACGTATGACCGGGATTCTGTCCACGCATCCGAACCGCCGCAATCGCACGCAGTTCGTCATGCACGAGCGGAAGAAGCTCGTCGGCAGCCGATGGATCGCCACCGCTAAGCCGGTCGAGAATTTCCGTCGCGTTGCGATCTGACGCCATGATCTAGTGCCTTGTTATTTGGACCCTTATCGATTTGCACTCCTATTGTATTCGTAACCGCCCGCCCTCTCAAACCACTGCCAATACAACACTTACAGCACTCACCCGAAGTGTTTCTCAAGAAAAACCTGCATTCGACCGGCACGTTTGGGGGTCTTTTGGCTTTACCCAGATGGATGGCCAATTCGTCTTGGGGAAGGCGAAGCAGGGAAGGCCGAAAGCCCCCATGGAGAAGATCTCATGTCCAAGTGCATCGTTACCATCGTTGCAATGCTTGCTGGATTTTGTTTGCCAGCGAACGTGTCCGCATCAACCGTGACCGCTAGCATCGTTGACCCATTCGGAAATCCACACTCAACCGCAGTGTCACCAGGCGACACTTTTGATGTCACGGTGCGATTATCCACTGCGGAGAGTTTGGTCAATGGCGAATTTCGAATTCAGGAACTTTCGCAATCGGGGATGTTCACCCTTGATAGCGTTGCGTTCACCGATGCGGATTGGAACCTGGGCATTGTCGTTGATCCAACGACCGAATCACTCACGGCAGGCAACGGGTACACGTCCGGAGTGTTTGGCAGCATCGCCGACGATGTCATCAACGGTATCGGCGTGGGCACGTTCGACTTCGCAACCGTCAGCATCTCGGTTGACCCGCTCGCCGCAACGGGCGATTACTTTTTGAATCTAAGCAACCTGGTCTTTGGCGATTTGAATTTCAATCAGATCCCGTCGGTCGATACAGGGCAAGACTACAGAGTCATTGTCCCCGAACCTGCAACATGCCTACTCGTCGCCCTCGGCCTTGGATGCCTGGTGCGTTCGCGCCAAACCTTGCGCCGATCACCCAACCGCCATCTTGCGCTGGTCGCCACCCTTATTTCGATTGCTGCTACATCTTCAGCCCGCGCCAATCACGACGAAACGGCGCAATACTTCATGGACAACACAACCGTCGTCACCTGCTCGGGTCGGTTCTACGATTCCGGTGGCCCCCAGCGGCCGGGGTTTTTTGGGAACCACGGTGATTCGGAGAATTTCATCAAGACCTTTATTCCGGTCGAACCCAGCCGTGAGAAGCTTCGTTTTGAATTCCTCATGTTCGAGATTGAAGAAACCCCGCCTCTGCCGGCCAACCCTTTCGATCGGTTGGAGATCTACGATGGCAACAGCACGAACGCTCCACTCATCGGCGTGTACTTTCCGAGAAGCGACGGAACTGGAACAGCGCCCGGAACCATCACGTCCAACGCACCCGACGGCAGCCTGACGTTCAAGTTCGTATCCGACAACATCGTCAACAAAGCCGGTTGGGAAGCAAGAATCTCGTGCGTACCGGCATACAGTGTTTCGTTTCAAAATGCCGGCCAAAGCATGTGGGGACCGGGCACACAAGCAAAACCGCGCAACTCCGATCGCGTTGAATTCCTAACGATCAACAGCAACGACTTCCGCGCCGATCGCAACGTGGTCAACATTGCGGGCAGCGAATTTGGTGCTGGCGTCTATGCGGGCGTCACTGGCGACTTCGGTTTCCAAATCAAGTTCGAAGACATTGGACCGGGCCAAGTCGGCGTCAAGTATCCGGTCGATGTCACGCTGGCTGGTCCCGCTCAAGATGAATTCCGTGCAGGTGATCTGGTCACCATCAACACATCGGTCCGCGTTGAAACCGAGAGCGGGCCTTACGTTCACGTCAACAGCCCCCAATTGAACATGGACCTTGACGCCCGCGCCAACGTCACCGCGAACGTGACGGCTGAGGCTTGCATATTTGGTTGCGACTCCGTCAACATGTTTCCTTCGATCAATTTGGGCGGAACGGGGACCATCGTCGGACTCGACACAGATGGCGGAACGGTTTCCGTGATCAACGAGCAATTGCCATTGGTCAGCACGCCGTTCGACATTCCGGTTCCGATCGAAGCATTGACGGGAATCGGCGGCAACCTGGACACGCCCAATATGTCCGTGCCGCCAAACCCTGCACTGACGTCCGTCGCCAATGGAAGAACGTTGGTCACCAGTGGTTCCGATCAATTCACGACGCTCAGCATGGACATGGACAAGTGGATTCTGAAAGCACTGGGCGCGCCTCCAGGTGTGCAGCTTGAAGTTCCGGAGATTCCGATTTGGACGTTGTTCGGCCAATACACGATCTGGGGCAGCTATTTGATTTTGGATCTAAAAGTAGACACGGATTTGCATCAGCAGTTCACCTACAGCTTCACGCCAACCGTGCGCATCAAAATGGAATTTGCCCAGCCCGTACCCTTCACACTGCGGCGCAACGGTGTCGCGATCCATTCCGGTGCTTCGACGATTGTGGAAATGGACGCCGGCGATTCCGTCGACCTGATCGCACCAGACGACGTACTCGACATCACGCCAACGTTCTCGCTGGTCAATTCGACGTTCACGACG
>BQJS01000031.1 GCA_021604825.1 Phycisphaerae bacterium | reverse complement strand
GCACGCTGGCGCTGGCCGTCCGTCCGATTTGGGAAGAAGGGGAACTGTCGGCTGCGCACAGTCGCTGGCGCATTTGCTGGCAGAGGCCACCCGTCACCACGAAAAGAACCTCGCGTCATCCCCAATGGAGCATTCGACTTTTACGCTACAAAGGCCGTCCGCCCAAAAGCGGTTGCGACCGGTGGATTCTGGAGTGGGACAGTGGTGCGGGCGCTCTCAATTTATTTACCGAAGTGGCCCATCCGGCTCGCGCAACGAAAGATGCGCACGTGCGTTTCCGATCGCGGCCAACCTCGCAAACCGCCTGACCCGCAAGCGTTGCTGCTGATTTCGACAACGCACGGGAAGCAGTACGTCGCCGACTGCTGCGAACGGGCGGATGGTTTTGGCGTGCGAACAGGCATGACCGTGGCGCATGCCTGTTCGCTTTTGCAAGGGTCGAAGGTTTTTCAACAACCGCACACGCCCGTCCAAGATGAAGAAAAGGTGGTGTCGCTGGCGGGTTGGGCGAGTCGGTTTTCACCGGTGCTTGCGCCCGATCCGCCGGACGGTTTGCTGATTGATATTGCCGGGTGCGAGCATTTGTTCGGTGGCGAAGAGGGCCTTGCGCGGGCGGTGTTTGATGCGTTGGATCGACTTGGGTTTCCGACGCGGGTGGCGGTGGCGTCGACGTTTGGATGCGCGCGGGCGGTGGCACGCTTTGGAAGGCGGACGATTGCTCGGGTTGCGGCGGGGCGCGTGCGGGAGACGCTTGGGGCGCTTCCGCTTGTGGCGCTGCGTCTCGAACCGTCGGTCAGTGTTACGCTAAATGAAATGGGCGTCGAGCGCATCAGTCAGATGCTCGATTTGCCGCGCGATGAACTGGCTGCGCGATTCGGTCATGCGATGTTGGAGGTTGTCGATCAGGCATTGGGCCACAGCGCCGAAGTGATTGAGCCGGTTCAAGTCGCCGCACCGCTCGAAGTGTCGCACGTTTTTGGTGGACCCGTCAAAGCCATCCATTCGATTCTCGTCGTGATTCAAAAGCTACTGGGCGATTTGATCGTGATGCTCAAGCGACAGCAGGAGGGCGTGCGGTTTTTGATGGTTGAACTTGTTCGTCCGCGTTTGGAACCGGAGTGCGTATCGTTTCAGTTGACTTATCCGAGCAGCAATGTTGAACACCTTTGGTCAATGCTGCGCCCTAAGCTTGAGCGCGTGAATCTTGGGTACGGGGTTGAAGAGATCTTTCTACGTACGACGCATGTCGGGCGGATCATTGACGAGCAGTTCACCCTTTGGCCCGATGATTTTGTCGAGGAGGCGGCTGGCCCGTCTACGTCGTTTGGCGAGCTGGTCGATCAACTGGTTCATCGTTTGGGAGGGCAGTCGGTGTCGCAGGTGTCGTCGCGGCAAAGGTACGTTCCCGAGCGGGCGTTTCGACGTAGGAACCCGAACGAAGCGCGAGCGGCTGAGGCATCGAAGGATACGTGTGGCAAAGTTTATGCCGCCCCGCGACCTTCCCACCTGCTGAAAATTCCCGAACGGATTCGGGTCATAGCGCTGGTGCCCGATGGTCCGCCGGCATGGCTCGAATGGCAGCGCGTACCGCACACCGTCAAAGCCAGTTTTGGTCCGGAGCGGATCACGTTTCCCTGGTGGGAAGACGGTCCTACGCCAACGCGGGATTACTACATGGTTGAAGACGAACTTGGTCGTTGGCTTTGGATTTTCCGCGAGCTTACTTCGAGTGATGCTGAGTCCAGCGAATGGTACGTGCAGGGCGAATGGGCGTAAGGATCAAGCGAGATGCCCGACCTTCCCGATCCCAAAGCGCACAGTCACCCGCACCATCGCCTCAATGTAGGCTCGCCCGATGCATCTTCACGAAACTGCCGCACGCCATACGCCGAGCTTTGCGTCACCAGTAACTTCACGTTTCTAACCGGGGCCAGCCATCCGGACGAACTCGTCTGCCAAGCCGCACAGCTTGGTTATCGTGCGGTGGCGATCACCGATCACAACTCGCTGGCTGGCATCGTTCGGGCGCATGTCGCGGCGAAGGAGTTGGGCGTTTCGTTTTTGGTTGGATGTCGTCTCTTTTTGACCGAGCCCGATGGGTTGCAAGTGCTGGTCTATCCGACCGATCGGAAAGCGTATGGCCACCTGTGTCGACTGCTGACGGTTGGCAAACGGCGAGCGCCGAAGGGGCAGTGCCTTTTGACGCTGGATGATCTTGTCGAACACAGCGACGGTTTGTTGGCGGTTGTACTTCCATCGAATGATGTTGACGTCGATGCAACCGAAACGCTGAGAACGTTGCGAAATGTTTTCGACGCCGATCGTTTGTCGATGGGGTTGACGCACTCGTACGGACCGGAAGACGAAAAGCGAATCGATCACGTTTGCGATCTTGCCCGGACGCACCAAATACCATTGGTGGCGATCAACGATGTGTATTACCACGCACCCGAGCGCAAATCGCTGCAAGATGTGGTGACGTGCATTCGGCACGGCTGCACGCTTTCTGATGCAGGGTTTCGCCTTTTTCCCAATGGCGAGCGATACCTCAAAACGCCGGATGAAATGGCCCGACTCTTCGCCGACCATCCGGAAGCGATCGCCCGAACGGTTGAGATTGTGGAGCGGGCCAAGCGTTTCAGCCTCGACGAACTGCGTTACGAATACCCTGACGAAACCTGCCCGTCGAACATGAAACCGATGGTCTATCTAAAGCAATTGACTTGGGAAGGCGCTCATCAGCGTTATCCCGAAAGCGTTCCGGTGAAAGTATGCAAGCAACTCGAACACGAGTTCGCGCTGATCGAAGAGCTTGAATACGCTCGCTATTTCTTGACCGTTCACGACATCGTGGCGTTTGCTCGCTCGTGCGGGATTCTCTGTCAGGGGCGTGGGGCGGCTGCGAATTCTGCGGTTTGTTTTTGCCTGGGGATCACGTCGGTGGATCCGGACCGGGTCAACGTCTTGTTCGAGCGGTTTGTCAGTGTCGAGCGCAACGAACCGCCCGACATCGATATCGATTTCGAGCATGAACGTCGCGAAGAAGTCATTCAATACATTTACGGCAAGTATGGCCGCGACCGGGCTGGTCTGACGGCAACGGTGATTACCTATCGTCGGCGCAGTGCGATTCGCGACGTGGGCAAGGTGCTGGGATTTTCGCTCGATGCCGTCGATCGCATTGCCAAACGCGTGGATCGCTGGGAGAAGAACCCGTTCACCGATTCTGATTCGGGCGATGTACCGGCGCAGTTGGAAGAACTTGGCTTTGATGCAGCCGACAAAACCGTTCGATCGTTGGTGAGGCTGGTGCGCGAACTCCTCGGTTTTCCGCGTCATCTTTCGCAGCATGTGGGCGGGTTTGTGATGACGCGGGGGCTGTTGTGCGAGTTGGTGCCGATCGAAAACGCGGCGATGGAAGATCGCACGGTGATCGAATGGGACAAGGACGACATCGACGCGATGGGCATGCTCAAGGTCGATGTGCTGGGGCTGGGGATGCTGACGTGTATTCGCAAGGGGCTTGAGCTTTTGCAGCGGCATCATGGGCAGTCGTTGACGCTTGCGAGCATTCCTGCAGAAGACCCTGCGGTTTACGACATGCTTTGCAATGCAGACGCCCTCGGCGTCTTTCAAGTCGAGTCGCGCGCTCAGATGACAATGTTACCGCGCCTCAGGCCCCGCTGCTACTACGACTTGGTGATTCAAGTGGCGATTGTGCGGCCCGGTCCGATCATCGGGCAAATGGTGCATCCGTATTTGAGGCGGCGAAACGGTGAGGAGAAAATCGAATACCCCGACAACGCGGTGAAAGAAGTACTTGGGCGAACGCTGGGCGTGCCGCTCTTTCAAGAGCAGGTGATGGCCCTGGCGGTGAAGGCGGCGGGGTTTACACCCGGGGAGGCTGAGCGGTTGCGTCGGGCGATTACCGCATGGACCAGCCGCGACAAGATCGTTCACTACACCACCCGCTTTATTCAAGGCATGCACGACAACGGGTACAGCCGCGAGTTCGCTGATTGGTGCTTCCAGCGGATGAAGGGGTTCAGCCAATACGGTTTCCCTGAATCACACGCGGCGAGCTTTGCGCACTTGGTGTACGCGTCGGCATGGATCAAATGCCATCACCCGGCGGTTTTTGCGGCTGGGCTTTTGAACAGTCAGCCGCTGGGATTTTATGCACCCGCACAGATCGTGCGCGATGCGCAGGATCATGGCGTGACTGTTCGGCAAATCGATGTGAATCACAGCGCATGGGACTGCACGCTTGAAGATGGCGGGGCAGCGTTGCGGCTGGGGATGCGGATGATCAAAGGCCTTAAAGTATGTGACGCCAATGCAATTGCGGATGTCGTCGAGCAACAGGGGGCGTTCGATTCACCGTTTGCATTATGGAAAGCGAGTGGTGCGTCCACATTGACGATGCGGGCATTGGCGCGGGCTGACGCGTTTCGTTCGATGAATTTGGATCGACGGCATGCGCTGTGGGAGGTTCAGACGTTTCACGGTAAACCGCTTCCACTATTGGATGATACCGCGCCGCCGGTCCGTGATGTGTCATTGCCAAATATTCAGCCGGTGGATGAGGTCACGCGCGATTATCAGATGGTTGGTTTATCGCTCAAAGATCATCCGATGTCGTTCTTGCGTGACGCATTAAACTCGCGCGGTGTGCTGATGGCTGGGACTGTTAAAGACGAGCGACAGATTGTGCATGGTCGAACGGTATCGGTGGCGGGGGTGGTGTTGTTTCGTCAGCGACCGGGCACGGCGAAAGGTGTCATGTTTATGACACTGGAGGATGAGACCGGGCGCATCGATTTGATCGTGCGTCCGAACATCTACGAGCGCTACCGCAATGCGGCGGTGTATTCAAAGCTGGTGCTGGTGCGCGGACGCGTGGAACGGCAAGGGTTGGTGGTGCATGTGCTGGCCACCCATCTTCATGATATCGAAGACCAAGCCGCCAACTTGCCGAAGCTATCGCGCGATTTCAGATAGTCATGCCAGCCGACATCTGAAACGACTACCTCCACTCAAGGCTGCGGAAATTGTCGCGCATCAGATCCGAAATGCCAGTGAAGTCAATATTTACTGTCCCAGGGAAGCCGTTAAACAGCAAGAAACTCCCACCGGCACGAGCCGTCTTGGACCGGACTGCAGCAGCATGACCGTCAAAGAAAACTGCCTGCGTGGAGCCATCTTGCAGCTTATTTGCAAACGTTGTGGCAGCCGTCTGCCGCTCAGTCGTATCCGCATCAAAAACGATCAAGGGCTGCTTTCGTCGGTGGGGTGGTGCAAAAGTTAGCGATGTGCCACTCCAATTGCTTTGAAACGTCCCATCCTGCTGAAGAAATGGAAGCGGGCTCACGCGCCTGCGATACCATGCGTCGGCAACCGCCCATTCGTCGGAAGAGCGCTTTATTCGGGCCATCGTGGTGGGCGACGTTGGGTCTGCTGTAGAACCTGAGGGCGGGCTTGCACCAAAGTAGTTCGGTGGATTGGTCTTCCGCACGTTATCTGAAAAGCCGTCATTGTCAGGATCGGAGGAAGTATCGCCGTAATTGTTCAATGCATAATGGAACGGGAAAACAGTTCGACCTGTATTGTTTTTGAACCTGTCGAAGTGTTCATCGGAAAGGACACGTTCAACTGACGGGCAAGTTGAAACACCATCTGAAATATTGACGTTCTTCGCCTCTCCCCTCTGATTCATTACAGAAGTGAGCTTGTAAGTCAGTTGGCGCTCCTTCAAAAATTTGATCTGATCAAGATTGGTAATGCCGCGATCAATGTAATTCTGATCGGTTTGCTCACGATATAGTGATGGATGCAATGGACCTGGCAGACGCCCATCGTATTCGGTCGCATAAAGCATGATGCCTTGGCCAAGCGCCCGCAAATTACTAAGGCACACCGTTGCCTTGGCCTGCTCACGTGCTTTCTTGAGCGAGGGGAGAAGAATAGAAATCAGAAGCGCAATGATCGAAACAACGACCAATAACTCCACGAGCGTAAAACCATGCTTCGCACGACGTGCGAGAGTTTTATTGTTGGAACGGTTCAGTTGATTCGCGCCGATCGTTTTTGTTGTCATCGCTTCCACCTACGTTTAATACACAGCCAACCATGGTTCTGTATTTGCAGCGGCGCCGCGAAACCAATCGCACGCGCCTAGGCCCATGCAGCAAAGTGATTGAGGTTCGTCCAACCCCTCACTAGATAATTTCCCGAAAATGCGGG
Organism: Phycisphaerae bacterium; assembly: GCA_021604825.1. The sequence continues at coordinate 24,041 of BQJS01000031.1, read as the reverse complement.
ATATCAAGTACTTCATCAAGTATTCTATCGATTAAATTCATGTTTGTGAACAATATTATTTTATTTGTTTGTCACAATTCCGGACATTTGGGCTGGGAGTGAGGATTCGGATCGCTGGGGGTCTTTGCCGCTGCCACACCCGAATCGAGGCGGCCAACAGGAATTCAGCAAGCGTACTCCGGCGAAACGGGAGGTTGAAGGCGATTCGCCCAAACGCATACACTAGGGTCGGACCGTTGAGTTCGGCGCGCAAACCAATTCAGAATGGCTGGGCAAAGCCCCTTTTTGGCGAAGTCGGCGTGGTCCTAAATGGGAAAGAACGAGGCGAAACACACGATGAAAAACAAAGCGAATTGGGTCATCTGCGCGATGACTGTGATGGTTCTCGGATCGCAATCATTGGCAAATGATTCTGTTGACGACGGCGATTCGATTATTGCCAAACAGATCGCCAAACTGACGTCGCTGCAAGGGGAGACGAACCAGAGTTTACTGCCAGATGGTGCGATGATTCACAGTTTCTCGTGGGAGCGCGGTATTCTGCGTTTGGAGATTTCCCTTCCGCCTGGTTTTGAGAAATGGCACATCAGCGTTGCCGACATGGAGCGTATTACCCATGAACTTAGCGGTCCGCTGATGAGTCGCGAAACGTTTCGAGGCATTGACGTTCGCGTACGCCCCGGAGAGCGGGGACCATTCAAGGCCCTTGAATCGTTTGCGGCAAAGGTGGACTCAATCGAGCAGGACGTTTCGGTTCCGTCCCCTGATGAAACGCAAGCGGTGTTGGTGTCCGAGGCACGATTTGCATCAGCCTCACCGGAACTGCGCAGTGGCCCGACGGCGAATTCACCGACCCAACCCGCCGGGGCGTTGTCTGGCGTGGTCGTGTATTGCGCAGCCGGACACGGATGGACGGCAGGAACCGACAATTGGCTTCTTCAGCGCCCCGGCGAGCTTGAAGGGATGAATGAAGATTACGGCAACCTCGATCAGTTGAATTACTTCGTTCACTACGCATTCAATGCGGGGGCAACTGTCGTTCCATTTCGTCCGGTCGGATATCAAAATGAAGAGATCGTCATCGACAATGCCGACCCCGAAGTGACGTACAGCGGATCATGGTCAATCAACAATTCAAACGCTAAGTATTACGGGCAGAATGCGTCCGACCGATACCGCTTCGCCTCAGCCGATGTGACTGAGACAGCCACCGCTCGCTATTCGGCCAACATCACGACCACCGACTTCTACCCGGTGTATTGTTTCACAATCGCAAGCACGAATCGCGTGCCTCAGACGTATCGCGTCAAGCACAGCGGCGGGATTGGTGAAATCGTGATTGATCACCGCGAGACCGGCAATGGTTGGATTTGGCTGGGCGAATACCATTTGGTGGCTGGCGAAGAGGCGTACGTTGAAATCAGCAACACTTCGTCGGTTGCTGGTGTGGTGGTGGCGGACGCGATCCGGTGGGGCAATGGCATCGGTGATACGGCTCGGACCAGCCAAAATGCGGTGAGTGGTTATCCGCGCAATGAAGAGTGTGCCCGATATTGGGCGGCGAGCGAGTTGGGCGATAAGGCCAATGGATTCAGCGCGGGAAGCATTTGGGATTCATCCGGTTCGGATCAGTCGGACAACGTCAGTACGGCCAGTCGTTGGGCGCGGGAAATGAACCAAGTTCCCGCCGGCGGTGTGCTCGTCGATCGTTGGAAACGTGCCTATCTTGAATTTCACACAAACGCATTCAATGGGAGTGCCCGAGGCACAGTGGCCCTTGAAAGCGCAACAAGCCCAACCACGAATCAGAACGCTTATGCGACATTCATTTCGGATGAGGTTGAAGACGACATGATTCTGGCGACGACCACAGACAACCCATACGAACACGTGTGGGCTGATCGTGTTGGCTCGGTGTTGGCTGGCTCGTTTGGTGCGATCAGCACAGTTGGTAACAGCAACGAATTCGACGCGACACTTTTGGAAGTTGCATTCCATGACAGTCCAACCGATGCGGAACTCTTGCGGGACGCGCGGGTGCGAGCGGCGGTGGCGCGGGCGAGTGTTCAAGGGTTGATTCGGTTTCTCAATAGTCTGCCCGGAAGTCCAGTGCCGCTTGTCTTTCCACCCGATCGGCCACAAGCCGTTCAGATTGCAGATCAAGGCGACGGAGATGTGATACTCGATTGGGAACCGCCGGTGATTGGTGTCATCGAAGGTGGGACGCCCACTGATTATGTAGTGTACTCGTCCACCAATGGTTTTGGGTTCGCGATCGAAACGATTGTTGCGGGAGGCGGTGGCACTCCGGCGACGACCGTGACGCTGGGTGGCATTCCGCGCGAGGAGACATTCTATTATCGCATCGCAGCCCGTAATCAGGGTGGCGAATCTCTGCCGTCTTCGACCGTTGCGGTCCGCAGGCCGGCCACTGGTGCTGCCGATATCCTCGTTGTAAACGGATACGATCGTCTGCGACGTCATCAAAACCCGGTCACACTGTTCATTCAGCCACCAGCATACGCGGGGTTAGCGCCCGAGCGTCCCCTTTGGCGTCGGATCAACTCGTTCGACTACGTCTTTGAATATGGCGATGCCATCACGGCAGCGGGACGCGGGTTTGATTCTTGTGAGAATGAAGCCGTCGAGCAGGGGCTATTGGAGCTCGAAGATTATGAGATTGTGATGTGGAACAGCGGCGCAGAGAGCATTGAAGACACCGTGCTTTCTGCAGCAGAACAACTGGAGATTTCAGACTACCTCGATGCTGGTGGCGGGTTTTTCATCTCGGGTTCGGATGTTTCGCTCGATCTAGTCAACCAGGGGACCGGGCCAGTGTTTGCGGATACTCGATTGACAATGTCGTTCGTCGGAGACGATGCCGGAACATTCAACGTCAACACGGATCCGGGTGGAATTTTCTCGGCGCTGGGGAGTTTCGACTTCGATCCCACCAGTGGAGCCCGATACGAAGTTCACCAGCCGGATGTCTTGGGTATCAGCCTCGGTGGCGATGCGGCATTGTCCTACTCAACAGGTGGAATCGCCGGGATTCAGTACGATTCGTTAACGTATCGTACGGTGACGTTCGGGTTTCCCTTTGAAACCATTTCTTCCGAAACGGTACGGGCGGACGTGATGGCTGAGGTAATCGCTTTCCTGGATGGGGCGTCTGCGTCGTTGCTCTTTGATGCGGATGGTGACGGTGACGTCGACCTAGCCGACTATCAGGTGATGAACATCTGCTTTGCCGGTCCAACACTGGCCTACCCCGATGGCCATTTCTGCTTGAATGCCGATGGTGACGCGAACCTGATGATTGACTTGCAGGACTTTCATCTGTTTCAGCAGGCGTTCACGGGAGCAAATCCGTAGCACGACGCCACGGGGCACAATATGAGAAAAACAACCGCCATTTGCTGATCTCGAACGATCGGCAAATGGCGGTTTCTTATATCGACACGATTAGAGTAGATCGCTTACGGGGCGATCAATTCCTGCAAAATGCTAAAGTCGGTTAGATCCAGATCACTGTCGCCGTCAAGGTCGCATTCCAGGCAGATGTTCCCATCGGGGAAACTCACCGTTGGGCCCAAGAGGCACGCCCCCATCAGTGCAAAATCGTCCGCGTCCACGTCGCCGTCGTCATCCGTATCGCAAGGAATCGGGATCTCGCCGAGCTGCACATCCACCCGTGTAACCTGGCCCGCGACGACTTGCACATTGTTGACGACATCGTTACCGACACCGGTTTTGTCGAACGTTAGCGTGTAAATTCCGGGGGGAACTTTCAGCATCGAATAGAGGCCGTCGCCTGACGAAAGGGCGGTATAAGATGAACCATTTCGCGTGATGTAAGCGTCGACGATCGGATCTCCCGTATCCAAGTCGGTGACGTTTCCGATCAAGATGCCATCGGTCGGCGAATCCTTCCAAGGCATTGATGGCGTTGCAACCGGCGTCTCGTACGGGCCGCCGGGGTTTGAGTAGCTTGGCCAATAATTGCTGTTGTTGAAGCTGTTGTAGCTGAAGACCACGTTGCCCTCACCGCCGATGACTTTGGTTGCTGCGATCTGGCTTAGCAGTTCGGTCGAGCCCAACGAAGTAATCTGCCCGGCATAGATGTGGCGGCCCGCATTGTTCGCCACCCAGTCGGGCAAGACTTCGCTGAAGTCGGGATTGGCCCCACCGTCAGCCCAGTAAATTTGCGGGACGATGAAGTCTTGGGCGCCGGCTGCGAGCCACGCTTGGGCATCTTGATACACGCACGTTTTGCCGTAAAAGAATCCGCAGTCAGATTGTGGGTATCCAGGATAGCGGCTGCCTTGATATAGACCCAACGGCGCAGAACTGACCTTGACCGACGAATCAACTTCCATGATTTGGGCATACAGATCGCAGAGCATTCGCGTGATTTGGTCTCGCGTCCAGTCGGCGAAGCCCAGGCCATCGGGATTGCCTTCGCCTGTGAAGCGGGCTTCCGAAATCGGGTCATGCGAGTATTCGGTGCCCGGCGTGCGAATACGATCGAAGTGAACGCCATCGACATCGTAATTCTCCACGACGTACATCACCTGCTTGCGTGTGTAGGCCGATGCGTCCGGTACGCCTGGCGCGATCCATGTGTAGCTAGACTCTTCACATTGGACCGGATCACCCAAGTCGTTATGCACAAGCCAATCGCGAGCGGCGGGATTGTCGGCGTCGAAATGATCCCAGAATGTATGGTTCAATGTGTACGTAGGCTTCGTCGCTGGCACTGCGCAGGTGGCTTGCCATGCGGTGTGCGTGTTGATGTACGCGTGAAATTCCAATCCGCGGGCGTGGGCTTGATCGATAGCGTATTGCATCGGATCGAACGATCCCCAGCCGGGAGGGGCGTTGCCATTGTTGGAGAGAATGTCAGACCAAACTTCGAAGGGTGATGGGTACAATGTGTCAGCCTGACCGCGCACCTGAAAGACCGCCGCATTGAAGTTGTGAAGCTCCAGATTATTCATGATGTTGACGATTCGACTCTGAACCGTCCCAAGGCTCGTGCTGGGCCACTCGAATCGTGACACCCACATGCCTCGGAATTCTGGATCGGGCCCGGGCGGAGGTTCGCCGAGCGTAAAGCGCACAGCGTCAGCCAGTACGACGATCGGCGAAGCATCGTTACCAAGCGAAACGTAACCACCTGTTCCCGAATTGAATGAGTACGATCCGATTGAATTCCATTGTCCGCCGTTGCTCTGCTGATTCACGTTGACCGTTGTCGAACCGCCTGCGTGGTGAATTACAAATGGTGCGTCGGGTGAACGATTGCCGCCTTCGGGGTAATAGACTTCAACGAGATAGTCGCCAGCCGTCGAGATCGTTGGCCGCCACTCGGTTTCAGCAGTTCCGCCGCCCGCCGTATCGATGAAGCGATAGTTGTTGAGGTACTTGTCGCTTGACGCAGTGCCAGTCGTCCATGTACCCGAATTAATCGTGAACGTGCCGTCTACATTGTTGGCGTTGTCATTGTCGATCGTGATGGTTTGACCAACTGCCACCATCGGCGAAACCAATATGGCCGTCGAGATCGATCGAATCAGCCACGATTGCACCTTTGATTTTCCAATAATCATCAGGACCCCGTTCTTGAATGGCTTATGCATTGCCCGTCATTCGTGGCGATGCGGTCTTCTTGTAATTCCTATTGGTTCGTCCAGCTTGTTCAGCAATGTAAATTCCCATTGCGGGTGTATCGATTGCCCCAATCTGATTCACGGAATTCGGTTTCGGTTCCGAAAACCAGCGAGACCTGCCCCAAGTATTAAGTCCGCAACACGAATCAATTAAAGCAGTACCCCACACAGATTAGCAAAATCGACCCATTCGATGATAGTATTCTCCTCGAATTCAGAGATTCCACTGGCGATTGGGATGCGCCGCCTAATGAGGTTATCGTCACGTCGGCATTAAGTGTTGTATTGACAATTGGTTAAGTGCTGGATTGGTCGAGACTGAGTGCCAAGGTCCGGAATAAAATCTATTTTTGAATTTTATTTGGCTTTCACGTTGAAATCGCACTGGGACCTTGGTTAAGATTGAATTAAGGAGCAGTGAAAGAGAGAGAGCGTGCTGCGCATGGTGGAGGCCATGCGGTATGGCGCTCTTTGAAGAGAACCCATATCGCAAGTCCCATCAGCAAGAATCGCCCTTGGGCCGGGGGGATTCATTGAAACGCCACACGGTCACCTTTCGGTCGGCCAACGGCAACGCGCATCGCACAATCGAAAACTAACGGTTTGTATTTTTGAAGTGCTTGATCTCTCAAACGGGCATCAGCGCTCTCGGATGCGTATCTCAAAAGGAGGAAAGTGGTCATGAAAAGAATTTTGGCAGTTGGCCTGTTGTTGGCGTTGACTGCGCCGGCATCAGCAACCTTGGTATTGAACGAAACGTTCGACTACGCCGACAACGCGAGTCTCAATGCGGTATGGAACGCATCCGGGTCCAATCCGGATTACGCGCTCGATACCGGCTTCGGCAACGGGCAACCGTCTTACGGGATGCCGAGCCCAACAGGAAACTTCCAGGGGCGACTGGCGCGGAATCTACCCGGCGGTCCGATCCAGGCCACCGACTTGGAGCCGGCCCGCATCAAGTTCGACTTCTACTTGGACGATGCGGGAGCCGCTAACAGTTGGGTCGGCGCCCGACACTACGTGGAGTTGCGTGGGTACGAGAACGGGGCGTACGCTGACGGTGGCCTTCAAAACCTGCTCGCCATTGGCGTCACCAACAGTGTCACCGCACCTGAAGCGCACAACAACTCCTTTTATCAGGGACGAGTAACCTTTGGCTCCAACTGGAACACGCTGGACGAAGGGGCTGCGCCCAATCGTGCCGCCGGCTGGCATGAGATGGCTATCGTGATCACCGGTACAGAGGTGCGATATTTGGTCGATGGCATTCTCTCCGAGGTTGAGGCCCGGCCGAACAATTTCTTGTTCGACTCGGTGGTGCTCGGATCGGACCTGACCGCCAACGGCCACGCGGCATGGGTCGACAACCTCATGGTGGAGACCAACGTGCCCGAACCGGCCACGCTGGCATTGCTCGCCATGGGTGGCGTCGCGGTATTGCGTCGTCGTCGCTAGAAACAGCTGAGGTCTTTACCTCATTGGGGTACTTGCAAGCTTTGAAAGCTGCAAGTCATCCGGTTTGTGATTGACGAGATCGCTCCGTTGAATTCAGCGGGGCGATCTCTTTTTTTGTGCGCAGAGCGAGATCGCACCAGGACAATGCCCTTCATCTTGGCCCTTCTACTTGAAAGAAGAATCCATCGCTGCGCCGATACTCAGACATTCCGGGCGCGCAGGAACGGTCCGGTAATTTGGCCGCAGGTAGCCATAAAAAAGTCGGAAACTGAATTATTTCCTCTTTCATTGAATACGCGCTGATGACTACAATATAAAGGGTATTGAAGATCCGTGTCGGGCGATTGTTGCGCTCGGACACTGTTTCAATCACCAGTGCGAATGTATTCGCGTCAAACGAAATGGAAGCCAATTGGGAGGGTTGAGTTAGGGCACGTGTGCGACGAATTCTGGAGCGGCGCGAAGGAGATTTCGCGCAACCATGTGGTCAATGATTTGTCATGCACGCTGGCGACTTCAGTTCCAGAAACTTCCAAACAAGCGCCTCGAGATCCAATCTGGGCGCAACGTGAAAGATATTTGTCGAACGATCATGAATTTTGTTCTCAGAATTCTCAACGGAAAAGGAGCAAGGAAACCATGCGCATCGTAAGTCATCGGAGCGTGCTGCTCGGCTGCTTGACATGCATTTTTGCATCGACAGCGTCGGCACAGTTTGTGTCAGATACGGTTGATTTCAATCAAGCCCCAATCGGATCGCCCGAAAACTCTCAGGAGATTTTTAGAATTCCGCAGTTTTCACCGTCGTCTTCTGAGTACATCGTTGCAAACTCAGGAGGTAGTCTGGACAACAATGCGACGTTTCGTGATACGGCTGTCGCTCCGCCGACCGCAGGGAACGTTGCGGCACTCCATGCGATTTTTCAATGGGTCGATGAATTCGATCCAGATGCGTGGGTGCGTCTGACCTCAGCCAACGGGCCGATTACACCCAACCCGGGTTTGAGTACTGCCGGAAAGGTGCGATTGATTTTCACGTCACAAATCTTCACGTCTGATGTCGGTCTTGCGATTGGCATTCGTGAAACCGGTGCCGAAGTGCCGCAATTGTCAGATGGTGGCACCGCCGGGCCAATCGAGTGGGTCGGTGTGACCACGGATCTAACCGTGATTCTTGGGAACTCAAACGGGATCGAATCAACGCCAGCTGGCGACGATATCTTCGTCAACTCGAGTGGCATTGAGTCGATCAACTGGGGTCCCAACAGGATTCTTGAAACAACGCCAAGTGGTGATGACGTAGCGACTTCCGGATTTATCATTGCCGGAAACGGCGGTCGGACACCAGTTCCCGCGATTACTTTGGTGCCTTCGTTCTTCGGTCAATTGGTGGAATGGGACTTGGCCGCTGGTACTGTGCGGGTTTCGTCAGATACGACGCCGGGCAATTTTGGTGCTCCGGTTGGTGGTTTTGCCGCCTTTACGGGCAACGCGACGTTGGCTGACGCCCCGAACGGACGCGGTGTTCTTGAGCATCTAGTTGTTACCAATGTGATCACAAGTCCTGCCCCAGATGTGCAAATGGCCATCGACGACTTGGTGTTTGATTCTCCGGTCGCAGATCCGGCTGTACCTCCGTCGCTTGTCGAGCCGATCGTTGCGGGTGATTTGACCGTCACCGTGACGGACTTGATCCCTGATGTTAACGAAGTGCGCGTGTTTAGAAATAATCAGACCATACCGGAGCGCACCGTCGCCGTCGCCAACAACGACGATTTGGAAGTAACGCTTCTCGCGCCAGCCGTCGCAGATGATATTTTCTGGGCGAAGCAGACTTCGGCGTTTACGGGAACCAGCGGGTTCTCCGAGCCTGCCACTGCGATTCCACCGGGATTGTTGATTGTCGAAACATTTGATACGTATACGACGCAAGAGGAAATGCAGGCTGTTTGGAACAATTCAATTGGGTCGCCCACCGATGAGCTCACGCTTGAGTCCGGAAACGCGGTCAGTTGCAATAACTTCATCCAGGAATTCAATGAGAACTCCACCACGTTTGCCGAAGCACGATCCTATCGCGGATTCGGATCGGCCAATGGCTCAGATGCAACACCATTGCGAGCCACCTGGCGTTTCCGTCACACGTCTGAAAGCGCGAACATGCGTACGCGGTTTGAGTTAGCCCGTTTCGGCACCGGTGATTGGTCTGCCGGTCCGCGTGCGTTTGGTTCGACTGGTTTCACGTTTACGAATCAGATAGCGGGTCCCTTCCTGACCGACTACAACGTTGCCATTCGATCGGACGTTGATCCGGACGGTGCCGGAACAGTTTTTGTTCTCGATCCGGGAACTGGATACTACACAGCCGCAACGGGCGTGGTTCGAACGGCCGACGTGTGGCGCAAGTTTGAGATCGTCGTTGAAACCGACTTCATCAATTACTACATCGACGACCAGTTGATCACCTTTGCTGGATTGCCGGATGGTGTCCCGCGTCCCAATGCGAGCGCCTATGAGTTCGTCATTTTGGGTGTGGGCCTTAGCACCAACGCTGGCCAGATGCAGTGGGACGATATTGCTGTGACGACGGGATCACCAGTTCTGCCATTTGGTGACCCGCCGCCACTCTCGCCTCAAATCGGCGGTTCTTTGCTACCCAACGATACGAGCGTGTCGGTGATCGATGTAAATACGAATGCCACGCGGGTCACCGTCTATGAGGACGCGACGTCCGTCGGATTCGTGAACTCGAATGGTGGTTTTGAGACCACGTCCCTAGTTGTTTCGGTGCCGCCGCTCAACAATGGTTCGTTGGTGACCGTGCGCCAGACTGTTGATGGTGTGGAAAGTTGCGATTCAGACGTGTTCCCGGTGGGAGCAGCGCCGGGTGCGCCTACCGTTGTAACGCCGGTCCAAGAGGGCGACGCAACAGTCACTGTCGAAAATGTCGATCTTTCTGCGACGCTGGTGACAGTTTATGTCGGCAGTAACTCGGTCGGTTCGATCGATCCCCAAGGAGCACTGTCGGTTGACGTTCCCGTGACCGGTCTTGTCGCTTTGGAAACAGTTACAGCCACGGCGACGAATCCAGTTGGAGAAAGTGACCTGTCCGAAGGCTTTGAGATTGGACGCGGCAACGGCGTGTTCTTGCTTTCGGTTGGTGTTCGCGAGACTGGAGGTGCTGGTCCGGTGGGCGACAATGCCGGTACAGCCAACGGAATCGAGTGGATCGGTCCTGCGGAGAAGATCGGTGGCGCGCCGCAAGGCAAGCCGGTCACGCCAGGCCCGACTTGGCAGGCCATGACGTTTGATCCCGGCGTCGACGACATTCTTGCGTTTGCGGGCTCAGGAGCGAACGGCGTCATAGATCAAACGTGGGGCGCTTTGGAACACATCGCGATTACTCCGGATGGCGATAATCCGGATCGTTCGGTGGGTGCCTATGACATTTACATCGATAATATCCGAAGTGGTGGAACGTTGTTAACCGACTTTGAATCGTTTACGACGGGTGCCTCAGATGTCCTTCTGCGTACCCCAACATTCTCTGGGTCGACCAGTGGCAACCTAAACCCGCCGCCAAACTCGGTTGGAATCGCAGGCATTGGAAATCCAGGCAAGTCAATCAATGCACAATTCCACTTCGTTGATTCAGGCGAGAATCGTTGGGTGCGATTGACGACGAATAACGCTGCGAATCTGCCCAACCCGTTCGTTCGGTTGGACATGCCGCTTACGTTTGACATTCTTGTGCTCGAGCGGCAACCCCCGGCGGCTCCGTCATTGGAAAGCCCCCTACAAGAGGGCGACACAACGGTTACAGTGAACGACATACTGCCGGACGCCTTGACTGTTGATGTGTTGGCAGACGGTGGCGTTATCGCAAGCGTTGATCCGATGGGCGCGTCGAATGGGTTTGAAATCACTGTTCCGCCATTGGTGCACCTGGAAGAGATCACGGTGCGTCAATCCACCTCTGATGGCGCCAGTGCTCAGTCGGCTGGCATCGAGGTTGGAATCGGAAATGGTGTCGTGACGCTCGCCCTTGGTATTCGTGAGACCGGCGATCTTGGCCCCATTGGGTCCGAGGGTACAACGTTGGGTAGTCTTGAGTGGATCGGGGCGTCTGGATCAGCCAGTGGTGCCCCGATTGGCTTGGCGTTGTCTCCGTCAAACAGTTGGCAGACGGTCACGTTCGATCCAACTGGTAATGTCTTCGGATTCACCGGTGACGGTGTCTTGGATACAGCGACGGGAACGCTCGAGCATCTTGCGATTTCGGCGGACGACCTTTCGCCAAACCGTTCGACGGGTGTCTATCGAATGTACATTGACAATGTTGTTAACGTAGAAGCAGGTCCCGGCGACACGGACGTTGTCATCACGGACTTTGAAGGCTTCGCATTGGGTGACGAAGTGTTGTTCCAAGAGCCGACGTTCTCGGGTAGTACCGCTGATAATCTGCTCTTCCCGCCGTCGGCGAGTGCGAATAGTGACAACTTCAACAATGGCGGTACGCGTTCGCAGCTGATCACCTGGTTCTTCAGAGACACGACGGAAGGAAGTTGGGTGCGTTTGACAACCTCCAGCAGCGGCGGAGGCGAAGTGCCGAATCCGATCATCGATCTGACCAAGCAGGTCCGCATGGACATCCTGTTGTTGGCCGGTTGTCCGACGGCACTGGGTGACTTCGATGGCGACTGTGACATCGACGATCAGGACATGATCGCATTCAACGCGTGTCTTGCGAGCGGTCCGGCTGCATCGGCTGGTCCTGGTTGCGTGTGCGGCGACTTCGATAACAACGGTCAGGTAGACCTGGAAGATTATCAGGGATACCAGGAAGCCGCCGGTATCGAAGACGCAAACGGTGGATCGATTCCCGCTTGCACGCCATAAGGGGTTGAATCACCAAGGTAAGTGCTTTAAACCAAACCCCTCCCGATGCAGCGATGCGTCGGGAGGGGTTTCTTTTTGCTTGTCGATTGGATTGTTTTTAACGACACACGTCAGCAACGCGTTGATGATTAAGTTAGTCGTCACTGTCCTTGTCGGAAAAATCGACCTTCGGTGTTTCGCGAGCGGCTTCGCTGACTTCAAAGTAGTCGGCTTCTTCTACCCCCGCGAGGCCTGCGTAAAGTCTGCCAAGCAATTTGCGACGGAACTTATTTAGGTTGCTTACCGATTCATTGAAACGTTTGCGCTCGACGGCCAATCGGTTTTCCGTCCCTTCCAGCGAATCTTGCAGCTTCAGGAATGATTCGTTCGACTTGAGTTCCGGATACGATTCGCGTAACACGAGCAGTCGCGACAGCGCCCCTTCGAGGCCCTGGGCGGCTTTGATTTTGTCCCCGCGTGAATTGCCTTTGGCCGCATTGAAGTATGCTTCGCGCGATTTCGAAATGCCGAGGAAGACATCTTTCTCCTGACCGGCGATACCCTTAACCGTTTCGACAAGGTTAGGGACTAACTCGTAGCGCCGTTGCAGTTGGTTTTCGACTTGCGCCCATTTCTCCTTGACGGTTTCATCCAAGCTGACAGCACGGTTGTAACCCGAGTACGTCATGCAGCCGCCGACGATGACCGCTCCAAAAAACAGGACGGCAACAAACGCCAATAGTTTTATTCCTGATTTCATCACTGAACCTCCCGAATGAGTGATCGTCGCGCCGCAGGATGCGCAAAACTTCGCATCGACTGCATTGGACGCCTTGCATGAACTACATTGATTACCAGCTCGCACCGCCACCACCTCCTCCAAATCCACCGCCACCAAACCCGCCACCGCCGAATCCACCTCCGCCCCAGCCACCACCAGAACCGCCCCAACCTCCGCCGCCTCGCCCACCAAACACCATGCCCCAAAGAACTCCCTCGGCGACATGTCCGCCCCAATTGCGACCACCGCGATTGCGCTGGATGCCGCGGACTAAGAACAAGAGGAACAAGAAGAATGGGAGAAAGCAGCCCCCGAACACGGTGCGTACTTTTCTTGACTGGCTATGTCGAGAGACGTTAAGTCGAGACCTTGGGACGCCGGTCAACTGGACATTCGATGAGTCAGCGACTTTATTGGCGACGGCAAGTCCCAATTGGTGTAAACCATCGGAATAATTGCCAGCCTTGAAATATTGCTGGGCAACAGCCCGCGAAGCGCTTCCGCACCATGAATCGGGCAGATCACCTTCGAGGCCGTACCCGACTTCAATTTTGACTTTTCGGTCGCTGACCGAAAGCACGATGAGCGATCCGTTTTCCTTGCCCTTGTAATTCAGTTTCCATGTTTCGGCGTGACGGATGGCGAACCCGTTAATGTCCTCACCTTCCAACGACTGAATCGTCAGAATCTTGACTCGAGACGTTGTCTTTTCTTCCAATTCCTTAAGGATTGCATTGAGCGATTGCTCAGCGTCGGCATTGATGATCTGGGCTTGGTCGATGACAAACGTACCGGGATCGCGCACCGTCACTTCCGCCCGCGTCGGCACTGTAGCCAACAGGCAAACGAAGAATGAAATTGGAAGTAAGCGATTACCAAGCATCGGCGACGGCTCCCAGTGCTTCGACATCGCGGTAAAGTTGATCGAAACCTTCGGCGTTCGGTCCTGAATTCGGGCCCACAAGATTCGCTCGAACGCCGGGCAGTTTTCGATCTGTCAGTTTTTCGATCTCTTCGACAACCTTCGGACCGCGAAGGGATTCGCGTTGGCCCTTAAGCCAAAGCATCCCCCGCATGACTCGAAACAGACCTTCGCCCGCGTTCTGCATGACCTCTGTGATAACTTTGTCGTTGCCGGTGGCGGCTAACAGTCCCTGACGCAAACTGATGGCCAGCACTTTGAGCTCTCGTTCGCACTGATGCCGAATGTCTGAATCTTCGAACGCGAGTTGCGAAAAATGGTTGTCGCCGAAGACGACGATATGGTTCTGTTGAATGTCGAGAAGTTCGAGTGGGAACGTATCGCACGACGCCTTGATGTACGACGGCGTCATGATCAGTGGAGCCGCGATGTGTTGCTTGCCGAATCGCGTTCCCTGTTCGCTGATCCGTCGGAGCACATTGAGATCGACGGCGTCCAGGACCAGCACGCTGCGGATTGAAGCGTTCGGTGGCATCGGTTCGCCGGTGGCGGCTGACCCGAAAAGGGTTAAAGCCAATGCGTGGTTCTCGCAGAGTTTCTTGAGCAAGTCAGCAAACCCGCGGACGGGCACTTGAATTGCGTCGGGGATGGAATCGAGCGTTGATGGGGGCGTCATTCAGGTCCTTCCACTGGACTTCAATTGAGTGTCAAATACCGGCTGAACGATTACATAATGATCTTAGGAAATTCATCGCGAATCCGCCCTTATAATTGCAATCGCGGATTCTAACCAGTGAAATCAATTGGCGGGAAGTCGGCGTAATGGCAGAGAAACCCATGACTTTGTCAATGTTGGTCGTTCAGACCGGTTCTGCGTATTCGGAGATCGTTTCGACTTCGGGTGATTATGCGGCGTGGTTTCGGGATGCGTTTTGCGATGCCCGAGTCGAGATGACGGTGGTGGATGCGCTTGGTGACGAACTTCCCATGCCGGCCGCATTTGACGCGATCATTCTTACCGGTAGTTCGCATTCGGTTACCGATTCGAATCCCCGACTTCTTGCCTATCAAGAGTGGATTCGCGGGCTTGCCGAATCAGAGGTGCCCACGCTTGGCGTATGTTTTGGTCATCAGGTGATGGCCGCCGCGTTTGGCGGGTGTGTCGAACGGCACGAAGCGGGGCGGCAATTCGGGGCGGTTGCGGTCACTTTGAATGACGCCGGAAAACGTGATTTTCTTTTTCAAGGCGTCGGATCCGATTCGGATGTCCATTCGTGCCACGAAGATGTATGCACCCGTCTCCCAGAGGCAGCGACGCTTTTGGCGAGTTCAAAGCGAACAGTTAATCAGTCATTCGCGATCGGTGAATATCTCCGCGCCGTCCAGTTTCATCCGGAAGTGACCACCACGCTTATTCAACAGTTGCATGATGGCCTCGTCTCGCGTGGGCTCATGAACTCCGTTGACGCCGAGATTCAATCTTCCAAAGCTCAAGCCGCCGGCCAGAGAATCCTCGCCAATTTTCTGCAATTCGCGATGGAAGAGAAGCACGCATCCAGCACGAAAATGCTTGACCCGAACCCGCGTTGACGATTCACTGTTTGCTTACGAATCGGGACCACGGACTGCGAGGCAAGCATGGCCAAAGAACCAAGCGGCGTAAGTGATCGACATCGCAAATACTGGCGCGCGAATCTTAAACTGATTGGTGCATTGCTCACGATTTGGGCTGTGGTGTCATTCGGCTGCTCGGTTTTATTCGTCGAACAGTTGAACACGTTCAAGATTGGGCAGTTGCCGCTCGGCTTCTGGTTTGCGCAGCAGGGTTCGATCTATGTCTTTGTGGTCCTCGTGTTCGTATACGCGTGGGCGATGGATCGTTTGGACCGCAAGTTTGGTGTGTCTGAATGATCGTCGCACTGCTCGCACAAACCGCCGCCGCCGCCGCAGAACCGGCTGTTGATAACACCCGCGTATTTACGTTCATTTTCGTGACGATCACGTTTCTGGCATACCTTTACATTGGTTGGCGTTCGCGCGTTCGCGAGAGCGGTGGGTTTTATGTGGCTGGTCGAGGCGTTCCCGCGATCGCCAACGGAGCCGCAACCGCTGCCGACTGGATGTCTGCGGCAAGTTTCATCTCGATGGCCGGTTTGATCAGCTTCATGGGATACGACGGTTCGATCTATCTGCTCGGTTGGACGGGTGGATACGTTCTGCTGGCGCTGCTGCTCGCTCCGTATCTTCGCAAGTTTGGCAAGTACACGGTGCCCGATTTCGTTGGCGAACGCTACTACAGCGAGACGGCCCGCGTGGTGGCTGCGATTGCGGCGATCTTTGTTTCGGTGACGTATGTCGCCGGTCAGATGCGCGGTGTCGGCATCGTGTTTAGCCGCTTTCTCGAAGTGCCGATCTGGGAGGGCGTTATTGTCGGCATGGTGATCGTCGGGTTCTTCGCGATCCTTGGCGGCATGAAGGGCATCACCTGGACGCAGGTCGTGCAATACGGCGTGTTGATCTTCGCGTTCTTGATACCAGCCGTCGCCCTGTCGCGGATGCTTACCGGGCATTCAATTCCGCAGGTCGGGTTCACGGTTGGCGACATCACGACGAAGCTGAACCAGTTGCAGACCGATCTTGGATTCACCGAATACACCCAGCCGTTCGCGAACAAATCCAAGCTCGACGTATTCTGTATCATGTTTGCGCTGATGGTTGGGACGGCTGGCCTGCCGCATGTGATCGTGCGGTTTTATACCACGTCAAACGTGAAAGCCGCTCGGTGGTCTGCGGTCTGGGCACTTTTGTTCATCGCGATTTTGTACACCACCGCACCGGCCCTGGCCAGTTTCGCTCGATACAACCTGCTCCATTCGATCGAGGGTCGAACCGTCGCCGAAGTGGACAAACTACCATGGGTCCAAAGCTGGCGGCAAACGAATCTTTTGCTCTACGCCGACAAGAATGGCGACGGAAAAATCTCGTTCGCACCGGGTAAGGCTTTCCTGCCAGGTGCCGACAATAAGCCGGATGTCTCCCGACCCAATCCGGACAGCGATAACGAAGTTTATGCCGACCGCGACATCATCGTCTTAGCCACCCCCGAAGTCGCGAGCCTCGCGCCATGGGTGATCGCGTTGGTTGCGACGGGTGGATTGGCGGCGGCTCTTTCGACGGCTGCGGGGTTGCTCTTGGTGATCTCGAGTTCGATCGCCCACGATCTGTATTTTCACTTTTTCGATCCGAAAGCGCCGGAATCGCGCCGCGTGTTGGTGGGGCGGTTGACGATCTTGCTGGGGATCTGTGTGGCCGGTTGGTTTGGCGTCCATCCACCCGGTTTCGTCGCCCAAGTCGTGGCGTTTGCGTTCGGATTAGCTGCGTCGAGCTTCTTCCCAATTATCTTGTTGGGCATTTTCGACAAGCGAACAAATCGAACGGGCGCGGTGTGCGGTATGATCACGGGGCTGCTGTTCACAGCCGTCTACATCCTCGGCAACTACAGCGTGAAAATCTTCGGGACGGCTGAGCCGCTGATGGACCGTTGGTGTTTCGGCATCAGCGCCGAAGGCATCGGGGCAATAGGGTGCCTCGTCAACTTCGTCGTCACGCTGACAGTCTCGCGAATAACGCCACCACCACCCGAATCAGTACAAAAACTAGTAGAAGCCGTCCGAATCCCCGCCGGCCCGACAAAGATCGAATCGCACTTCGACGAGTCAGACGCCTGGGCGGATAATCCGTAAGCAAAAGAACCAACGGATTTCCTAATGGCTAAAAAGGGGCCCAGAATGGGGCTGTGGAATTTCTGTAAGTCTTGCCTTGTGTTGGCGATGGGTGAAAATATGCCGCGTTAGACGATCCGTCGCCGCACGAGCCTCATAAAAAGGAATGCAGCCACCGGAATGAACGCAACGACTGTTAACATTATCCACTGATTGTAAAGATACAGACGAATTATCACAGCATTGAAGAGAATCAAACCAACGCTGCCAACAAAGGCCACCCAGCATAGCCGCGGTATTCGAGCATCCGGGGCGCTTCTGCCGAAAATTTCACGCTCCGCCATCAGCAATGAGACCCCACATGCGAATAGCCCAACCGCAGGCAATGCATGTAACACGTCATGCGAACCGAGCCATCGCGGCAGGTATGGTCTGAGCCATCCAGGCCAGCCGCGATTTCCGATGCTTGCGGTGAAGAGACCGAGGATGTAGGTCAACTGCAGCCCGAGTGACAGCAGTGAGATGGTATCGGCATGAACCCACCGCCGTTCATGTCTTCCTGATTGTATTTCCATCTCTCTTTCCAAGTGACATAGCTATTCATCAGAAAGCGGAATATCGCCCGCAGGAAATCGCCTGTCAGATTCCATACGGTATGCGGCGAACATAATGCACCGCAAGGGTGTTGCCAAAATCGCTCTTGGAATAGTCCGGGACAGTTATGAGTTTTCCACCGCAAGTTGTACTTATCGCTGGTGGTTCTTCGAAAGGCGTCTACAACAAATAGGGCAGGGTGGAATCGAACCACCGACATGGTGCTTATAAGACACCCGCTCTAACCACTGAGCTACTGCCCCCATGCATGACTTGCGAAACGTGCGGGCGCACATATTCGAAAGCCGAGGGTTTCGGCATGGGAGCAAGAAGGCGATGTTACCGATGGTGAGTTCATTGCGATTATTCTGTAGGAATCGCATTCGACGTGCAACGATGTATCCCGGAAATGCGGCGTGGTCGACTGGAAAGCAGCCCAATCGTGGTATGGAGGTGACCTTTCGTCGTTCTTAATCGAACGTCAAGCCGGCGAATACGATCTCGTCGGGCTTGCCTTCTTTGTAGATGATTGTGTACATGCACTGGCCGCGGTCGATCAGGTCGCAACAGACCGCTTCGTAGAATGGGTCCTAGTTTTTTTCGATCATCTCGCGCGTGGGTTGATTCGAACCGAAGAGGTCGGCGAGCATTTCTTCCGGCAGTGGTGCTGCGGCGCAATAGTCGGGCGTTTCGGAGAGATGGTCGATATCGAGGATAGAGCACGTCCCGTTTTCGGCAGCCGCCATCCTTGCATCGTCGATGGAATCGTACGCCGCGCCCGGGCTTGGCGGGTTGGGACCGACGGGGGGACTTGGCGTCAGCGTTGCCGGGAAATAGCGACCGGCTTGGAACTCGGTCTCGCGAAGTTCCTGCAATGCTGTGTTCACATCGCCCTGATATTTCGTGAAATAGTGATACGCCTCCGCACCCATAGGGAGCCCTCCGTTTTTGGATTCACCGGGAAGTCATGGCCGTTATTAAGCGAGTGATGAGTCTGGCTACCATCACTCACTGGATCGCTGTGGCAAGTGAACTTCTGTGAAATCTTCGGTTAGGAAGCGCAGTCGCAAGCGTTCCGACATTGCTTCTGGGATTCCAAATACTACCTGAATTCGAGAAGGGCCTTCGATTGGCAGCATCCCATAAGAATCGTCACTCGCGCTATCCGATGAGTCCCCTTCGCCCACCCGGTGCCAATCGGCGACCGAAGCGACTGGGTAATCCGCCACTCCGAGTGCTTCAAGATAATCCCCTTTGACCACGATCTCGGCTGGTACGAGCGTGAAGTTCCACGGGCTCCACTCATCGAAGGCTTCGTCGTCGAAGTCATTGGCAGGCGCCTCGAGACGCGCAGTGGCCGCCGGTTCAATCGTCATTTCGACCATAGCAAACCACGCCGGTAACGACGGTCGATCGATATCTTGGTTGTCGTCTTCATCATCGTCATCAAGTTCTCTGGAGGCAGGGGGCGGAACCTCGGTGATTGCATGAATTTCAACACGCGCCCCGCGCAACTTGCGGCCGGCTGCTTGCATAAACTTCTGGGCCTGCTTGAGTCCCAAAGACTGAATGAACCACCAGAGGATTTTGAGTGAGACCGGCACCATGATGACCGTCATGATCAGGACGAGCCACCACGGAACAAAGCGGCTCAGCACGATTAGGCCTGCAAAGATGGCGAGGAATAGAGCGACTATCAGCTTGGCCATAACTAGGGAATCCCATTGGAACGAAGGTTACTCCGTTTAGAGGGCGATATGTCACGAGCATTGGAAAAGATGGTGGCCCAGCGCTTTGCGGCCCGATGCTTTTACCTCAAACCAAAGCAACACGCAAAAAGCCGCGCCCCGAAATCGGAAAACGCGGCTTCTATTAAGCGGGTGATGAGATTCGAACTCACGACATTCACGTTGGCAACGTGACGCTCTACCACTGAGCTACACCCGCGTTGGGCCCATTGTTATACCGTTTTTGTGGCGGCTGACAAGTCTTGGCTTGCGGGGCCTTTGGTGCCCCTGCGGCGGTTAAATTCCCCGGTGTTTGCAGGCCCGTCGCTCGGCTATTGGGTTTTTCTAGTAGATCAGGTCGCCGGGATCGCCGTCATTTCTTTGATTGTCGAGGCTGTGGCGGACGATGCCCAGGCCGCAGGCGCAGGTTTCGAAATCCTCGCTCAATCGCCGTAGCAGCCGAGATGGCGGATCGACATCGGGCGGGGTGAGTTCGGATGCGATGGCGTAGGATCGCTTGCCAAAGGAGACGTAATCGCTGACCCGGTCGCTCCAGGTGGCCGACTTCGATCGGCGGACGCCCTCGGGATAGATGCCCGTCCAGAAGAGCGTGTAGTCGCCGATGCGTCGATGGACGTATGGATCGCGGGTGGCGTCGGTGACCGAGGCGTCGCCTTCCAATGAAGCGATGACTTCGGCGATCTCGGTGACGGGTTTGCCGGCGACTTCGCGTGAAATCACCATTTCGTCGATGCGCACGAAATCCACGAGCAGATCTGAGACGTAGTCGGCTAATGCCGGGTCGCAGATGCCCAGTTCGGTTTGGAACGCGTGCTCGACGAGTCCCGTGAACAACCGTTTCAATGGATGATTGTCGCGTATCGGAAGCATGGCATCGTCTCCGTCTACACCCATCTCCACCCACCCCAGCGGCGGGTTTCCCCCCATGTTTGGTGATAATCGGCTGACCGTTCGATCCGGCTGCGCAAGAGATCAGCCGGTGTTGGGTCATATAACCTGTCACCGCAATTCAATTCTATGTTCCAAAACAACCGTGAAGCAAACGGTAATTGGACGAATCGGGGGTGTTCCAATGGGATTCAGGTCCGATAGCCGGTGCAGAAAGCCTTGCGCCATTTCTATCGGACGCAAGGTATCCTCGCACGATTCGATTCTCGGGGAGGGGGATTTGCTTGCTGACGGCATAAAGCGACTGCCCATATGCCGTCGTGATATTGCTTGGGTCAAGAGCGTGCGCTATGGCATCCCTTTGCATCTTGTTGGGTTGCAAGAACGACGCTGGCGCATCGCTAAATCCTTAATCGTCCTGACCGACTTCGCGTTCCTCTGGATTCCCGCGTGCGCGGGAATGACGACTATAGCGCATCGCTACGTTTTAGCTTTGGGAGAACTAGCTGGACGTTTTGCTTTCCGGGTCGGGCAATTGCTTACCCGGCGCGGCGTCTTTGCTTGCCGTCTTTGCACGCTTTGGCGGGCTTGAGTCCGGCACATCGCCGGCCCGCTTCTTCTGAGCAGCAGATGGAATCTTGGCAAGTCGATCCTTCAACTCTTCGAACAAGTCGTCAACGGGTTTGCGGAGTTTCTGAAGGACCGTTGTCCAAACTTTCTCTTTGGTCTTGGTGATTGCTGCCGGTTGCTTGGATTTGCGAACATCGGTCAGACGCTTCTTGGCGTCTGCGAAATCGCGCTCTTTCGACAACCGATAGGCCGCTGCCCTGGTTTTGCATTCGCGTAGAATCGAATGGGCGGCTTCACTTTGTCCTTCGGTCAGCTCATATTTCTTGATGAAGTCTTGGACATACAGTTCCCATTTGTCTTCTTGCGGTCGGTAGTCACGGGCATCACGCACCAATTTGGGCTTGAAATCTTTTGACGGTTTCTTGCGAACGGGCGGCGCCTTCACCTCATGCTCGTTTGGACCGGGGAAGATTCCGGGATTGCGGGCCTTTCCCTGGCTCATCGCCGTGAAGTTTTCGTCCATCTTCTCGAACGTCAACTTCATGTCGTTCAAATCCCATTCATGAAGTCGACGTTGTTCTTCATTGAGAATGCTGTCCCAATCTTCGTTGCAACTCAGAATGGTCTCGCGAATGTCTTCCATCAACGGCAAGGCGTTCGCGCCGATTCGACGGGCGATTTCACCTTCGGGGGCTTCACCCTTGATCTGGTATCGCCCGAGATCGCGGACGAGCGGCCAAATGTTGTCGTGGGTGTCGAGAAACTTGGTGACTTCGTCGACCAGCATCTTTTTGGTCTTCGATTTTTGGTCGTCGTTGAGGTTGTAGCGTCGCGAGATATTCTCGACGGCTTGTTCCATCATGGAATCGACATTCCACAACCCCTTGAATTCTTGTTCAGCTTCTTTGGGATCTTCCGCGCGGGCGGAGATCGGAAGCAAGAGAAGTACGGCCATCATCAGTTGGATCGATTTTCTTGAATTCATGGTAAGCAATCGCACAAAGTCTGGCCCTAAAGGACCGTTTCCTTGAATATTCGTCTGGGCTGCCTTCAGCCCAACAAGACATATCGGACGCAGTTTTCCTGCCTCTCTGCTCATTATATTGCGATTGTTCTGTCCAGGTTGCAATCTTTCGCGCAATCTTGACGCGATTATGCGTCACAGGGGCGATCGGTGGGCTGTGAAATCCTTGAATGCCCGGAAATCTGGTTGGGGTCCGTAAGATGGAGAATCCCGAGCACGGCGGACGCTAAGCCTTGGAGGACTTGCCGCGCGTGAAAATTCCGGTGACCCAGGCGTGGACCCGTTTGCAGCCCGCCCACAGGCGAAGCTTCCACATTCGGTTTCGCAGTTCTTGAAGGGCTGGGTCGTTCGGATCGACCTCGATGGCCCGGTCAATCATGGTTCGGGCTTCAGCCCAACGCCGCGTATGCATCAGCACGAGGACGGCTTTGTGCATCGCGGTGAGGTCGCGAGGATTAAGCTCAATGGCCTTGGTCAAATGGGTCAGGCCGTCTTCGTATCGTCCTTGAAGGAACCGGCAGACGGCTAGGTTGTGATGGCCCTGCGAACAGGCGCTGTCGAGATCCAAAACCTTTTTGAATTTGTGGGCGGCTTCGTCTATGGATTCCAAACGAAGCAGGCATCCACCCCATGCGAGAAGGGCGGAATCGTTGTGCGGTTCTTCGCGATGGGCGGCGGCGAGGTGCCGGGCGGCATCGGCGTACTTGGCCAATCCAAACAGCGACTGTCCCGTCCGAAGATCAAGGCGGGGCATTTCCGGATCGAGTTCGTGGGCAGTACGCAGCGATTCCAAAGCCTCTGCCGGTCGGTCGAGATCAAGCAGAACCTCGCCCAACGAAAAATGAGCCTGGGCGTAATCGGGTTCCAACTCGACAATCTGCTGCAACTTCGACGCAGAGCGCGACGGATTCTTGGCTTCGATTTCCAACTCAGCCACATCGAACAACAAATCGACGTTGCCCGGATCCTCGCGTATTTCAGCGAGAAAATACTCGCGGGCGCGGTCGAGCTTGCCCAACTCGCGATAGGCCAACGCGATCGACTGCTTCGCACCGCGATAGGTCGGGTCGATGTCGAGCGTGCGGTTCCAGCAATAAATCGCCCGATCAAACTGGCCCCGAGAGGCGAGCGATCCGCCGATGTGATAGAAACACACCGGGCAATCGTCTTTGATCTGCTGGGCGAGATAGAACATCTCCTCGGCTTTTTCGTGATCGCCGAGTTCGGTGTAGGTCAAAATGCGATAGCAATAACTGGCTTCGATTTCCGGATCGAGGCGTTCGGCTTGTTCGAGAACGTCGTTGGCTTCTTCGCAGCGCAATGTACGCGCGAGGTCGACACCGAGGGCCATGAGCACATCGACATCGCCCGGATCCAATTTCGCGGAGACACGATACGCCTCAATGGCTTCGTCGTAGCGCTCCAATTGGTCGAGGATGTAGCCGCGGTGGGCTTGCCACGTGCTGTGACCCGGGTTGATATCCAAGGCAGCTTCGATTTCGGATAAAGCCTCGGACCACTGACGTGATTCAGCCAGTTGGTGGGCTTTCTCTACGCGCGATTCTGCTTCGTACCAGTCGTTCATGCGTCCCGTTCCATGCATCTGGAGCAAAGTGCCCCGTCCGTTTAATATTAGCCCGTTATCTGGACCTGGACAACAGCCTTATACGCGACATTTACCGGACCGTGTGTTATTTTTCGTCGGCGCGAATCAAGGCAGATTGGCGCGTTTGTCGCGGTCGTTTCCGTTTCACCTCGAAAGTGAGTCACCCTTCATGAAAGCC
>BQJS01000030.1 GCA_021604825.1 Phycisphaerae bacterium | reverse complement strand
CCCATCGCGACCAGCAGCGTTAAGAATCGAATTTGTGATTTCAACATCCATTGTCTCCCGCTGGGTCGAAGTTTGCTTCTCGACCCGCTGTCATCATGTGTGACCGCCCATCGGCCCAATCTTGTTATTGATGTTAAGTTCAAGGTACGAATTGTTTACAAATCGATGGATCCTTCAACAATTTGAGATCGTTGAGAATTGGCGCAGGCTTGCAAGGTCGCCCCAAACAAGCCCCAAAGCGCCGAGACCACCCGAATTCAACAATTCGTAAAATAAGACCGTTCGATAGAAATCGACGAAGCTATTCCTGCGGCACAGGCGTGTTCGTCGAAAAGATGTTCAGCGCCCCGTTGTTGACGACCAGATCACAAATGGTTGGCGGCGCAACTTCGGTGAAAAATGCGCGGCGCTCACCATTCTCCGTACCGAATCGGGCTTGAAATGTACTGTTGCCAAAGATCAACAGTGTTCCGTTAACGCGCCAATTGGCGATACGCGTCCCGTCCAGTTGCCAGACCAATTCTTCAGTCTCGGTATCGAACTGCATGATCTCCCCGTCAACATCGCGGACTTCGTTGGTCTCAAAATCAGAGTCCGGATCTTGAATCTTGGCGAAGACGTCGTCAGCCCCACCTTCGCCGTTGGTATTCACGTCTTCACCGTTCGTGTTCATATTCTGACCGTTGGTATTCATGTCGGGTGGTCCGTCATCACCACCGCCATTACCACCATCAGGCGCTTGCACGTCGCAGCCGCTCGACAGCAAGGCAAACACTGTCAGCAACATGAGTAGATTGATTTTCCGCACGGATTGATCCTCCAGTGATCGTGTAAATTAGATGGCGCACGCCACTTGGAATGCACCTCGCCGTTGGGCACCATGAGTAACGTCGAACCGCGCAGATGGCAACTTTATGTTGGAATTGGAGGGATATTGAGCGCGAAACAGCGGTTGAATCGGTGACGCGCGGAATTACCGCAGAACGCCTTGTGGACCTTCTGATTCTTGCACTATGGACTCGGGCAACTGGTTTGAGCGCATTCGGTGCCAATGCCTTCAAACGTGCCCGTCGCGCCGCCGCAATCCGATTCTGTCAGATCAAGACAGAAACCGTTCGGCAGACAGCACGCGCCTTCGCAGGCGTCTGGCGTGCAGGTGGTATCATCGCCGCGATAGACACCAGCGTCTGCCGCACACGTGATGGGCGACTGCTCAACGCACGTATCGTTCGGCAGACAGCATGCGCCCAAAATTGATCCGGTGTAGAGCGATAGAAATTCCGATGCGTCGGCTAAGTCGACGTCACCATCACCATCAAAATCAACGCACTCGCAACCACCTGTTGCCGACGAACCCGGCCCGCCAATGCAGGCGTTCAACTCGGCGTAATCTTCGAGATCGACGTCCGCGTCGCCATCGCGGTCGGCCGACGCATTGACCTCCACGTCAAACGTCTGCGTTCCGTTGCCCACCGCATTGGTCGCACGAATCGTAACGGAGTACGGGCCACCAATCTGTGGATCGTCCCAAAGAATCTGACCCGTATCGAAATCGATCGACATGCTCGCAGGTCCACTATCCAGCGACCAGTTGATGATGGGGTCCATGCACGCCGGGTTGGAAATCGCTGGGATCGACCCCTCAAATGCGACGCCACAATTCGCTGACTGCGTAGCGATCGACAGCACCTCCGGTTCGGCTGACGAAACGCCCAAGAACAACGATTGCGTTGACGATCCGGCCCCATTCGTGGCGCGCAAGAAAATAACGTAAGGGAATTCGGATCTCACCGGATCGGGCCAAGACAATACGCCTGTCGCGGGGTTGATGGTCATGCCGGGTTCCGGATTGTCGATGCTCCAAGTAAGTGTGGCCATGTTGAGTGGATGCGTTACTTCAGGCGTCGGTCCGGTGTATGGAACGCCGCACGCCGTCGAATCCTGCGCGATGTTGTTGATGACTGGAACCAACTGATTGATGGTCAGCAAGTCACAATACGACAACGCGTTATTGTCTTCGTAAACTTCCGCAATCTCATTCTGATCGTCGAGAATCGTCCCGACAAAATAGTCGCCAGCCGCTAAGTCCAACGGTATGTCTACATCGACATCGAATTCAAATGCATCTTGAAACGGAATATCCCAAAGCAACTCGCCAAGAAACAAGTCCGTGTTCTCAATCAACGCGTCGTCTGAAAGATAAAACCCCTGGCCAACCATGAATTCGTTCGTGGTACCGAGGTTTTCGATCACGCTGCGAATGGTCAACGTGTCACCGGGATCTACGGAAGCAGGCGTGAAAAAGGATGGCACGGCTTTCCCTAGCGTCGCGCTAGTCGTAAAGGCAGCCGTCGCAAGATCAACATGCGGCGGTTCGGACGGACCAGCGTGCGGGTACAAAAATCGAAGTCCGCTCTGGTCGTCGGTGTGCAGTTCGACAATGTTCTCCTGCCCGGTCGCCCCACCGCTGGGATAACGCGGATTCATCGTCGCGATGAACCAAGGCGTTCCGGGCGATTCATCACCAACGGGATCGTGCCCCAAGCCCAGCGAGTGTCCCAATTCATGTACGGCCACCAACAGAAACGAGAATCCGTTGATCGGCGTGGGCTCGGCGACGACATCGCACGGTGGGTTGTCAATGAAATACCAGCCAATCCCTTCGGGCACATCGCTGAACGCCATGTCCATATCGAACCAGACGTTGCCCTGATTGACCAGAAAGGTCACGCCCAAAACACCAGGATCAAGCTCGCTGGCAGCAACAGCCGTCGTGTCACTGAAACCATCAAAGTTGTCGATCGGAAAATCCTGATCGGCTCGAATATATTGGTATTCAAAGTCCGCCGACGGAACGAGATTCCACAACCCCATCGCCCCAAGGAAGTGAAGGTCTGGTCCGGTCCCCTCCGGGAATGTCGTCGGCGACATGTACCGCACGCTCAACCCGCCCGGCCAAACAACATTGATCCCACCCACTTGAAAGAACGTAAAACCATCGGCGCGATGACCCGAGACAAGGCAGCACGCTGCAATCAGCACCATCATCAACGAACGGGACATGCATGAAAATGAGAAGGAGCGTTTCATCGTGCGGCCTCCTTCTTGTTTGCTTTGCGGGGATCGACTTCGGCACTTTTGGCTTTGGGCAATTCTCGACTGGCTGAGTTTTCACCACGCCCTGCCGCTCGCCCCATCGAAGACGACTTCAACGAAACCGAACGCAAGTCCGCCGCCACCCGTACACCAGCCGGCTGATCCAGTGCGTGCTTGCGACTGGATGCAAGGACCGGAGTCAACGCGTTAACAAGATCGTCCAGGCGCATGGCCTTTTTAGATGCGACCTCTCTCTTGGCGGGTGATTTCAAATGCACGCCGTGTTCAGCGGCCAAGTGTTGGGCGGCGTTCTTCTGACTCTGACCGGCGACGACGAGATGCCCGCGAGCGTCGATACCGGTCACCATCCGACCAACTGCGTTGTGGACGCGCTCGACACCATCGCCATCCCGAATGACCCGCAGCGCCCCGCGATAAATACCCGCAACGGGATACGTCTTGTACGTGGGCAGTAACATCAGCACCCACTTGTCACCGGATTGAAATTCGGGAGCACAACAAACGCGCATCTGCATTTCGCCGACTTTACCGCCGGGAACCGTCAGCGTGAACGATTCGTTACCAGCCCCTCGATCTCCCTTCAGAAACGTCACAGCATCAAAAGTGACTTCGGACTCGATGCGCCGTGGGTTCTCGCGCCAATGCGACTGCACGTTCGCAACCGTACCGACAATGACGGCACCGGAGTAGTCGGCAAGCTGATCCAGACTCATGGGTACAACTTGTGACGCTTCGGCCACCTGAGCCAAGACCAAACCAATGATGACAGCTAACAAACGCTTTGCGCGCATGATGCACTTTCCGAAAAGTTCGCCCGATTTCATCATGATATCAGCCCGGGGTGCGCCGATCAAGAAATTGCGATGGTTATCAGAACCCCGAAGGTCAGACGCAAACCGTCATGCCCGCGCTATTTGAGATTCCAGCCCGATTGAGATTGAACATCACGCAGTCGCCATAACACAATCGAGGCCACGGGCATTCGTTTTCGGACTCAGATCATCGAATTTCGCCAGCGGCGCCGGGGATTCAAATCGCCGGTTTTGAGATCGTGAGGGCCGATTATCTGCCTTGCACGCACATCGAATAGGACACTTGCCGATAATAAACGGAATCACCTTGCCACGAGCGAGGTTTCTTCATCTAACCAAAATCAATGTGCTGGGTCAGCACCAACTGCCAGGGAAATAGATCCGATGCCTGCAACACAGATTGAATCAACGCCAGATCTTGCTGAGCGTTCCTCACGTTTGGATCGCTTCTTGAACTGCTATTGGCTTCGACCCGAAAATGCTTTTTGGATGAGCCTCCGCAGCCAAGCACTTGAATCGCATCCATTCAAAGGTCCGAGCATTGACTTGAGTTGCGGCGATGGTGTGTTCAGTTTTCTTCATGCCGGCGGCGATTTCTCTCGCGACTACGATGTCTTTCTCGAAGTCGGACATCTGGACGACGTGCGCGACGCGTTCGCCGATATGTTCGATCATGCCAGCGGTGCTCACGAACCGAACATATCCGCACGACCGGATTGGAAGATCGACGTCGGAACCGATCTAAAACCGAATCTGCTCCTTAAGGCGTGCCCCCTCGGATTTTATGAAAGCCTCGTCCAGCACGATAGCAACCTGGCAATGCCCTTTGAGAATGACTCGTTTGAAACCGTCCATTGCAACTCTGCATACTGGGTCGAAAACATCGACTTGTTCATGAGCGAGTTGTGTCGAATCACACGAGACGATGGACGCGTTTTGCTTTCGGTGAAGTTGGATGCGATGCGCGACTACACGCTCAACTCCCACCGCGACCAACTCGGACAGCGCTGGCTCGATATCATCGGGCGCGGGCGCATCGACTGTTGGCCCACCCTTTGCGATGAAGAAACTTGGAAGCGGCGGTTCGAGGCGGCTGGTCTGGAGATCGTTTCCCGCACACCGTTCATCACCGCCACCCACGCCCACATCTGGGACATCGGCCTGCGACCCATCGCCCCACTCTTGGTGCGGATGGCCAACGCCCTGGAAGACAAAACCCGTCACGAAATAAAGGCCGATTGGATTGATCTGCTATCGGAATTACTGTTACCGCTAAACGACGCGGCGTTCGATCTCATGCCTCAGAAGCAGGAACCAGCCGAAATTCTGTTCGAACTAACGCCTGCGTAGCGATCTAAACCTCGATTGGGCCATATCTGCCTACACTCCAACGCCTGCAGCGACCGATAACATCGAAAGTAGCGGTGCGCCCAAGCTACACCCGCACGAAATCGGTACGTCGGCGCGCCCTGATTGAAACCCTTACGGACGGATACGCAACGATGCACCCGCACGGAATCATGTTTCATCATTTTCATGGCGGTGACCACGCCCCAAGCCAGGGTTCGATCGATGGCAAGTCACTCGCCGATTTGATTCGGCACGTCGGAGTCGAACGAATCCTCTCGGCTGACGAATGGTTGCGCCGCACTGAAGCTGACGCGTTGGAGAAGCAGGATGTTTGTCTGACGCTTGACGATGCGTTGCGCTGTCAGATTGACGTGGCGCTTCCGGTACTAAGCGACTTTGGTCTGACCGCGTTCTGGTTTGTGCATACGTCGATGCTTGAGGGCGAATTCTCGCGGTTGGAAGTCTATCGCCAGTTTCGCGAGACATGTTTTGATTCGTTGATTCAATTCTACGGGGCATTTGAAGAGCAAGCCCGCAACACGGTTGGCTGCCAGACGGTTTCCAATGCCCTCGATCAACTCGACATCGGGACATATCTGGCTGAGTATCCGTTCTACACGCCAGCCGACCGGCGATTTCGATTTATCCGCAATCAGATTCTCGGCGAAGATCGTTATACCAAGATCATGGACGAGATGATTGTGATGTTCGGACAATCGGTCGAATCACTCGCCGAGAATTTGTGGGTTAACGCGGACGACATTCGTCAACTTTCCGAATCCGGGCACGTCATCGGTTTGCATTCGCACACCCACCCGGTCGCGATTGCCGAACTTCCGCCCGATCGGCAGAAATGGGAATACAAAACCAACGCGCACAAACTTCGCGACATCATCGGCGATATGCCGAAAGTGATGGCCCACCCGTGCAATTCATACACCGCGGAAACGCTGGAAATCCTGCGTGAGTTGGGCGTCACCCAAGGATTCCGTGCGAACATGGTTGAGGGCAATTGGTCACCGTTGGAGTGCCCGCGCGAAGATCACAGTAACATCATTAGAGAAATGCAAGGATGCGAATCACCGTCTTCACCGGCAACCAAGCTCGTCACGTCGCATTAGTCGAAGCGCTGACCGGTGTCGCCGACGAGGTCTTTGCGATCCAGGAATGCACGACGACTTTCCCCGGTCAGGTCGACGATTTCTTCCGCAAGTCGGACACCATGCAGACGTATTTCCGTCGGGTGCAGTCGGCTGAGCAGTTGGTGTTTGGCCAACCACGGTTCGTGCCTGCCAACGCGCGACAATTGGCGCTTCGCATGGGCGATCTGTCGCAAACGTCGCCGAGCGTGTTGGCACCGGCGCTTCAGTCGGATGTGTATGTTGTATTCGGAGCGAGTTACATCAAGGGGCCGTTGTGCGATCACTTGATTGCCCATCGCGCCGTGAACATTCACATGGGCGTGTCGCCGTTTTATCGCGGAAGCTCGACGAATTTCTGGGCGATGTATGACGATGCGCCACAGTATGTTGGGGCGACGATTCATCGCATCACGGCTGGATTGGATTCCGGTCCGATCATTTGTCATTCATTCCCCCGGGCGGAGGCGGCTGACCCGTTTGTCATTGGAATGAATGCCGTACAGTCAGCCCACCGCGCCGTCGTGGGCATGCTGCAATCGGGCGACCTCCTAAGGGCCGACCCGGTCGCGCAAGATCGCTCGCTAGAAAGACGGTATTCGCGCAACGCTGATTTCACGGACGACGTCGCCTCAGATTACCTCGGGCGCATTCCGACGGCGGCGGATATGGAAAGCGCGCTGAATGAGCGTTCGTTTGAAGGCATGGTTCGTCCATTTGTTGCATGACGGTTGAAGGAACTGGAACGTTGAGACCCGAGTCGCACCGAACATTGTTCGCAATCCTCGCACGCGGCGGAAGCAAACGCCTGCCGGGCAAGAATCTGCTGGAGATCGGCGGTGTTTCGCTTTTGGGACGGGCGATTTTGTGCGCTAAGGCGACAGCGGCACGATTGTCGAACGATTGCCGCATTGTCATCAGCACCGACGATGAAGAAATCGCCCAAGAGGCGCGCCGATGGAATGCTGACGTCCCATTCATGCGATGTCCAGAATTGGCCAGCGATACCGCCACTTCGGTCGCAGCCCTTCGGCACCTGATCGATTGGTACGCGGCGCGGAGTGAAAATTTCTCCGAGGTCGTCCTACTGCAACCGACTTCACCATTTCGATTGACGCGTGACGTGCTGCAGTGCATTGATCGCTTTCGTGAAGATACCACTACAACATGCGTTAGCGTTTCAGAAAACCCAGAAGCCAGCCCGCAATTACGTTTCAAGCTGCATAATGGACGATTGCTCGACTCAGGCGACAGCCCGACCGTTGCCTTGAACGGTGCAGTGTACCTATGCTCAGCCGAATGGATTCAACGAAACGAAACCCTTTGCGCCTCTGGCCGATCGAAGGCGATCGTCATGCCATCGCACCGATCCATTGATGTGGACGTGTTAGCCGATCTCGAAAACGCTCGACAGTACCACGCCCAGCAAATCCCTTGGCAGCAGAATCGATGCTTCGTGATTGCGGAGGCGGGCGTCAATCACAACGGAAGTCTCGACACAGCCCGCAAGCTCATCGAGCAAGCCGCCCTCGCCGGCGCTGATGCGATCAAGTTTCAAACATTTTCCGCCGAGCGATTGGCGACGCGTTCAGCCCCCAAGGCAGAGTATCAAAAGGAAGGTGCCGCCAGCGATGAGTCGCAATTCGACATGCTTCGACGTTTGGAGCTTTCTGCCAATGACCATCTAACGTTGATCGAACACTGTTGCACACACAACATACGCTTTCTGTCATCTGCGTTTTCCAATGAAGACATCGATCTGCTCGACACGCTGGGCGTATCGGCAATCAAACTAGGTAGCGCCGAGATCACCAACCATCCGTTGTTGGCCCACGCAGCCAGCACGCTACGCCCAATCATTCTATCCACGGGCTGCAGTTGGTTGGAGGAAGTCGAAACCGCCATTCGCGTATTGCAGGAAAACGGATGCGCCGACTTGGCAGTCTTACATTGCATCAGCGCTTACCCCGCCGCTTGTGAAGATGCCAACTTGCGGGCCATGAATACTCTGGCCCAAGCCACAAATCTTCCAATCGGATTCAGCGATCACACCGAAGGTATCGGATTGGCTGCAGCGGCGGTCGCGATGGGCGCGCGGATCATCGAAAAACACTTCACGCTGGATTGCTCTGCCGACGGCCCAGACCACAAGGCATCACTCGAACCCGCCGAACTAAAGGCGATGATCGAGGCCATACGAACGGTCGAATCGGCGTTGGGTGATGGCGTTAAACGTCCCGTCGCTGCCGAATTGAACACGCGGCAAGTCGCCCGCCGAAGTCTCGTGGCGGCGAAGGACTTGGCAGCCGGAACCGTTCTAAGACCTGAACACCTCAATGCAAGACGACCGGGGACCGCAATCGCACCGTCTGAGATGGAACGGGTCCTAGGCCAGATTCTCGCCAAGAAAATGCGTTCGGATGAACTGCTCACCTGGAGTCACCTTGCCTTAGCGGAGGCTGCACCATGAAACACATCGCCATGGTGACAACGTCTCGCAGCGAATGGGGCATACAACGCCCGATCGCAGCTGCTTTGCACGATCGCAATGACGTTAGACTGAGCATTGTCGCCGGGGGAATGCACCTGTCCGAGGCATTTGGTGCAACGGTCAGCGACATTTATTCAGACGGGTTCACAGTCAACGCTGGGCTTAGGTTTCTGACACCTGGCGACACGGAATTTGATATTGCCATGAGCATCAGCCAAGGCGTGGCGGCATTTGCCAGATGCTTCGCTGGCGATCAACCTGATTTGATCAGCGTCCTCGGCGATCGATTCGACATGTTTCCGGCCGTCATCGCCGCCCTGCCGCTTGGCATTCCCATCGCCCACATTCATGGCGGTGAACGCACCGATGGATCATTCGACGATAGCATTCGCCATGCTATCACCAAGATGAGCCACCTTCACTTGGTTTCGACACGCGAGTATGCCGGCCGCATCATACAGATGGGCGAATCACCAAAGCACGTTCACTGCGTGGGTGCCCCCGGGCTGGATGATATTGTGTCGCACGTTTCTCTCGACGGCGACACTCTGCAAGAGACGTACGGGTTTGTGGAAGGGCTAGTGAACGCGCTGGTCGTTTATCATCCCGAGACGCGTGGAAATAGTCCAAGCGACGCTTCACCGGCAGAGTCGATGTCTAGATTGTTACAAGCCGTCACGGATTCCGTTGGAACTGACGCCAATATCGTCATCGTATCTCCCAACGCCGACACCGGGTACAGCGGCATCAGCGAAGTGATTGAATCGTTCTGCAAGAAATGCGACCGCGCCCGACACTTTCAGTCAATTCCGCGCAGAGCTTATCTTTCAATGATGGAGATTGCATCGTTGATGGTCGGCAACAGTTCTTCTGGCATTATAGAAGCACCAAGTTTCAAGACTCCCGTAGTCAACGTCGGAACACGACAGGCAGGACGGGTGCGTGCGGCGAACGTTATCGACGTTGCGTCCGAGACAACCGCTATCAGACGTGCCATCGACAAGGCGTTATCGAACGAATTTGTAATGTCGCTTAGCGAGCTTGAAAATCCCTATGGCGACGGCAAGAGTGCGGGGCGCATTGCCCAGATTCTTGCCACGACCGATCTGACCCCTGAATTCCTCGCCAAGCGTTTTGTCGATCAAACCGTCTCTTCGCCCCACAGCTTCGCGAGTTCCACCAATACTCGTACAGCCGACTCCATCTCTTCCAAGCACGCCCACTCCTTGGGCGAATGATAATCGTGCATGCCCGTTGAAAGATTCGGCGTCGGCAATCCCATTTCAGTCAACCGCGAACCATCCGTTCCCCCGCGTACGAGTGAACTCTTGGGCTCAATGCCAACACGTGTCATTGCTTTGCGCGCAAGATCGACGGCACGCGGTTCCTTCGCGATGCCAGCCGCCATGTTCCGATATTGCACTTTGATGACAACGCTGATCTGCGCAGCCGGATACTCATCAAGTAGCTGATTGGCGATCGTATGCAGGAGATCGCGATATTCGACCAACTTGGCATCGTCGAAGTCGCGCAGCAAAATCCGAATCGTTGACTCCGCCACCCCACCTTCAAATACATAAGGGTGCAGGAAGCCTTCGCGCCCTTCGGTGACCGACGGTTCGAGGCGATCGGTGGGCATTCGTCGAACAAACTCCGACGCGATTCGCAAGGCGTTGACCATCTTGCCCTTCGCATAACCGGGATGCGTATTGACACCGGTGATGGTGACCGTGGCGAGGTCGGCGGAGAATGTTTCAAATTCAACGTAGCCTTGCCCTTCGCCATCGAGCGTGTACCCAACGACCGCGCCTAACTTTTCCAACTCGACATGATCGACGCCGTGCCCGATTTCTTCATCACACGTAAAGCACACGCGAATATCGCCGCGCTTGATCTCGCCGTGATCCATCAGGTATTGCACAGCATCCATGATGACCGCCACGCCGGCTTTGTCGTCTGCGCCCAGGAGTGTTGTGCCGTCGGTGGTGACGATGGTCTTGCCCTTCAAGGCCGCAAGTTCCTCGTTTTCGGAGGGGCGGATCACGCGGCTGGGGAAACCCGGAAGAACAATATCATCGCCGTTGTAATTCTCGTGGACGATTGGTTTGACGTTCAATCCCGTGAACTCGGGCGACGTATCAACATGCGCGATCCATGCGATTACTGGTGCATTGGGCATGTTTCCGGGAATGGTGCCCATGACAATGCCATGTTCGTCCATGACGGCATCGGTTATGCCCATCGCCTGCAATTCGCTGGTCAGCAGCTTGCCCACTTCAAGCTGCCCCGGGGAACTGGGGTAGTTTGAGACGTCTTCAACTGCTCCGCTTTCGATTTTGACGTACCGGCAGAACCGGTCGAGAAGTGCGTTCATGGTAAGTCTCTCCGTCGGTGGCCAATGTGAACCAAGTTCGGAATCGTACGACATGCGTGGTCCCTCGTGAAGTCGCGAAATCAGGGCGAAATCGGCGATGTCGCCAGCCCCAGCCCATTCGCCCGAAGGTGATTTTGGGGCACAACAACCCGCCGCCCATTCCGCTTGACAGGTTGGTTGCCACGCCTATACTCGAATCGGCTGGACGAATTGTCCGCTAAGTATTTGTAATCAAACAGTTAACAACCGAAGACCACCGCCGGGTAAGCGACATTTGGACCGACGCGAACTTTTGGGTGGTGGTTGGCTGGACAGGAAATATTTTGCATTGAGGGTTAGCGAACTCTCGCAGCGATTTGTTGTTTGATGTTGTCGTTTGAGAAAGTTGGTTGTTCGAGATTCTAAGCATTCTTGACCACGTGTGAGCATCGTCGGCTGCCACGCTTTAAGTTCTCGGCAGGCGTATCGATGCCATCTAAAATCCATCGTGTAGCGAGTCGTTTGATCATGTTGTTGGTGTCCTGGTTAATTCTGAGTCTGACTATTGCATTTGGGGTAGCGCAAACCGCGTTGGCCATTCTGTCAGATCTCCTACCGAATGGGGTGCTGTCGTCGAAAATCCCCCAACTCGGAAATGTGAAACTGCAAGCCCGTCCCATTGCATTCGGTGATGTGCGGGCTGGTCGGTTTCGCCGGACGCTGCGTTGTCCTGCGGAAACAAACTGTCGATCCCTTTGGCATCAGTCGGTTCGTGCGCCGTTGCCCATAAATCGATCGGGTTAGACTGGTCGATGACGATAGGTTGGCGTTTAGGACAATACCGATCAAGACCGTGTACCATGTGGCAAGTGCGTCAGTCGCCCAAGACTCCCGTCGCTTTCTCCAAATCGCTGTAGACCTTCTGGCGAGAAGCCTTCCATCTTGACGTTTGGATGATCGCTTCAGCCAATCCCTCGCTGCAAAATCCAGGATTTCGCGGACGCTCTGTTCGATGGCCGAACGGGGACGCGCGATGCAAGTGAAACCCTAACTGGATGAACCTCTGATGTTCGCAACGATCAACACATGGCTCATCGCTGCTTTCGATACGCCCGACCTTGCCTATGGCGGCATCATTGGCCTCGCTGTGGCCTTTGTCGCGATGTTAATTCGCAACAAGATACGGGCGGCGTCGCAACGCGCTGAAGCCGACGGCATTCTCCAAGATGCCCGACGAGAAGCCGACACGCTCATCAAAGCAGCCGAAGTCGATGCCAAAGCGGAAGCGCTCAAACGCCAGGAAGAATTCACCAAGGAGACCGCTGTCGTCCGTGCGGAATTCAAGGAAACCGAAAAGCGACTCTCCAAGCGGGAAGACAGCGTCGACAGCAAGCTCGACACGCTGGCCACCAAAGAACGCAACATCGAGTCCAATCAAAACAAACTCGCCAAGCGTGAAGAGGAGGTCGCCGAAAAAGAAGCCAAGCTCGACGAAGCCCTGGAACGTGAGCAAGCCGAGTTGGTCCGCATCAGCAGCATGAGCGTCGAGGAAGCCAAACGCCGCCTGCTCGAAATCGTCAAGCACGATATCGAAAATGATGCTGCCCGTTTGATCGATCGGAAGCTGACCGAAGCCAAGGAAGAAGCCGACGAAAAAGCCCGCGAAGTCATTATCACCGCCATCCAGCGATCTGCGGCTGAACATACGTCGGCCAGCACGGTTTCAACC
The DNA here is from genome assembly GCA_021604825.1 of Phycisphaerae bacterium. Next base: position 17,683 of record BQJS01000030.1, on the reverse strand, counting down.
GTTGACATTCCCTCCGACGAAATGAAAGGCCGCGTCATCGGTCGCGAGGGTCGCAACATTCGAGCCTTCGAGAAAGCCACCGGCGTCGATGTCATTGTGGACGACACCCCCGGCGTGGTCATCGTCAGCGCGTTCGACCCGGTGCGTCGCGAGGTCGCGCGGCGATCGTTGGAACGCCTCATCCAAGACGGTCGAATTCATCCCGGACGCATTGAAGAACTCGTTGAGGAGACGGCGAAAGAAGTCGAGAAGGACGTGATGGCCGCGGGCAAGGCAGCCAGCGTCGAAGCCAACATTGGTGGTCTTCACAAACGACAAATGGAACTCTTGGGCCGTCTGTCATATCGCACGAGTTACGGCCAAAACGTTCTCCGCCACAGCATCGAAGTAGCATTCCTCTGTCAGAACATGGCCGACGAACTCGGACTCGATGGACGCCTCGCCCGTCGCTGCGGTCTGCTGCACGATATCGGCAAAGCCATCGACCACGAGCAGGAGGGTGGCCACCCGCTGGTCGGTTACGAATTCTGCAAGCGCTACAACGAAAAACCCGAAGTTCTCAACGCAATCTACGGGCACCACGGTGACGTCGAAGCCACCAGCCCATACACACCGCTCGTCGCAGCCGCAGACGCCATCAGTGCATCGCGTCCCGGTGGACGACGCGAGTCGCTGGAACGTTACATCAAGCGCCTCGAACAACTCGAATCGCTGGCGACGGAACAACATGGCGTTCGACAGGCCTTCGCCATCCAAGCTGGCCGCGAAGTTCGCGTGATCGTAGACGCCAAGAAAGTGGACGACGCCCGCGCGTCAAAAATTGCGCACGACATCGCCAAACGTATCGAAGAAGAAATGACCTACCCCGGTGAAGTACGGGTCACCGTGTTGCGTGAAATTCGCGCCGTGGGAATCGCCCGTTAGTCAACTTGCTCCCACCGGACTTAAGAGAATTAATTGCCAATGGGTATCAACATTCTGTGTGCGGGCGATGTGGTTGGGAATCCAGGCCGGAAAGCGATTGCACACGCCCTGCCCAAATTCGTCAAAGAGCGCGACGTTGCCTGTGCGATTGTCAACGCGGAAAACATTTCATCGGGCTCTGGCATCACACCTGCCCTCTTTGAAAAGCTACTCAAATCCGGCGTTGACCTCGTAACGCTGGGCGACCACATTTATCGACGCCGCGAAATCATCGCAACACTGGAAACCTCGCCGCAAATCGTCAAGCCAGCCAACCTTCCGCCGACCGCACCGGGCCGTGAGTTTGCAATACACGAAACCGAAAACGGAACGCAGGTGGCCGTGTTTTCAATCCTTGGGCGTCTTTACATGAAACCCCAAGCCGACTGTCCCTTCAAGGCCGCCGACCGCGTGCTCGCGAAGATTCCCAGCGAAGTGAAGATCATTGTCTGCGACATGCATGCAGAAGCGACCAGCGAAAAGGTGGCGATGGGTTGGCACCTGGATGGCCGCGTCAGCATTCTCTATGGCACGCACACCCACATTCCCACGGCAGACGAACGCGTCCTACCCGGAGGAACGGGGTACATCACCGACCTGGGAATGACCGGTCCGTATGACGGCGTCCTTGGACGTGACAAGAGTCGGGTTCTTCAAGCCATGGTCCATGCGATCCCCACAAGGTTTGATGTCGCCACGGACGACGTCAACGTCTGCGGAATCATCGCCAGTGTCGACCCGAACAGCGGACGATGCGAGTCTATCGAACGCATCAAACTGCCTTACCAGGAGTCATGACGCGATTTTTGGTGCTCCGATTTGAGGACCGATAATCTCGGGACTCTTCCCTATAGTTCGAGCCCCGTTTTCGGGGTACCTTTCCTTGCCAAGATCGAGTCATCCTTTTCAGGTCCATTTCGCGCCCACTCTCTTTTTGCCAGACCACAACCAGATCTTTTTAGGAATCCAAGCACGCTTTGCGTCAGCAAGTGTCTTGCAGAGATGGCGTGCGCCCGGGTTCAGAACTCGCTGAGGAGGAATGCGATGGCACCAGGAAGAGCACACACGGATGTCGAACAACGATTGTGGCAACAATACTTGCGGAACCGCACCAAGAAAGTCCGCAACGAATTGGTCAGGCGATACGTCCCCCTCGTCAACCAGCATGCCGGACGGATGGCCAGACGACTTCCGCCCCATATTTCATACGACGAAATACGCTGCGCCGCCTTCGACGGTTTGGTACAAGCCATCGAAACGTTTCGCCCAAGCGGTGGCGCCACTTTTCCCACCTACTGTCGCCAGCGGCTGTTCGGCGCCGTCGTCGATTGGATGCGCACGGTGGACACCCATGGTCGAGCCATCCGCACGTTCGAAAAGAAACGCGATCACGTTTCGCAACTCCTGCGGGCTGCGCACGAACGGACGCCACAACCGCAGGAAATCGCCGACCGAATGAACATGACGACGCCAAAGTTCAACCGGATGACGCGCATCGCAAAGATGGGCCAGGCGATTCCTTTTAGCACGTTGGAATCATCTCGCGATCAGCAAGGTGGCGAACAGCGTGCCCTTTCCATTCCCGATGCGCAGGCGGTTGACCCTTCGAAGAGCATCTCGAGATCAATGCTCGCTTCATATCTGGGGCGTGGACTATCCAAGAATGAGAAGGCCATCCTTGTGCTTTATTACTATGAGAATCTCACGATGTCCGAGATTGGAAACGTGCTATCGCTATCTGAATCGCGCGTCAGCCAAATCCACCAGGACATCCTTGAGCGACTGCGAAAACACGGCGGCGATAAGCTGCGCGAGGAGTTGGCCGGCTAGGCGTGTTGCAGTCCGCCGGGGCGCTGCGCCTATACTTTCACCAGATGCAGGAGTTTGCCAATGACTTTGATGGTTTCCCCGACAGAAGGTCGCGGGGCACGTGCGGCGTTGTGGCGAATCAGAATTGCGGTTACGTCGTCGCCATCGTCGGCACCACCGCGAAACGTCGCCAACCGATCGCGCAAGGTTTCGATGAAGTTTTCATGCTCATCGACATCGATCCCATCGACCATTGCTTTAAGGCCCTGTTGGCCCAAAAGTTTGCCATCAGGGTCGGCTGCCTCGGGGACGCCGTCGGTATAAAACAACACGAGGTCATCGATCTCCAACTTCACCGCGAACTGATAGAACCGGGTCTCTGAAATGATCCCGAGCGGGAGGTTGGCTGCGGACTCATCGGTTTCCGGATCGTCCGGGCTCAACTCGCACCAAGTTTTCTTGGCCGCTCGATAAAGAAGCGGCGGCGGATGGCCGGCATTGCAAATGATGAGGTGTTCCGACGGCGCAAAGTAAGTTGCAACGATCGCCGTCGCAAAATGAGTGCCGTCGGCTTGTTGCAAGAAACTTCGGTTTAGGTGTCGAACGATGCGCGTTTGATTCGCCCGGTTGATGTAGCGCCGCATGAAGTTGCGTAGTTGGCTCGCAAGTTCTCCGACGCTGCCGCCGTGTCCGGATACATCTGCGATCGCCAATCGCGTGATCTTGCTGCCACCACACACCGACATGTAATGTATGTCACCGCCAGATTCATCACCGCCGTACGGTTTGCTGTAAATCCATGCGTCGATACCGGGGACGGAGACAGCCCCATCGTAAGCCTTGTTGCCTCCCATGATCTCCATGCAGGAAAGCTTTCGCTTGTCGGCGACGGCTGATGGCGTTGATTCTACATCCATTGCATTCTTTCTATGTCGAAGGACTAAGTCGTACGGCGCTAGCGTGTTTCAAGGGAGTATGGTGGTGGACGATCAAATCGGCAAATGATTTGGAAACGGCAACGGTTCACACAAGGTCCGCATTGGGCAATTACATTCAGCGCGTGTAAAGACAACTTTCCTGAGACACATTTCGGACAACTTCATTCAATTGTCGGTTTCTGTAGCATCACGGCGCACCTATCGGGATCATTCATTGAATCCACGCCTCCAAGCGAATACATTACATTGGGGGTATTTCAGGTGGGTGAACCGGCCAAACATATGGGAACCACGACGGCATCGCGAAAGCGGCTCGGGTGCATGTCGAACCGGTGCGCAATCCTGGCCGTCGTCGCCCTGATTGCTTTTAGCATTGATTCGCCACAAGTTTCGGCGATGCCCGCATCCCCCATCCCCATCGACCTCGTTCAGCCCGACGGCACGCCGATCAAGCTGCAACTCTTCGGCTACCCTGAGTATCACTGGTTCGAGGACATGCAAGGCTTCACCGTCGTCATCAAGAACAAAGCATACGTTTACGCCAAGCAAAACCTTCGTGGCGAACTTGCCCCCACCGATCTGTTCGTTGGCAAGTCCGATCCGGTTGCGGCTGGCCTTGCGCCGAAGATTCAACCAGACCCTCGCGTGATCAAAGCGACACGAAAGCGATTGCTTGCCGAACCACCACCATTGCTTCGCTCCAAGTCAGCGAACAAGGCGGGCGATTCGGGCGCCAAGGGAACTGTCAAAAACCTCGTCGTACTCTGCAAGTTTGCCGATCACGATTTCGGCGTCCACACTCGCCCGCAAGAGGACTTCGATATTCTATGGAACGCGGTGGGTGGCGATCCGGCCATCGCACCGACCGGCAGCGTTCGTGACTGCTTCCTCGAAAACTCGTACGGCCAACTCACCATCAACAGTACCGTCGCTGCGTGGGTAACGCTTCCGCAGACCGAAGCCTATTACGCAGCCGGTTCAAACGGTCTCACGTTGGCATATCCGAACAATGCCCAGGGCATGGTTAAAGATGCGCTGGACGCCGTCGATGCGTTCATTGATTTCGCAGATTTTGATCTTGATTTGGACGGGCGCATCGACGCCATCAGCATCGTTCATTCCGGTTATGGTGCGGAGACGGGCGGTGGCGGCGGTAACTGGATTTGGTCACACCGCTGGGCGCTGTTCCAAATTCCCGGGACGGTCTGGTGGGTCAGCAACGATCTCAATAGTAATGGCATGGCCGTTGAGGTCTTCGACTACCACACCGAGCCTGCCCTTTGGGGTAGCTCTGGTAACGTAATCAGCCGCATCGGCGTCGCTGCTCATGAGACGGGGCACTTCTTCGGCTTGCCGGATTACTACGACGTGAATGGCGGCGGTCAGGGTGCGGGCTCATGGGGCATGATGGCCAACGCCTGGGGTTTCGATCAATCACAATTTCATCCACCCCACTTTTCAGCCTATTCGAAGATACAGCTTGGCTGGGTCGACCCGATCGTGATCGACTCCCCCAATCGCTACACCGCGCCCAACGTAGAATTCAATCAAGTCGTCTATCGAATCGATGCTGGCTATGCTGAGACCGAAGAAGAGTACTTGCTGATCGAGAATCGCCAACCGCTCGGCATCGAAAGCATCATGCCGCAAGGTGGACTCGCCATCTGGCACGTCGATGAAGGCAAACCGGTCAACACCGATGAGGGCTACCCAGGTCAACCGGGTTGGCCACAGAATAACAATCACTATCGTCTCGCCCTCTTGCAAGCCGACGGCAACTTCGACTTGGAGCACGGGTTCAATCGCGGTGACGGTGGTGATGCCTATCACGGTGACGGTGTCGATCGCATTGACGGCACCACGTCACCCAACACCGACTCGTATCAATTCGGTCAGATTGTTCCCACGGGCAACATCATCGCCAACATCAGCACGTCGGGATTGACGATGACGTTCACCTTTGGCGATGTGGCCACCTGCGGCTTGTCGAGCGAGTGTGGCGACGGCCTCTACTGCAACGGTGTTGAAGAATGCATTGACGGACTCTGCCTGTCGCCCGGAACACCGTGCGCTGTTGGCGAGTTCTGTGCTGAAGATCTCGACACGTGTATGACAGCTTTCTTTGAAGACGATTTTGAAGATGGCAACACCAAAGGTTGGGACCTTCGCGGATTGGGCAGCACAGCCACACAGGGCGATTGGATCATTGGAGATCCCAATGGCACCTTCAGCGGTGACGAAGATGCACAACCAGAAGATGCCTTTGAAGGCGATGGTTGCGCATTTACCGCGCAGAATAGCAGCTTGGGCAATCAGGATGTTGACAACGGCATCGTCCACATGGTCTCGCCCGCGATCGACATGACTGGACACTTGACGGCGAAGTTGGCATTCACACGCTGGTTCTATAACCGTGACGTTGGTGAAGAAGCCGGCGATTTTTTCAGCGTCCATGTCACCGACGATGGCCTCGATTGGACAGCAGTAGATACCGTGCCATTCGATGAACCGGGCACGAATGTTTGGACCTCGATCTCGGTCAACCTCCACGAATTCATCGAGCTGACGGACTCGGTTCAGGTACGCTTCTCAGCGAGTGACGGGGTGGCAACTCTCGAGGGCAGCGTCATCGAAGCCGCCGTCGATAACGTCTTCGTTGCAGCATCGACCAACTGCTTCGCCAACGCCGATTGCGATGACGGCGATGGGTGCAACGGTATGGAAACATGCAGCAATGGCATCTGCCTGGCTGGCCCCCCGCCGGTTTGCGACGATTCCGACGCCTGCAATGGTGTCGAGTTCTGCAGCAACGGCGTCTGCATCGCTGGTGTACCGATCGTTTGCAATGACGGTGACGCATGCAACGGTATCGAAATATGCAGCAATGGATTTTGCGACGCGGGGACACCGATTGAATGCGACGATGGGGATGCGTGCAATGGGATAGAAATCTGCAGCAACGGTATCTGCATCGATGGCGAACCATTGGACTGCGATGACGGACAATACTGCACCGGCATCGAAAGCTGTACCGACAGTGTTTGCGAATCGAGCGGTGACCCGTGTATAACTCCGGCACTACCTGCGTGCGACGAAGTCAACGACACTTGCGTTGAGTGCCTCCTTGATAACGACTGTGATGTCGAATCATTCTGTGCTGTCGACAACATTTGCATCGCATATGGCGACGGCGACTTTGACGCCGATGGCGATGTTGATATGACCGACTACGCGATGTTCCAACTCTGTTACGGCCAATCAGCCACACCCAACTGCGAGGCGGCCAACCTCACCGGTGACCGCTTCATCGACATCGACGATCACGACGCATTCATTGATGCAATCAGCGGCCCGACTTCATCCAGATAGCCCACCCTTTCGCTTCTCGATACCCTGGTTTTTTTGACTGTGCGCCGAGGGGCCTTCTGGTCGATTTCTTGATTCGGGGCAGTCTAGTTTCGGGACGTGGTTCGGATCAGGAGTTTGAGGCATGCTTTACTTAGCGGCTGTCTTTTGGATGTGCGTCGTCGTGCTTAGCGCCTCGGGGGTGTACTTCCTTTGGACAGGCATGGTCAAGGCACGCATCGTCAACATCGTCCTCCTCCCCGGAACGCTGGCCGCGCAGCTTGGACACGTGCTGGGGATGCTCGTCACCGGCGGAACCGTCGAAGGCACATCGTTGATCTCTGACGACGAGTCAGCCAGCCCCAAACAGAGCGCGTCCGGCAAGCCACGAATCCCAGTCGTCGGTCCGCTCATCGTTGGCGTTCTCCCCTTGCTGACGTGTGCCGGTGGAATCGTCCTTTCGACGTTGCTCTTGGGCGGTCCATCTGTCAATGACCTGGTCGTTGGCGAAGTCTTGCGCAATGTCCCGGTCGGCGTTCCCGCATTCTGGGACTTGCTCCACAATCTGATCGACCTGATGGAGCAGATGCTAATCGTCGCTGGCCATGCCGGAGGAGCCAACTGGCAGGTTTGGCTGTTCATGTATCTGCTGGTGTGCCTGACCGTGAGGATGGCCCCCCTGCCGGGAAACCTGCGCGGCGCGCTGGCAGCCATCGCCACATTCGGACTCATCGCGTTTCTCGCCGGGCTGGTTTTCGCTCCCACGCGAGGCCTTGTAGAACGCGGTTGGAGCATGCTAAGCCTGACCGTGATCACGCTGATGCTGCTGTTGGTGATCAGCGCATTGATTCGCGGTGCGGTGGCACTTGGGCGGGTGATATTGAATCGGCCGGGCTCAGTTTAGAGAACCGTCAGCTTATAGAATTGGCAGCGACATTTCACCGACGCCGAAGTCGGTATTCTCGCGCAGCACTTCGATATTCGGATAGGCATCAAGCTCGGTAAACTCTTCACAAAACCACGCCTTGATGTCCGGGTCCAACAACGTCGCACTCTTCGTATTGGGCGTGAACACGTTCACACAGCCGAACGCGAATTGCTCGATGAGAATATCGATGTCGCGGCGCACCATGTCCTTGGTCTGACCGCGAATGCCCACCATCAGACAGATCGTATCGGTCAGTTTCGCGACGTCGGCTGGCTCATCGAAGTACATTGCCTTGTTTAGAACGACGTTGCGTACATGATCGTCGAACGTCTCGACGCCCAACTTGATGCGCGTCGGCACGCCGAAGTACGCCCGCGTCTCATCCCACCGTTTCCGATAGGACCAGTACGATTCGCAGATGAACTCTGAGATATTCAGTCGATGCAGTAGATCGCGTACCTGCTCGAGAACTGGCGGTGTTAATTCTTGAATGCTGCCGGAATTGATAATCTCCAGCCGCCCGAATTCGCCGGTGACCTTGGCCAACTCTTCATCGGCGACGCGCTGGATGTGCGCTTCGTCCGAAGTGTTGTCTTCGATGTAGTCACAAAACGTACACTTGCTCCAGACGCAGGGCAGCCCCTTGAGCAGAACAATCTCGCGCGGAAGCTTATCGGTGATGATCGAATAACGCTGCATTCGGTTATTCTATCATTTGATCGCTGCCGCGACGACATCATCGGGCAGAGGCTCATCAGTGGTAGACGGTCCTGCTTCCTTTAGGGCCTCGATTACGATGGATTGTGTCAAAATCGTCGGAAGAATGATCGGCTCGTCGGGTCTTCCAGCCGGATAGACGACATTTAGTGGCACTCCATCTCGACCGAACCGCATCAAATCTTCCGCAATGTTTGGATCAGGATTGGTGTAGTCGGCCTTTAACGCGATGGTTTTTGAACTGTGGAATCGACGACGCACGGGTTCACTGTGCAATACCACTTTCTTGTTTGTCTGGCACGTTGCACACCAACGGGCCGTATAGTCTACGTAGACTGTGTATCCGTCCTCGGACAACTGCTCTGCGCGCCCTTTCGTGTACGGTTTCCAATCTAATTGTGGCGGTTCGTAGAAGAAAGCAAACGCTGTGCCTCCGCCTGCAACAGCGAACGCCAGAACCGTCATGCTAAGCTTCTTCCCGAGATTCCAAAGCGGATTCACGCGACCATAGATCCAACACGCCACCGCCAGCACACAAAGAAACAGCACCAGGAAGACCACTTCGTCTGCACCGGTCAGTCCGGCGTAAATCCAAATGAGCCAAACCACCGTGCCCATCAGCAGAAAACCCATCAACTGCTTGAACGTTTCCATCCAAGCACCGGGTCGTGGCAAATACTTGAGCCAACCAGGACGAGCAGTCAAAAGGAAATACGGAAATGCCATCCCGACGCCGACCGCAGTGAACACAATCGCAACCACGGCGATCGAACTCGTCAGCGCGAAGAACAATGCCGGGCCCAAGAACGGTGCTGTACAAGGGGTAGCCAATAGCGTAGCGAGCACCCCCTTCATAAATGCGCCGGTCAGCCCTTCACTTTCGGTTGCACCCGCAAGCTTGGTTGACGCAGAACCCGGTAGCGAGATTTCAAACACGCCAAACAAACTAAGCGCGAATGCAAACATCAGAGCGCACATGCCGATGATGAATCTTGGCTGTTGAAAAAATGCCCCCCACCCAGCAGATGGATCGAAGGACCGTAATATCAAGATCCCGGCAGCCAATGCCCAAAATGAGACGATGATCCCGGCACAAAACATCAGCCCGAGATAGAATACGCGCTTGGGGTCTTCGTCGGCTTGCTGGACGAAACTGAGGATTTTGATGGAGATCACGGGAAGTACACATGGCATCACGTTGAGAATCAATCCACCGAGCATCCCACCCAAGATCGCCCCCCAGATGCCCCAGCGCGACATCCAGCCGTTGTCCACCGAATTGGCGACTTTCGTCGTCGCAGCCGCTTCGACAGAATCATCTTCTCCGGCGGGTGCGTCGTTCGAATCGCTTTGTACCGCTGAATCTTCCTGAGACGCGGTTGGTTCGTTCGTTGGCTCATCCGTCGGGTTCGCGTTTGCGACGGCACCGATCTGATTGTTGGGAACGGGCGCGTTGGCTGCGCCGGCCAACACCGATTCGGACTTCACGTTGACAGCCCACTCCACCGCTTGCGGTGAATGGCACCGGCCCTTTTCGTCACACGCTTGGTACTTCAGCAGACCGGTGATCTGAACGTCGGAACTTGCCGTGGGTGAATGCATCGTCACCGGCACGCGCACCTTGAACGCATCCACGAACTCGCTGATTTTACCAAATGTCTTATCCACGCGGACGTGTGGTTCGGGCCAAACCGGTTGGTCGTAACTCAGTCCGTCTACCGTTCGGGGAAACACCATCGTCGGCACAAAAAATTCGCTGAGCGGTGAATTGGACTGCGCGTGATATCCTTTTTTGATGTCAACGTTGAGTATGATCTCAAACGCGTCCCCCTTTGAAATCGTCGATTTCGATACCGATGGTTTGACGGTGACATATGATGCCTTGGCGGCTGCGACGGGCATCGAGCGGCGGGCTAGCTTAAACGCTATGTCGTCCTCGATGGGCTTGGACGCCTTCGCCATGGGAATCGAGATGTTGACGGACTTGCTACCGCGAAAACAAGACTCCTTACAGACCAGCCAGCTCACGTCAGCTTCGATCTTTGCGTCATTTCCGACGACCGTTTCTTTGGCGGGTGTCACCGTCGTCAATAGGATCGGCGAACCTTCCAACACATAGGTGATCAAACCACTGGCTTCGTGGCGCTTCGGGGCTGGAAAACGAAGTGGGCCCGCGACGAATCCCTCGGGCAATTTCCAATTCACCTGCGGAGCAAGTCCACTGTCTCCAGGATTTTCCCAATAGATGTGATAGCCAGCCGGGAATTCAAACTTAAGCGCCAATTCAAACGGTTTACCCGGAGCGGCTTCCGCCACGCTCGAAATGAGTGATAGCTTCACGTCTGGAGCTTTTTGTTGCGCCCAGGACGCGGGTGTGATTGTCATCGCAGCGATCAGGACGACATACCGAATTGCCCAGCTCATTCTCATCGTTAGCTCCGTGCGAGACGTTGAATTCATCCACGGGAATGTATTTACGAAAGCGTCCTATTCATGCATTGGTCGCTGTCGAAAATTGTATCGACACGCCAGTCAACCTTCCGGTAGCGAAGTGTAACAGCCCGGTAAATGCTCGGAAAGAATCGATCCGAAATCTCGCGATGCGCCGATCCGCATTTGATCGGTGACAGCCCCGGTCACAATCCCTACAATCGCGGCCAATCGACACCGGACGTTTGGATGCTTTACAGCCTATAACACGTCCGCCACACGAATCTTACACCGATCGGAATCTTCAAAGCATGCGTATTCTTCAAATCGTCAAAAGCATGGACCTGCACCCTGGCCAATTCTCAACCACCCTGTCAGGCTTCATTTCGTCCCTGAGCAACCACAACATCGCCTGCGACATCGTTTCCGGTGCGTCCCACGATACCCACGAGCCCGAACGGTTCCTGGCAAACGAAGTCGTATCCATCGACGAAGATCAGCCTATCGAGGCCCTTCGCGCCATCTCGCCCTTGGTCCGACGGGCTGACGTCATTCACATTCATTGCCCCAAAACACCCGTCGCAACCATCGTGTCAGCCGCCGCGAAGGGCGAAGATAAGCCGGTCGTTTTCTCAACACACGGATCACTGACATCACACCTTCGCAATCGCGGCAAAGTTTCGCTTTGGTTTGAGAATCGGCGGCTTAACAAGAAGTTTCGTTGGGCCAAAGGAATAACCTGCCTCAACAACCGTGAATCGGAATTGTTAAACCAGCGCGGGCTTCGATTGAATGCGACACCAATCCCGGTCGGTTGCGACTTTTCAAACGAAAACGGATTGGACGCGGATCAAACCCAAACAGAGAAGTTGCCGCTTGGCGATGGAAAACGGATCCTCGCGTACTTTGGCGACATTGATGGCCAACTCGGACTCGTGCCATTCTTCAAAGCCTGCGATGAATTGGAAGATGAACTTGATTCATGGCGGATCATCATCGCCGGGCGGCCCATTGACAATTGGCTCGAACTCTTCCAAGCCGGCGCGCGGCGACACGGAAAGGAACACCTCGGTGAGTTCGTCGTATTTCCGAACTACGATCAGCAGCGTTCGATTTTGGATGCGGCCGAACTCGTTGCGCTGCCAACGATAAGCCCGTCACTACCGAACGCGATTCTCTGGGCGATGTGGCACGGAAAGGCGACCATTGCGTCGAGCGCACTTGAAATCGCCGGATTGGAAAATGCGGAGGCGGGTGCCGTCGTGGAACCCACACGTAAGGGAATTCTCCCGTCGCTCAGAAAACTCGTGACAGCCAGTCCTGATGAATTGAAAGCAATGGGACAGAATGGCGCGAAGTTCGTGCGGGATTGCTACTCGTGGGAAACGATCATTCCACAATACATTGACATGTATCGCAACGCATCCAATGCCGGATAGCGTTTCGCCGCATCCGCCTGACGTACGCTCGCTGAAGTAACACCAAGAATTGCGCGCGATTGATCACAAGATTTAAAGCGATGCAGGCAAACGCAAATGCGTGCTCAAGTCACGCGACAAGAACTGTTCCAACCGATCATCAAAATTCATTCCGTTGGATTCGAAAAACCCCTGCACCTGCTCCGTGATCGAAACACCCAGATCATCACCCGATACCGATCGAATCAAACGGTAAAAGCCGGCATCCAGAATTTCGTCCACTTGCGAATCCATGCAGCGACATGCAAGCGCCGCCACACGACGCGGCGCATCAGCTACGTAAACCATTGGCCCCATCGGTTCCGGCCCATCTTTGAGCAACCTCACGACGCGTATCGGCGATGCCTTGCGCGATTTCTCGACTGAAAACTTTCGACCAGTCGGCGGATCGCCATGCTCGCGCTTTGCGGCTACCTCGACGGATTTTGCAACATACACCTCGTCAATAGCCCTTCGCGGACTGTGGACGCCCCACAGCACTGGTTCCGACGACTGATTAAAAACAACCTGCACGCAGCCCAACGCGCCGGTGCCCTTGTCCGAATCTGCATATGTCCAAAGATGCGCCAAGCGCTTGTAAGTAACGCCGTTTAGTTCAATCGTATCTGCAAAGAGGAAAACGGCGGGCTCGGTTGAATCTTTGGCCAACGTTCCTAGAAACTCGCTCGTCGGTTGGTCCGAACTGGAATTAACCTCACGAATGATCAAGGGGGCCATCCGCACGTCATCCTCGTGTGCATCCATATTTGGTTTGTAGAAGATGCCTTTCGCAAAGCGTACTGCGCTCGGTGAGATCGGCTCGACAAATTCAATTGGCTTGGAGGCAGACTCAATCGTCGCAACATTCTTGGGCGCAGATTCTGGTTGTGACGTCTTGGAATCTTCCTTGCATCCCCAAATTTGGAGGAGCAGAGTGAACGTTAACAGAAACACTGCTGCCTGCTTCGTTTGCGATTGGAGAGCGACTGCCCGATCAGCATGTTTTCTATTGTCCATCGGTCTTGGAATCCGAAAACACCAAGTGGCGTGCGTAGGCTGGCGGAATGTTGAGCATGATGGTCTGCCGTTTGATTTGGTGCGTCGCAATCATGTCGTCCAAAAAGTTCGACACTGGTCGCAATCGCTCTTTGGTTGACTTGAGTCCGAGATTCCGCCCCAGCGCCCGAAGTGCGATGTACTCAAAGTAACTGAACACCCCGCCCGGTTTCATCGATCGTCGAATAACACTTATGATTTCTTGCACAATTTCAAGTTTGAATGCCGTAAACGGAAGCCCTGAGATTACGAAATCATATGCGCCCGCCGCCTCAACTTCCTGAATCGGCGCGCGAATTAACCGCACGCGTCCCTCACTTCTCGCCGACGCCAGCTTTCCTTCGCTAAGCGGCCCGCGCTCGAGTACGTCGGCCAATTCCGGTTGAATCTCGCAAACGTCCAGCCGATCGTCCGGTCCAAGACATTCGCCAATGACCCGTGTCACCGGACCTGTCCCGGCACCAACTTCCAAGATTCGCGCCGCACCTTGATGCTCACGCAGCGGCGACGTCAGCGCTCGAGCAAGTCCACGAGAACTGGGCGCCACCGCTCCCGTCACGTCGGGAGAGGAAATGTACGTCTTCAGAAACGTGATGGCGTTGCGGCTCATGGGGTCCTCGAAATTCGATCTGTCGCTGGAGATGGTTTAACTGGATTTGCCGTTTAGTCAAGGTGCGACCGCGATATCGAGCACCCCATTCAAGTCGAAATCGCGAGACAGCTTCTCGCGCAGCTTCGTATCCCATTCACCATGCAAGTCGGCGAAAAGATAATTCGTCCCACCATAGTGCCGATCGGAAAATCGATTGCCGGTGCCAGGGATCGTACCGCTGATGTCGGCTTCCCCTGCATCAATGTAGCTGCAATCGTCCTTGACGCCTGCATTGAAATCACCGTCACCGCGTTCCGATCTATCGTTTGAATCGCCGATCAGCACGGCTTTCGGACTGACGGACGATCGCGTGGCCGTGCGCCGCGGATCGGGTCCACTCGCTTCGTCAAACGATCCATCTGCATGAAGCGAGTACGACCCGCCCGACCAACCCGGTAGGTACACGCGATAATGCCCGCTGTTGACGCCGCGCGTCGATGCCGCCTTACAAATGAAATATCCCGCGAAGCGATCCTTCTCAAGATTGCGCTGCACGGGAAAGCTGATCGGCGTCATCACTTCCGGTCGGAACACCGGTTCCTTGTAAATGTAGGCGAAGAGAATTTCCTGCCATCCGTAGACGACCTCGGGATATTCCTCAACATCCGGATTCCATTCAGCCGGCGGAACAAAATCGCTGCTGATGTTTTCGTACGCGGCTAGTCCGGTGCCGATATCTTTGAGCCTGGCCAGACAGTGGACACCCTTGGCTTGCTCACGCGCTCGGCCAAGCGACGGCATCAAGATCGAGATCAACAGCCCAATGATCGCAACGACCGTCAACAATTCGATCAGCGTAAACCCGCTCGCTTTGGACGATGCGATCGCAGTTATGTACCGACGTGTTTGATTGGTCTGAGTCATGTGCGAAATCTTAGGTGACAAGTTCTTGTCGGCGTAACGTCGTGCTATCAATTCATCCTAGTTGCGGATTCAGGGGCAATCAATCCGAATCAGTTGATCTTAAGGATTCATGCTACTTTCACGCGAAACCTACCGCAGACACTTTACTTTGGCCGCTATCGCAAATGCTACGGGATGGTCAGATTGCCCAGCGCTTGCGGGTCATACACATTGCCAACCGCACCAGCCCAGTTCGAATATTGCTGCGAGGCGTAATCAAACCGAGCGATATTGAACCCCCAAACCGATTCGGATCGATAGGCTTCGGGGAATGCGTCCAACGGAATCGCCACCTCCGCCACCCACACGTCATCGTGAATCCGCGCTGCGTGCTCAATCGATGTTGGCCAATGCCTGACCGGTCCGGTCGGCGGATCGAGCGTGACGCCATGCTCCCATTCAACACCGCCACTGCGTACAACGATATGATACAAATCGCCCGTCGAGCGCGTGCCCGCGTTGGTCGGGTCGATCAGAATCTCCACGGCGTCCTCGCCCACCGGCACCAAATCCTCGGGCGATGCGGCACTGCTCTCACCGATGACCCGCCGATTGCTCGGGTCGAACGCACATCGAAGCCCCACATATAACTTGCCGTCACGCGTGCCCGTGATGCAGGTCGTATCATGCGTTGGCCCACCACTGGCGAAACTCTTGGAGTCGGGCCCAAGTCCCGATATCAGCACAAACGAACCGGCATCGTTCCCCACGCTCGCCGGCCAATCGCCAAGATCGCCATCGAGTTTGATCGGTGATTCCAAAGGCGGTGCCGCAACGTGACACATGCGCACCGGAATTGGCGTGGTTTCAGCCCCCTCCGCTTCAAAGAGCAGCGAAAGATACCGAACGCCGTTGTCACCCCAGGTAATTGTGGGAGCCGACGCGCTCATCACCACGCTTCGCTTTTTTCCGGGGGGCACATTTTTGATTGACTTGGTAGCTTGCGCAAGCTTCCATCCCACGGGCGGGTCCTCGATGCGCAGCGTTCCTTCCACCGGAACACGACTGTCATTCGTCACCTGGACAACGAAATCAATATCCAGTTCGCTCGCACCGACGCCACGCTTGACCCGGACGCCGCGTGGGTCGAAGCGCACGTGACGGACGGCCTGCATGAATTGTTGCCAACGCAGCGCTTCTTCGATTGGCTGAGCCTCTGCGCTCACATCTGTCCGTATCTCTTGGGCACAAATGTTGCGAGCCGCATCCCAAGCATACGGATTTTCGCACCAGGGGTGACTGCTACCGTCGGCAAAATGCGCACCGTATGCATCGGCACCAAACCGGTACAAGAGCGAATCAAGCACAGCCCGGGCGATATGCTCCTTGCCGCGAAATTCTTGGAGCAGGTGCAAGTACAACCCATCCTGCGCCCCACGCCGCAAGCGCTTGAGACGCATCGACGCCACGGGTTCGTTGAGACCGAAGTACGTCCCAGGATAGAGCAAAACTTCGGAATCGAATTCGACACACGATTGGGGGCTCGTAGGTTCGTTTGCAACTTCGGGCCAGCGGTTGGCCAGTCCGAGCATGACGCCTTCAACACTGGATGCCTGGGCCTGCCACCCGACAACACGCGTATCCACGGCTGGTGAGTAAACCGACGTGGACCCCGTGAACGGCGGACGATCCAATGCGAACATCGTACGGCCAGTCGTGGCATTGCGATCAAAGAACTGTCCGCGCGGTGCCCACAAATCAACAAACTGTTTCCCCTCGGCTTGGCGAAATTCATGCCAACCGAATTCATTCATATCCTGCGGGATACCGATCGCCAACGTCCGCAAGCGACTGTCAGCTTGACGACAGATGTAACCGTAGTGCGCGATGTTTCCTGCGAATTCTTTCGCGTTGGCGTCCGCATTGGGAATGCGTGCAACCGAGCGACTTAGCCAGCCCCGTTCTGAGAAATGACTGGCGGCTGACGCTAGGTAATCCTTGAGAATTCGCGCATACATCGGCGAAGACTTTGAGCCATAACTCGGTGGAGGAGGGAAGGAATCGTCAAACGGAATCGTCCAGGAGCGCGACGGTAGGCGACTGCGATAAGCACCGCCATCCACATAACTCTCCACGAGCCAATCGTAATCCGACCAGTCCACTTGAATGCTCTGATCGGCGTCAATCTTGGCGATCGGAAAAAGCTTCGGCAAGTGTGGGCTGAGTCCATGCTCTCGAAGCAACCGCATCGTCGCCGTCACCGTCTCAGAAAGCTCCACCCGCTTGGGACTGCCCTCAAGCACGCGCGGCGGATGATATGGCAGTCCGTCCATTATCACATGGTGCCCAAAGAGGGCTTCATGGTCCAAGTCGACGATCAATTCAGATCCCGTGTTATCCGGCAGCACAAAAGGCCAAACCTGCAACGTCACGGGCACTTGCGAAGCTGGCTTCCCGTTGATCGAAATATTTACGTTTGATGCATACGCACCCGGGGCTGTTCCGCGCGGAACCCGAACATCGATCCAAAGTTCAATGCCGTCTG
>BQJS01000029.1 GCA_021604825.1 Phycisphaerae bacterium | reverse complement strand
CTCGCTTGGTTTTGGAATCGAACTATTCGGCGCGACGTTTATTTCTCGATGGCACCGTTCTGCACCGCAAAGATTTCGACATCCTGGGTGCAGGCTTCGAGCCAAGCTCCCCCGGAAACATCACTGAGGATCGGCCAATCGCATTCAGGCATCAATCGTTTGACCTGCGACTCGTGCGCAGCCAGGGCGGCGAGTTTCTGGTCATGATGCTCTGAGATACTCACGCACGTGTTGAATTCCCGACGCATCCGAATGGGTCTGATCAGTGCATTGGCGATCGCCCGCAGTGTTGACCGTACGATCCGCTCGTCAGAATTCACCCAAGGCCAATAGTGCCAGAACCACACCGCGTACTCAATCGTGCGCGGTGTTTGTCGCGTGGCTTGCAATGCTTCGGTGACGAATTGAAACGTGGCCAAGTGGTCAGCCGGTCCGTCGTATCGTGATGGAATATAAACTTCGTCAGGCTGAATACACTCGAGCAGTGTGCAAACCGACGCCACCGCTTCGCTGCGATGGCCGCTGAGTTTGCCGTCGGGAAGATCCAGGATGGTAACGCGATCTTCGCCGACGCCGAGAATCTTCGCCGCCGCCAGCGCTTCTTTGCGACGAAGCGCGATCATTTCGTCGACACCCATGTGACCCGCGTGCGATCGCCGCCCGTTGGTCATGAATACGATGTGAACGTCTCCCCCCTGTTTCACTTTCTTGATGATGGTTCCACCGCATCCAAGCACTTCATCATCCTGATGCGGCGCAAAAACGATGGCCCGTTTCGTGTAATCATTCAAGTCCGGGCACGAACGCATTTGCGCATGCAAACGCTGCCGTCTACGACGAGCGAAAAAACCAGGTGGGGCAAGCTGATTATCCGCGAAAGAGGTCATTGTATTGCTCGCTCACGTCGCCCGCGATCTTGTCCCAAGTGAAACACGCCAATGCCCGTTTGCGACCTGCCGCCCCCATACCTCTGCAACTCGCGGAGTCATTTAGCGCATCGCAAATCGCGTCAGCCAACGCGACCGGATGATCGGGCTCCACGAGAATACCCGTCGCACTTGGTTCGACGATTTCAGTCATGCCGCCAGTCTTCGCGGCAACCACACATGTTCCACAGGCCATCGCCTCGACGAGACTCATGCCAAACGCCTCACTCAACGATGGGTTCACCAGAATGTCGGCTGCTCGGTATCGCTCAATCAGATCGACTTGCGGCAGCCCGCCCACGAACTGTGTGCGAGTTGCCGCCTCCGCATTCAATCCACTGCGCAAATGGTCCGAATAGTTACCTTCATAGAATCTCGAGAGAGCCTTGACGCGTTCGTCATCGCTCAGACCGACGATAAACTCCTGCGGCGCCGAGCCGTCCGGTCCAACAAGTTCCAATACTGCATTCGGCACACGCTTGGCGATTTCATTAAATGCCTCGGCCAAAACATGGACGCCCTTCTCAGGCGACAAGCGCCCTACGAAAAGAATCCGCGCCGTATCGGACGCATGCGAAGACGCGGGCGGCGAGAACGTCTCGGTGTTGACGCCATTGTGAATACAGTGGCACTTATTCGCATGCTGCGGGTGTCGCTGCACGACACGGTCAACCAAATATTGGCTACACGCAAATACGGCATCGATCGAAGGCAAACACTTCGCAACCCAAGCTTCATCGAGTTGTGACAGCCACTCGCAATGCATGTGGACGCAAATCTTAGCTCGCGGCAAGACGCGGCGGATGATCAATGCGTATTGGGCGAAGTTGTGGATGTGGACGATGTCAACGGGATGGGCTTTGAGCGATGCCGCTACCTGACCGATGAACGAGCGATAATAAAAGCGCGACGCGAAAAACGGTCTCCGCGCAGTCCAAATCAGCGGTAGCCTCCGCAGCAACTTGTGCTCGAGCGGATCGACGTCGGTCGAAATCCGACGCACGGTCAAATTGTCAACTGTTTGGGTGGCTGGCTGCTTGGAGTTTCGGCGGGCGTAAATGGTAATGTTGTGGTTGCTCGGCAGGCGCTTGGCCACCTCGTACGTCCAAATGGGAAGCGAACCCGATAACGCAGACAGATCGACCGTGTCCCAGGGGTGGTTGATGAAGGCGACCTTCATCGGTCAGACGATCCCCCGCTCGACGACGATGCCGATGAGACTGCAGACGCTGACTTGGGAATAACCACCCGACGACGGCGACGCATGTGCCACGCACCCACAATGTCGCGAACGAATTTGCGGCGATACGAAATCGCAGATCGCAACAGATATGCCTGGCACATCATGCGCTGCCAAAGGGATGTTGGCGTGCCACCGATCGCGCGAAAGTATTCCCAAAACATGCGCCACGTGGGAAAGATGATTCGCCCCGTCCGCTTCGTATCAAACCAGTCCGAATAAGCGTAGCGATCTTTCATCGCCTGCATCGATTGGCCCGCATGCTCTCGCGGGAAAAACCATTCTTCAGGCACTTCTTGAAAGCGTCCGAAAAGCGCAAGGCGCGCCAACAGCACGCCATCACCGTGCGGGTAGTTTCCAATCAACTCAGTGTTCTTCAGCGCACTCATGCGATAGAGCCCAAACACCTCGAAGCATTTGTAACCCACGTCACCTCGAACAACTTCGCCATATCGGACATGGGGTTCTGGTGCGTCGGTCTTCAAGGCGATGCCGTAAGGTTCCATCTTCTCGCCGCGATCATTGATCACGCGCGGTTTCGGGCAAGCCAACACCACCGACTCATCGCTGTCCAAGACATCAACGCACGATTGGAGAAACTCCGGAGCGCAAAGATCATCGTGGGCAGCCCACTTGAAGTACATGCCGTTTGCGAGTTTCACGGTCCGATTAAAATTCCACGCGGCACCGTGATTGACATCTGTTCGATAGTAACGAATCCTCGAGTCCCGATCTGCGTAGCGGCGGCAGATCTGCATGGTCGAGTCGGTTGAACCGTTATCGGAAATGATGATTTCGAAATCACCGTAGGTCTGAGCGAGCAGGGCGTCGAGGCAACCCTCGAGAAAGCGCTCACCGTTATATACGGGCACACCAACACTAACCTTGGGCTGTACGTCGCCGTTACTCATCTTGGATTCAGTTTGACTGGTCTCAGACATCAATTCACTTACCAAAAACCGCCGATCCGCAGGCATATTCGCCTCAAACCGGTCATGACGCCATCACTTCACGCATCGCCGCTGCCATGCGTTCCTGCGTAAGTTCCCAGGTGTAATTGGCGGAAACGTTATCGCGCGCTCTACTACCCATCATAGCGCAAACTTCCAAATTCGCGACAATTTTTTCAAGTGCCCCTGCCAAGCCCGCGATGTCGTTGGGTTCAACGAGGAATCCTGTCTCACCATTTTCGACCAGATCGCGCGGCGCCCCAAGGTTTAAAGCGACGACCGGTAACCCCGCGTTCATCGCCTCAAGATAAACAAGTCCGAAGGGCTCGCGCAGGCTGGGCATGCAGAAACAGCACGCTTCGGACATCAAATCACCCACGCGCTCGATCGGAACGACGCCGAGAACCTCGACCCCGTCTACTTTGACGTCGGGCTCACATCCCACCACGACAAGCTTCGCGTCGGGTTGCGTTTTTCGGACGCGGGCGAACGCTTCGACGAGTTGTGGACCGCCCTTTCGCTCCCAATCCAAACCCACGAAAAGAATGCTCTTGGTTCGGGCTGGGGTTTCGATGTCGGAATCTTGCCTGCGGGCGTTGAACCCCGCCCCCACACATTGAACGCGCTCGCTCGGGATGCTGTAAAACTCGATGAGCGAATCAGTGACGTGCCGGCTCATGGTAAAGACCATCGCTGCTTGTTGAATCAGTGCCTTCTCGGTCGGTAGCCAATCGCGCCAACGGGCAATCGCTGCTTCCCCATCGGGATAGTAACGGTTCGTCAGAATCGCATGGTCCGTGTAGATGAAGTTGGGCTTGTCGGAAGGCGGCACTGGAATCAACGTCTGAAACGTCAACGTGCATTCGTGGCGATGACGATCGCAGGCCTCCCCTACCGCGCGTTCAAGTCGGGCGAGGTTGGAGCGTGAGCGTAGGGCGATCTGCCGATAACTCCGCCGTGCTTCGGCGATGCCCATTGAAGCACTGGCCTTAACCAACTCGGGTAGGGCTCTCAGTTTATCTACTTTGTTTTCAAAATACCCCTCGTCCAGATCGCAGCGCACGACTTGGTCATCGGGCGCGCCGACGCTCCACGCATCCAGCAGCGCATTACTGATGCCCGAGAACTTACCGCGTTGAAGTGCGAGGATTTGCATTGCGTGTGATCTTGCCCGCTTCGCTACAAACCGCAATAGAAAACCATTTCAAGACGATCCGCCGAACTGCGATTGGCGATCTCACGTTTAAATCAAATCAACACAAACACGAACTGCATCGCCGCGTGCGATTAGGGGTATTCGTTCAATGCAACGCGACTTCGGTGGGTGCAATACACCATCGCTCCTGTTCACTGTCCGGCTGGATTCTGATCGGAAACAAGAAACCGCCACCCATGATTTTCGACGGGGCCCCATGTTTTTTGACGGGGATTGTCAGTGGGAACATGAGAGGAAAATGGTGACTTGAATCAAGCAGAATCGTAAACGTGGCACCGTGTCTTGATGATCTTAAAGCGAGAATTTCTTCTTTTTCGGCCCCAAAATTTGGGGATAAATACTTCTGATTTCGCAAACTCAGATACCCCCAAGGTTTATTGGTCGTCCAATCGCGATCGGCATTTTTTGCCGGACATTATCGCTGGTTAACCCCCCTCAACCCATCCGATGGTTTGCCGTCGAGGGAAGACATCTTGCCCCGTTCACCCAGCGAATCGTAGGTTCCAAGAAGTTTAGGGGGAAGAGTCTCGCCAAGCTGTAACCGACGCGGTTTTCCGCGCCACCCAGCGGCAACCTAGGAGCAAAATATGAACTTGTTCGAAGACCGTCTAGGTCTGCGCCCACTCGGCGCTACCGTCCTTGCGCTCTTGATTTCGTCATCAGTCGGATGCCAGTCCATGACGGAGTCAGACAGCAAAGACGAGCTCAACGATGGCAGTCAGACCGCTACCAACTCGAACGCCGAAGACGATCGAGAGGTTGAATTTTCAACTCTGGTTGACGATGAAAGTGGCGCCGCCCAAACGGACGAGCTGTCGGACGAATTCACCGATGAGGAAATCGCTGAATTGTCCGCTGATCCACCTCCATCGGGTAGCGTTCTCATGCCGGTGACCGATGGCGACGGCAACACGGGTTCATACAGCCTCTTGGCCCAACCCATCAGCCCGTTGACGCCCGACACTTGGTCTTTCGCAATTCAGGCAGTCAACCCGCTGAGGCGGTTACGATTGACCTACGCTTGGGATTTCGGCGATTCGACCCGTCTGGTGCGGGGAGAACGCGCTACGCACGTATTTGCCGAGCCTGGTGAATATGAAGTGACCGTGTCCGGTCACGAAGGTGCCTCCCGTTCAATTGGACTGATCGGTGCTGGCGCCCCCTTAGGTGAAATGTTATTCGAGTTGCAATTCACCATCCAGGTTGAAGAACTGGACCTTTCGGAATGTGACGAAGACGCCGATTGCGATGACGGACTATTCTGCAATGGCGCCGAGGAGTGCATCGAAGGTCAGTGCGTGTCCGGTGACGGACCATGCGGTGACGATCAGTGTGACGATGACACCGACACCTGTATCGCCGACGAAGAACCACCCGTACCTCCTGGCCCAGGTGGTGGCGGTCCTGGGGCTGGCGGTTGCACGACCGACGCGGAATGTGACGACGGTGACTTTTGCAACGGTTCTGAATCCTGCGTAGACGGCGCGTGCCAAGGCGGCGACGTTCCCTGCCCCACCAGCGGTTGCGACGAAACCACCGACGCTTGCTCGGATGTCCTCATCGCGGTCGGTGATCAATGGCATTACCAGAAAGGTCTATCAGGTACGCCGTCGGTTGGTTGGTCGGACACGTTCTTTATCGACGGCAACTGGCTGGTCGGTCCGACGGGAATCGGTTATGGCGACGGCGACGACGCCACCGTTCTCTCAGACATGGCTGGCAGCTACATCACTGTATACGCCCGCCGCAAATTCGAGATCCCGCAGGGTTCAAGCGTATCCAACCTCAACCTCGTCATCGACTACGACGACTCGTTTATCGCTTACCTAAACGGCACCGAAGTGGCTCGACGCAACATCGGCGCACCGGGATCGCCCGTCACCCGAGGGACTGAAGCAGATTCGGGCCGAGAAGCTGGCGTCGCGGAAGAGATCCACCTCTCCGTCGCGGGACTCATGCTCGACGGACCCAACGTACTCGCGATCGAAATCCACAACTACAACATCGACAGCTCCGACATGTCATTGATCCCGTCGCTCTTGTTGGCCGACTCAGTGACCTGTTCAGTCGACGCCGATTGTGACGACGGTGCATTCTGCAATGGTGCGGAAAGTTGCGTGGCTGGTGCATGCCAGGCTGGCAACGCACCTTGCGATGCCGACCAGTGCGATGAATCCGGCGACTTCTGCCTTGAGTGCGATTCCAATCTCGATTGCGACGACGGCGTATTCTGCAACGGTTCGGAAACCTGCGATGACGGACGCTGCCTTGATGGCACCCCGCCATGCTCAGCCGACCTGTGCGACGAAGACAACGAGTTCTGCGGCGAATGCTCGCAAGACAGCGACTGCGATGACGGCGCGTACTGCAACGGTGTCGAATTGTGCGATGCGGGTTCCTGCGTCGCGGGTGTCGCCCCCTGCGACGATGCAAACCTCTGCAACGAAGGGGCTGACCGCTGCGACGATTGCGGCAACGATGCCGATTGCGACGACGGACAATTCTGCAACGGTTCGGAAACTTGCAACAATGGAACGTGCAAAACCGGCGTCGCTCCTTGCGGTTCAGACCTCTGTGCCGAAGACCGCAACGTCTGCGACGAGTGCGCCAACGACAGCGATTGCAGCGACAACCTCTTCTGCAACGGTGCCGAGTATTGCGATACGGGTGTGTGCATGGCCGGTGAAGCGCCCTGCGACGACGCGTCGGGAGAGAGTTGCAACGAAGACAACGACGTCTGTGACGTCGAATCGAGTGGCGGTGGATTCGTCCAGGACTTCCAAGGTCTGTCGGATGGCAGCGACCCGGTTAACTGGTTCGATACCGGTGCCAACAACAGCCTCAGCCAAAACGACGGTCTGTTCAAAGTGCAGACCGCAGGTGGCGACAAGGTGCTGGGTACCACGTCAACGCAAACCAACATCCACTCGCATTGGGTTGGTGACGGCAGCGGTAGCTGGACGGCTTATGAATTCAGCGGACGCATGCGTGCCACCTCGTCAACTGGCGGCGTCGGTGTGACGTTCTTCTCAGACTTCCCGAACACCGACTCGTACTATCGTCTCCGCGAATGGGGTGGCGGAACGTTCCACATCTCACCACACGGTACGGATATCTCTGGCGGCCAAACCGATTCGGGCGTGAGCCTGAGTGCTGGCACCTGGTTCAACTTCCTTGTCGAACTTGAAGACACCGGTTCGCGAACTGAAATCCGCGCCAAGGTGTGGGCTGAAGGTTCCAACGAACCCAACAACTGGCAAATCGACTGCTACGACGACCGCAACACCCGAGCCACGCAAGGTACGATTGGAGTGTGGTCGATGGGTGCAGGCGATAAGCAATGGGATGACTTCGGCGTTGAATTCTTGAACTGTGACGAAGACTCAGACGGCGACGGTGAACCCGATTGCAGCGACGGTTGTCCGAACGATGCGTCGAAGCAAAGTGCCGGCCAATGCGGTTGCGACGTCGCCGAGACGGATTCAGACGGTGACGGTGTCGCCGACTGCGTCGATCAGTGCCCGGGTCAAGCCGACGTTGACTCAGACGGTGATGACACGCTCGATTGCAACGACGAGTGCCCGGACGATGCCGACAAGACCGAAGCTGGCGAGTGTGGTTGCGGTACGGCTGACGTTGACTCCGACGATGATGGTGTCGCCGACTGCAACGACGTATGCCCCGGTTTCGACGACAACGTTGACAACGACAACGACGGTACGCCCGACGGATGTCAGCCGTGTGGCAGCAATGCCGACTGTGACGACGGGTTGTACTGCAACGGTGTTGAAGTTTGCCAGAGCGGTTCGTGCGTCGCGGGCACGTTGCCATGCGATTCAGACGAATTCTGCAACGAAGGCACCGACTCGTGCGACGCGGACGGTTGGGTGGCACCGATCGGTATTCCCGAGCCAACGTTCGGCGTGCGTGAAACGGTGGCCAACACCTACGGCAGCGATTCGTACTACACGCACTGGGTCGATCGCAACCACGGCAGCGCGACCGACAGCAACAACCCGAACGGTTCGCCGTCGAAGCCACGCGTAACCGTTCCGACCAACCTGCCAGCCGGTAGCGTGGTCGAACTGCGCGGTGGACCTTACAACTACTCGTCCGGTGGCGACCTGCAAATGTCTGCAAACGGTACCGCACAGCAGCCAGTGTTCGTCCGAGGTCCACGAACCGGTGCCCGACCGCGCATCACCCGGTCAGTGAACTTCGGCGGTAAGTACATGATCGTCGAGAACATCGAGTTCGACGGTGCCAACGGTATGTTCACCGACGGTGGCGACCATCATATCGCGGTGCGTAACAGCGAGTTCATCGGTGGTGGTGGTGCAGGCATCCTGATCATCTCATGGGATGGCAGCACGATGCACGACATTGTGATCTCGAATTGTGTGATCCACGATTGGGGCAACTGGCAGGCCAACTTCGACGAGGACTTCCACGGCATCAATGTCGGCCACAAGGTGAACAACATCTGGCTGCTCGACAACGAGATGTATCACAACAGCGGTGACGGCGTGCAGATCAATGGTGGACAAGGTGGTTGGTCGTCAACGCACCACATCTACCTCGGTCGCAATGAAGCGTGGGAAAACAAGCAGACCGGTTTCTGGGCGAAGCAGTCCAGCCACGTGATCATGTCGGAAAACATCGCCCACGGTAACCGTCCAAGCGACTCGTCGCTGCACGCGGCTGGCATGGGTGGTCAGTATGATCCGAACCCGATCTGGTTCTTGTACAACGAGATCTATGACTGTGATACGGGCTTCGCGCAGATGAGTGGTGATGGCGGCGGTGGCAATAGCTACTACATCGGTAACGTTATCCACGACCTGCACGATAGCAACAACGACTTCAACGCCGGGTCGG
The DNA here is from genome assembly GCA_021604825.1 of Phycisphaerae bacterium. The sequence continues at coordinate 21,491 of BQJS01000029.1, read as the reverse complement.
CATGGTCGAACGCAGCGTTCACGCTCATCGGCACGAACAACCGCTACATCCTCAGCAACACGGTGTACAACGTGCCAGCCGGAATCAACGGCCCCGCGACGTATGGCAGCTATGTCATCGCGAACAACATTATCTCGAACATCAACGAGTCCGGCGGGCGACACATCATGCTCGAGTATCCCGGCGCGGTGAATAACTCGTCGATCACCAACTGCCTGTTCTATCAGAACGGTAGCGCGGTGGACATCCAGTGGGCCAACAGCTATCCGCAAGCCACGAGCTTCTCCGGATCGTTCAGCGCCAACCCGATGTTCGTCAGCCCGGGCTCAGATAACTTCGCGCTGCAAGCAGGCAGCCCAGCCATCGGCGCAGGTTCATCCAACGCCGAAGAGAGCGTCTTCAACACGTTCGAATCAACGTACGGCGTAAGCATCCGCCCGAACCGAGCAACGGTAGACATCGGAGCCCCGTTCTAAGAAGGCACCCAAAGCAGCAACACACAATCTCCATTCAAGAAACGGGGCTGGGCGAAACATCGCTTGGCCCCGTTTTTTTGACCATGTAGGGTCCGCTGTGCGGACCGAAAAACGAACAACAAACGAATGTTCGCAAACGGAAACGGCCCACTCGACGTCATTCCCGCGCAAGCGGGAATCCAGGTGAATGCGTCACACCGGCCCCTGGACGTTACCTGCCCTAAAAGATCAATCGCGACTGCATCCGGCAAAAAGGCCATTGACGTTTTGTCATGCAATTCTGGATTCCCGCGTGCGCGGGAATGACGAAGAGGCACAGAAACCTGACGGAGTCAGGCGCCAAACGCATGACGGGCCCTGCTTCAATCGCCTGAACCGCAGAAGTTCTTTCAGGCCGCCTCGCAATTCGACGGGACAAGTGTAGCCCCGCATTCGGGGCATCGTGGTTCAGGCAATCCTGTCAAGTCGTAACCGCACTTGACGCAACGGTTGCGTTTGCGACGACGACGTGTTTGCAAGGGCCTGCAAATCGACGCAAGCGCCGGATAGGTTAAAAACAGAATCAACGGCACCCACACTGGGAAGCGTATTCTGGTTCCGAATTGACTTGATAGTCTCCAAATCCACGAAGGTGCCAAGTCGGGCGAACTGCAGGGATGCGGAGTTCCCGCTCTCTCATGCTCAAATTCAAATCCACCATATAAGCAACACACATGCGTTCGCGTCGCGTTCCAACCAGTGTCATAAATGCGAACATATCCGTTATGCCCCATGATCCAAATCGTCAGCGTCATACCGGCTAGTGTTAGGGAGACGAAGATTACCGACTTGTGAATCATAATGCCTCACCACACTCCGAGCACACACCAGATTCGTTGCCCGTCAAATCGTAATCGCAATTGATGCAGAATCGGTTATCTCGATCCACACTCTTCCATCGCAAGTAGCTGTAGATGTAAGCCGACACCCATCCCGAAAACGTAAGTGCCGTTGCGATTCCAATCGCAGATGTCGTTAGTCCAGAATCAATAGCGAGAGTTGGAGAGAGCAATCGTAAGAATTCGTTGAGTACGAAAAGAACGACACTGGTCAACACGCCGATGGGAAATACGATCAAGAAAAATGCTGTGATCGACAGCATTAATGCAGCGGGCATTGGAAATCGGCATGTTCGGCGCAGTAACGTCATCGGACCAGGCCACCGTTGCATTCGGGTCTAGTGGGCGATAAAGCACGCTTGGGTAAAATCCAAGCCACGATTGTCCAGCTCATTCTACTAACATTCACAGGCAACGTCTGAGAGCACGATTTTTCTTGGCATTATGGGCGAATCTGTGTTGGCACTTCATTCCATCACGTCGAACGTGCTTGCACGAAACAGTGTCGGGTCCTTGACCCGACTTACTAGTCTACTTGCCATTATGTGTTGAAATTGGGCATAATGGTGTGTTGCAAGATTGCGGGCGGGGACGTGGGCCAATGGTGACGCATTTTTCTATTAAGGCTAGGGAGGCACGGATGCTGACTTTGTTGCTGGTTGGTTGGCTTGGCGGCTGCGGTGTTCTTAACGATCCTGTCGCGTTCCTAGCTGTCGGTGCGGACGGAGGCACGCAGGTTGGTGGCGGTGGATCGGCAACAGCGGGTTCGGCGCCGGCTACGTTTCGGGCGGTGGATCAACGCCTTTGTGTTCGAGCCAATGAGAAGACGGCTGTCGCGTTGACTTATCTGAATGGTGACAAGGGCGCTGCTTCGTTTGAGTTGGTTGGAAAGCCTGCAAACGGTGTGCTATCGGGTGAATTGCCTCGGCTGGTTTATATGCCCAAGAGAGATTTCATGGGCACGGATCGAATCTCATTCCGCGTTCGTCAGGGTGAGAAGACGTCGGAGGCGGCTGTCGAGATTCTGGTCAGCGAATGGGTTCCGCCGATTGGCATCCCCGTACCTGAATTTGGAATCTTTGAGACGGTGGCTAAACAATACGGTAACGCATCATTTGCGACGCACTATGTCGACAACACCCATCCGCGATCGACCGACGACGGTAATCCAAACGGTTCGCGATCGCAGCCCCGACGAAGCATTCCGACCGAACTTGATGCCGGTAGCGTCGTCGTGCTTGCTGGCGGGCCTTACAACTATCGCATCGGCGGGACGATTCCGATTCATGCCAAGGGGACGGCTGAGCGGCCTGTGATCATTCGCAGCGCCGACCCCGCGACGCCCGTGCGTTTTTCCGAAGGCGTGACCATGACCGGCGAGTATCTGATCGTCGAACATGTGGTCTTTGACGGCGGTAATCCGCTGTTCGTCAAGGACGGCCCACACCACATGGCCATCCGACATAGTGAAGTGACCAATTGCGGCGGGTCGGCGGTCCAACTGGCCTCTTGGGACGGCAAGCCGATCCATGACATCGTGATCTACGACTGCAAGATCCACGGCAACGGGAACGTTAATGCCGACTTCGACGAAGACTATCACGGGATCGGGGTGGGCAGCGGCGTATCGAATCTTTGGGTCGTCGATAATGAGATGTACGCCAACAGCGGCGACGGCATCCAGATCAATGCTGGCAACTTCGCGGCACAAGCTTCGACGCACCACATCTACGTCGGACGCAACGAATCGTACGGCAACAAGCAAACCGGCATGTGGTGCAAGCAAGCCACCGACGTCGTCTTTTCTCAGAACCACGCCCACCATCACGTACCCAGCAACTCGTCGCCGGGCGCGGGGATGGGCTGCCAATACGATCCGGAACGGATCTGGTTTCTCTTTAACCGCATCCACGATTGCGACTACGGCATCTTGCAAGCCAGCGGAAGTGGCAGCACCGGCGGAGAGAACAGCTACATTGTTGGAAACGTGATTCACGACATCCGCGACAGCGACGGCGACTTCAACCCCAACACATCGTGGTCGAATGCCGGCATCCTCGTCGTCGGCGGCATGCATCGCAGCATCGTCAACAACACGATCACGCGGGCAGACGGTGGCATTCATGCGGCTGCGACCTACGGTGATTATGTCATCACCAACAACATCGTCGCCGACATCAACCGTCCGGACGGGAAGCACATCTTCTTTGAACACGCGGAACCCGCATCGAAATCATCCATCCAGAATTGCGTCTTCTCGCAGCGAAACGATGGACTGCGTTTAATCTGGGGCGGGCGTTCCTCCAGAAACGTGCGGGCGATTGGTGGTCACCAAGGTGAAAAGTCGCAATGCGTGGAGGACGACCCGAGTTTTGCCGACGCCCGCAAGAGTAATCTGCATCTTCGCTCAGACAGCCCCGCGATCGATCACGGTGCGATGAGCGCGGTCTACGAAGAGTTTGAAGAGCGCTACGGCATCAGCATCATGGTGGATTTCGACGGCATCGCCCGACCGATTGGTGCCGGATTCGATGTTGGGGCGGATGAATATTGACTACGGATTACGACCGTGGTGAGCCCAGATTCCGACACACTGTTGCGCGCCTCAGTGTCATTCCCGCGAATGCGGGAATCCAGACTCCTGCGTCAATCGTGCCGAAAAAACGATACCAGCCACCAGGTATCCGCTGCGACAACATGTGGTGGAGAGTGCGGTGGATATCTCTGCTTCAATTCTGGATTCCCGCATGCGCGGGAATGACGGTAGCGCGCGAAAGCCATCAAGACTCCGCAGTAGCCACCCTACCGAATTTTTTTGGCTGAGAATGTGGCGTTTCCGTTGGCGTGTTCTTCGACCTTGAATTCTTCGATGCCCAGCTTCTTGAGTGAACGTTTCCACCATCCGAGCGTGGGATAGGCAACCCGATGGCTGGCGTGCATGCGACCCTTGACAGATAGCTTCATCTGCCGACCTGTTAGTGTGCATCCGATCGAATTAAGAATCGCAAAAGCGCCGAGGACGCGACTTCGCAAACGCAATTCGCCCTCGAATATTCTGTGGAACGCACTTCTAAACGTCTCCACCTGTACCCAAAGCACACCGCCAACCCGTAAAACGTTGGCGACCTTGGGCAATGTGGCATGAATATCCACATGATTGAAAACGAGGCGAGAAAACACGAAGTCGATCGATTGGGGATCGACGTACTCGTCTAATTTTTCCACGCCAGAATTGTAGATCACGGGCGGTTCGATCCCTTCGCACTGCGCCAGCGCCGAACCCAACTCGACGTATTCCGGTTGCAATTCCAAACCAATCACCGATTTGGCCGTGCGCTGAAACTCCCAAAGCCACCGACCGAAACTGCATCCCAAATCGAGTACGTCCTTGCCGTCGATCATCGACTGCGGCGGTTTGGGCGTGGGCATGGTGCGACCGTGATCGACCCAGTTGCAGTACTCCTTGGCAACGTTACCGACGATGTAGCCCTGGTTGGTCAGCGTGTGGCGTTTTTCGCCTTGTCCGATAAGCCCAAGTTGGCGGGCTTTGAGGGCGATCTCCGCAGGATACGCATCCGTGGTGTGCTCACCTTGCTGGCCGTAATAGGCGTCGCGCAGGAAACGCAGCAACACGTCGCCTGTTGGCGGCAGGATGGCCTCTCGGATTTCAGTCAACGTCGCAGTCATGATTGGGGTGCTCAAACGGTCCACTTGTCTATCGACTTTCAAGGCCTGCCCATGCAGGTGCGCGTCAAGTTAGAGCTGACGCCGTCCCAGGAACACTGCGAGCTACCTTAGCCGCCCCTCCCCGCAGATCACGAATCGTATATTCGGACCCTTCGGTGATTCCGTCCTCAATGTACATGCGGTGCCACGCCTCCAGCGCAATCACGCTCCATAGCTGGAGTGAATAATCGCGCTTGCCAGCCAGGTGATCGCCAACCATTTGGGCGACGCCTTGCGGATTCAAGATCCCGGTCCGGGTCACATGCTCGGTTGATAGAAACCGCGTCACGAATTCCTGCAACTCGCCTTTGAACCATTGCCCGATCGGCGAGTCGAACCCGACTTTCTTCCGCTCTGCGATATCCTTATCGATCCACTGGGCTGCCACCGTCTTGAATATATGCTTGGTCCGCGTCCCTTTGATTCGATACTTGGCCGGCAGACTCGTGACAAAATCGACCAACTCAAAATCGCACAACGGTGCCCGCACTTCCAAACCGCATGCCATACTCATGCGGTCCATGTAGCATAGTTGGTACTCGGGCAGATACCCGTTTACATCCACATCGGTCACGCGTTGCATGAAACGCCGATTATCGTTCGCGCTCAGTATGTCACGCAGGAACGCATCGCCGGCTGGATCGTCCGCCAGCGCTTTGATGGCGTCTGCCACCAAACCGTCGCGCGTATCCGCCGACAGCATGCTGACCCAACTGAGATACGCCTCTGGCAATGGCAGCGTTCCGCCATTGACGAAACGCTTCGCACGTTTGGCAAAGCGACTGCCCTGCGTCGACTCTGGCCAACGGTTGACGATGCGCTCGATGATGGACCTACGCATCCAAACGGGCAGCCATCTATAATATTGCAACATTTTGACGCCGCCGTGACGTGGATACCCATAAAAAATTTCGTCACCGCCAGTGCCTCCGACGGCTACCTTGACATGCTTGCGGGTGAATTGGCTGAGCAGGTATACCAGCACTGACGTGGGCTCTCCGTGGGGTTCGTCGTAGTGCCACAGGATTTTTGGAAGTAGCTCTATACTTGAGACGGGCCCGAGGATCAGTTCATGGTGCTTGGCACCGAGATCGTCTGCGACTTTTCGGGCGTAGTTGAGTTCGTTGAAACCTGCGGCGAGACCTTCGTAACCGACGGCGAACGTCTGGACGTTGGCTTCGTGTTTGCGCATCAGGGCGACCATCACCGATGAATCGAGTCCGCCGCTGAGAAACGCTCCCACCTCAACGTCGCTCTTGAGACACAGGCGTACCGATTCATCGAGTCGCTCGCTGAGTTCAGCACAGGCACCGGCGAATGAGAGGTCGTTGCGCTCGGTCTGCGAACGCTGCCAATACCGGTGGAGTTTGAAGTTACCGTTTTCCCAAACGAGCATCTCGCCTGGCGCAAGTTTTTGAATGCCGGAATAAAATGAACCGGGGGCCGGGACGTAACCAGCCGCCAAAAACTGGCACACAGCCTGCGGATTGACGGCCCGACGGATATTGGATTGCAAGATCGTCTTGGGTTCAGACCCGAAGAGAAATCGATCGCCATCGACGGCGTAGTACAGGGGTTTTTCGCCGATTCGGTCGCGTGCAAGAACGAGCCGGCTGCGCTTGGAGTCCCAAATTGCGATGCCGAACATTCCGCGAAGGTGCGCCGCGAAATCCAACCCGTATTCTTCATAGAGATGGACAATCGTTTCTGTGTCGCTGGCCGTCGAAAACTGATGCCCTGCGGCATTGAGTTGCTTGGTCAGCGATTCGTAGTTGTAGATTTCACCGTTGAAAACGACGTGTATGGTGCCATCCTCATTGGTCATGGGTTGCTTGCCGCTGGCGAGGTCGATGATGCTCAACCGCCGCATCGCCAAACCAACACCGTCAGCCGTAAAGAATCCGTCTTCATCCGGACCACGGTGAACGATGCTCGCGCACATTCGCTTCAGGAGCGCTTCATCGTTGAACCCTACATATCCGGTGATGCCACACATGCTGACGCAATACTCCCCTACGACATACTCCGAAGAATCTCATTCCAGCGCGTCACGACGACGGGCGTCTCATACTTCGCGGACGATTTCCTGGCGTTCTCTGAAAACTCTGACCAGCGTGAATCGTCTTCGACGAGTTGCCCCATCTTTGCCGCGAATTGTTCCGGTGTACGTTCGTCAATTAGAAAACCATTTTCCCCGTGGCGTACCAAGTCGCCGAGATCGCCGACGTTTGAAACGACGGCTGGCAACCCGCAGGTCATCGCCTCCATCAACGAGAGGGCCAACCCTTCCGAGTCTGACGTTAGGACAAACACTTTCGATCGATTTAAGAACGTGCCCACGTCACTTTGGTGGCCCAAGAACTCGACGCGATCGGTGATACGCAATTCAGCCGCCAATGATTCCAGCGCCTCACGCAATTCACCGTCGCCGACAATCGCAGCTTTCGTATTAGGGTGATCTTTGGCGACGATTGCAACCGCGCGCAGGAAGTGATCAATTCGTTTGATGGGACTTAAACGTGCAACCAAAATGAAATCGATGTCGCGTGAATCGTTCGCGCACTTGAAACGCTCGGCATTGACTGCACCGGAAACGACTTCGCAGCGCGATTGTACCTTGTGATCGCGATAGAACTGGGCGGCGCTGGTGCCCATCGTGATGATCAGATCGAACCGCCGCACAGCTTTCAACAGACTGGCTTCGATTTTCGGATCGGGCGTTTCCAGCCTACAAAACAAGCGGTTTTCGGCCCAAATGCCACCACCCAAGACTTCCATTGGACCGCCAACGCAAAAATACAGTGCCCGCGAGCCGGACAGCCTGGCTACGAACTGAGCGATCAATCCATTGAGCAGCAAATGAAATCCGCCAACCCATGCCGGCCTCCTACGCAGCGCAATCCACATGAACGTCAGCAATCGCGATGGCACGCCACCAATGGTTTTCCTCAACCAGGTTGGCGGTGCGATGATTTCCACATCGGGCGAAGGAGCCGCATCGAACGTCGTGACCAACAGCAGCTTGCGGCACTTCGGTGAAGCGGCGAGCGGCGCGACGTGGGCGTTGAGCCAATTGTCGGAGTAGAACGTTCCGGTCAAGAGCACGTCGACCGGTGTGTCTGCGGAGACAACATTGGGTTTTCGACCGATGAAACCTGCGATGGCGATGCAAACGTGATACGAATGCAGAAACGACCGGAGAATACATCGCCATAAGGCTCGCCGCACGCGCTGGCCCAATGGCACCTTGGCACTGGCGTCGCCTTCCAATGGTGGCAAGACCAGCGTCGCGTCGGTGGAACGAGCTTCAGATGATTGCGCGATTGTTGTCACCGTTCTGGAAACTCCAACCGCGACCATGGAATCGAAACGCTTGCGCGACCAGTGGCATCTGCAGCGTTTCGCATGACCTGCGGAACATCCTCACCGTCGATGCGAACGCTCGTTTGGCCGGCATCTGGCGTATAGAACGTCAGTCCTTCCAAATCGCGATCGATGATCTCCGGCAGCGTTGCGTATCGATTCTTCGTCGTATCAATGTCGATCACGATTGAATCGCAACAACGCGTTGCCTCATAGCCGATCTCTTCCTTCGCGCGACAAAATCCCAGCAAGCGTCGCGTCGTGGTCACCAACAGATTCCCATCCGCCTGTGCTGTCGCCAATCTCCGAAATCCATCAATCGCCGACGTACCCAGTGGGACTTTCGCATCCGGTTCAGACTTTCCAAGGTGCGTGTACAAGATACAGCCACCTTCTCGATCGACGAGTTGCGCAATCATGCGATCGGTTAGCACATCGCCGAATCCCCATGCCGTTTCGTGCGAACTCACGCCGCCCCAATGCGGATTGCAGCGCAGGAATTCATAAACAGGTTGACCGTCGCGGAGCGTTGAACGCGTGAGGATACGATTGGGTGCGTGCATGGCGTACTTCTCATTTCCCATGCGACTTAGCATCTGCTTGGACAGTTCCTTGGCGAACGTCTTGCCCGAAGCGATCGGATGGGCTGGCGACAAGATTCCGCCCAATTGCGGCGGCACGTCTTGACCCAAGACGCTGCTGACACGTCCTCGCCAAACGAACTGCACACCGTGTTTGACCGTCAGGTCTGCGTGGTACGCTGGCGACGAACTTGCATCGCCTTCGCCCATCATGATGCCTCCGTCGAAGTTTGTGATCGCTTGCGCATGGTCGATCCAAACGTCGAGGTGGCAGCCGTTCTGCTCAAGTTCGTCGAGGGCTCGTTGGGCGTGTTCGCGGGTGGTGGCTAGGTCGCCGAACGAATGCAGGCAATCGATATGCCCGCTGCGAATGAGCGACTGAACCATTGTGCGGCCAACATCGTCGGTGTTCCAATAGGCGAATTGATCGGCGGCCATGTCGAAGTAAATCGTATTGCCAACTTCCAGGCCCAGCCCCTCCCCCATCGGTGTCGTTCGCTTGGTGTTGAGAAACTCGGCGGTATCCCAATAGGTGTTGCGATCGGGTGTTTCGTCGAGATCGGAGCAGACCGCCAACATCGCGCGGTATGGGTATGGCCAGTGTCGCATTGTGACACCTGCGACCTCCACCCTTTCGTGCGACTCAGCACGTGAATGCATGTGCGTCTGACTGCTCAATTCGGAATCCCCAGCATCGCCTTCCAACGATCGCGTCCCCGTCATCTTGGTTCGAATGCCCGAAGTCATCGGCTGACCTGGCCCACACCGGAACCGCTTGCCGTCGTTGCCTGGGCATCCGAACCACGGGCTGCCCGCAGATACACTTCTCGCGTCCTCGCGGCGACGCGTGCAGGATGAAACCTTGCCTTGGCGATTTCATGCGATTCGCTGCCCATCTTTTTTCTAAGTTCGTCATTCGTAATCATCTGCCGCAAGCGATGCGCAATATCGGCAGGGTCGTTGGGATCGACGAGGAAACCGCTTTCACCATCGCGAAGCATGTAGGGCATGCCGCAACGGTTCGACGTCACCACAGGAACGCCAGCCGCCATCGATTCCTCGATGCCCATGGGCGATCCTTCCTCGAATGACACCAACGAAAAGACGGCAGACTCGGATAAGTGCTTCTTGACAGCCACTGAATCGATTTCGCCAAGCAGCTTCACTTGGTTTTCCAATCCGCACGCGGCAATTCGATCCTGCATGTGCTTAAAATATTCCTGATCGGTCGCCCGACCAGCCAACCGTAACTCTGCCTCCACGCCTTGTTGCTTTAGAAGCGCGACGGCTTCTACCAGCGCGATCGGATTCTTGCGCTTGTTAAGTAGCGCCGCGGAGAAGATGACGTTCGATTTCTCGTTGCGATCGATGTCAAAAAACGATGCGTCGATCGGATTGTCGATGTCGTGAATGATTCCGGTGGCGATGCCCTTCAACCGTTCGCGAACATACGGACTGATCGAAATGATGTGCGGCTGATCGGCCCACCCGGCAAGTTCAACTTTTTTCCAAAGCTTTGACCGAATGCGTGCGAAACGCTGTCCGCTGTAAATCGTGTCCTCGTGGATGAAACCGTGGATCGTAAAGACGCGAGGGATGTTCAACCCCTTCACCATCAACCCGTAGGTATCGTGGGCATGAATGACATCCGGCTTGAGACTTTCAACGTATCGCAGGACTTCTTTGCGATCGGGACCGGTGAAGTGTCGAAGCGTCTTGCCAGCCGTCCAGGGCAGACGGTGAATGGTCGCCCCTTCCCACGCGATGGTTTCCGGCGACGCGCATTCACGATCGGTTGTCACCACCTGCACATCCAAATCGTCGAAGGAAGCCAACCCGCGCGTCAGTTGCACGCTCACGGCTTCGACGCCGCCGTGCGGACGAAGTGGATCGCTGGGAAATGAAGTGGCCATCACGACTTTCATGCGTGCAGCACCTTTCTCGCGTCAGCGTCCGTTGACACCAACGAATCAAAGAAGACCTTCTCAAACCTTGGCAACACGGCTTCGACGGTGTGGTTGTTCTCGTAATACGATCGGGCGTTGCGCGACGCTTCGACCCATGCGTCGGGTGAACCGAGTATCTCACGTAATCCGCCGGCCAACGTCTCGACGTCACTCGCCGTTCGACCAAGGGTTTTCGCCGCCACCAACCCATCGGGATCAAACGTTGTCACCAACGGAATCCCCAAACTCCACGCCTCAAGAAACGTATTCGGAAACCCCTCAAAATCACTCGTCGAGCAGAGGCACGCCGCCTTGCGATACATCTCCCCCACCTTGGCCCGCTCGACACCACCCCATACCTTCACATTGGGAATCGTCTCGGCGCGGCGTATCACTTCACTGCAATATTCATCGTCGCCATACGGGCCCACCAGGTCGAATTGAAACTCGGGACACGCGGCGGCTAGTTTCAGGTAGCGATCGGGGCGTTTTTGTTTGCAAAGTCGCGCGATCCACAGAATCGACTGCTTCGTTGGATCTGGAGCAACTGGCAGCGATTCGTTTTCTTGGAGCAAATCTGGGCATGGCATGGGAATCACTCTTGAATCCAGCCCGAAACCATCAAGGAGCGTTTTTCGCTGCGTCTGCGTTTGCACGACGATTTCATCAGCGCGGCGGAGGCCATGACGGTAGAGGACGCGTTCGCGCATCGTGTGCATGTCCGGGAGCTTTGGATCGACGTCGGGATCGTTGGCGATCGTGTAGACAAAGCGCTTTTGATGCCGGCGACACCACATCGCAACCTGCCCGGTGACGTACTCGGCGCAGTTTTGATAGTACACGTCCGCATCGACTCGCGCGAGGGCCTGGTTCAAACTCGACCAGCGCGGGTGAAAGAATCGCAAACCCGGAATACCCGCATCCTGGCGACACATCTTGATCATCCGCACGCCATCGACGACATCGCCGTCCCGCTGCCCCTCGTCCCACGTGATCAGCGAAACGCGATACCCCTGCTCGGTCAGCCACCGTGCCGTCAGCGACGTCTGCCGCTCGACGCCACCAATGTGCCCCGTCGCGCCGCCGGTCATCGCGCCGTACGCAAAGTGTGCTACAATGGCAATGGATGGTTTGGACGAATCGACCAATGGGCTTTCCTAACTTCGGCGGACATTACGCATATTTTTGATTACGACGGTTGCGGAACAATCGGTCCTGCGCCGTCATGAACTTTCCCCGTCAGCTTATCCTTGAACTTCTGCGGCACGACGAGTCTCCAGTAAAGCGGCAACAAGACGAGCCCTCCGGCGACACTGCCCGAGAGCAACGCCCCCCAAGGCTGATCGGGAAACGCGTATCTACCCCCAACCAAGCAAGCCGAAAATGGTATTGCGCAGAGAATCGGTCCTCGAACGCAAGCGAATGCGTACGGCAAGACGTCCATTTTCAGTTTTCGACACGCGTAGATCGGGACATAGATGCCATTGACCAACGTCATCGGAATCGTGATCGCCAATGCGACGCTGACGAGGCCTTGGTCAAAGAACAGGAGCGCAACCGCCGCCCCAGCCGCACTGACAAGCGCCGACAGAAAGTTCGCAACTCCCGGCCGACCATGTGCATTCAGACCGGCAAGGATATTTTTGATGGGAAGCTGCACCATGTAGGCCAGGTGCCCGACAGCCAGCACGATTAGTAGAATCCATGACGATCGGCCCGAATACTCTTCGCCCATCCAGACTTGCAACAACAAGTCGCCCATGATCGACAAGCCCAGCACCATTGGTAACGCGAGGTACAACCCGGCACGTGTGGCTTTGGTCAGCAGATCGCGTAGTGCCGAGTTGCTTTCGGTGGCTTTGAGGGAACTGGCCGTCGGCGTCAAAACATAGGCGAAACGCTCGACCAGGGTTCCGGCTTGGCGAACGAGTCCGAGAGGTCGCGCGTAGACGGCGAGCGTCGTCACATGCAAACAATACGTAATCAAAACGTTAATCAATTGGTATTCGAGCAACCCGCCCAAGTCGGGCAGCAATGACTTTCCACCGAAACTCAACATACGTCCCATCATTTTGCGACGGACATAGCTAAAGCGCACATGCAATCCGGGGCACAGTCGGTAGGCAAACAGAATCCGAGCGCCGCGCCCCAACGATTCGCAAACAAGCACAATTATGCCCATCGCAATCAGTCCGCCGCCCGACAACACGGCAATGATCATCGCCAAGAATTGGGTGAAATTCACAACTGCGTGGATGCTCGATTGAATGTCCCAGCGATGATGCCCTGTGATGATTCCACCAAATGCTGAGGTGGCAACTTGAATGGCAAAACTCGTCCCCAGCAGCAGAATGACCCAGCGGGCTTGTTCGGCGAATTCGTTCAATTTGTCTTCTAGAAAGTGCGGGATGAAGAACGCTATGCCAACCGTCAGCGCAAAGATGATCGCAGCCAGTGACGCGAGCACCAGGGATACGGAACTAACGGCAGAACTGATTCCGTCAATGTCATCAAGTGCGCGATGCTTGGCGACGAATCGATTGACCGACGAAACGATCCCGCCTTGTAGCAGCGCGAACAATCCGGTCAGCGACCAAGCGAAATCCCATACTCCGAGTGCGCCTTGGCCAATCTCGTCGTTGACGACGCGCGGCAGGATAAACCCGCCAGCGATGACAACGAACTGCGCGAGCCAGCTGGCCACCACGTTCTTCGCCAACCGACCACGTCCCGACACGTCGCCGTCCTCGTCGGACGCGAGCGGTTCATTTGGTGTGGGATGATCTGTTGGGTTCGTTGCGGTCATGCTCAAACTTCTGTCTGCAATCGGTCTAACACGGGATAAATCATGGGCGCACCGGTCGATTCACCGGGTAAATATTGATTTACGCCCTACTGATAGCCATATCGACGGTTCGCGTCACCAGCCACTCGCTCGAACGTGCTTAAATCATCGTCAGATAATTGTTCCCTCCAGCGCTCGTCAAGTCGAATTTCAGACGTGGAATCCAATCGCATGCCGTTCCCGATAACGTGCTGTGGCGTGTCGCGAAACGCAACGGTGCCTTTGGCTGGATCGAGGCCCAAAAACTGGAACACATTGCCCAGTGTACCGAGCGGCGTCTCGCAGACGTCTTCGTAGTGGATCGTGGTCACTCGGGTGGGGTCGATTGTCTTGACGATTTGGTCGGCTTCCTCGTTGCTTCGTTTCCATTCGTTGGCCGCTTCTTCCATGCTGAGTCGTTCGTCGTCCCTATTCCCGCCACTTCCACCACCGCGCAATTTGGGATCGGTGGCGTCGGCGAAGGCGGCTGGCTCCATCAGGGCGAGCGCCCCGCCGCGTCCGTCGCGAATCAACCGAATCACGCAAACGTCGAGTTGCGGTTGGCGCAGCAGGTATTTTAAGCGGATGGCTGTCTTGGATGAATCGACGACGATCTGAGCCCCTGATTCTGCTGCAACGGATTGCATCAACGCTACGTTGCGTTCGGCGAAGGTTCGTCGCTGCTTGTGCCAAGTAGGTGAAAGGCCAAGCGCCGTATCTCGGGCGAATTCCATCAACCGATTACGATGCAGCGGCCGAAGCAACCGATTGGTGTATGCTGATCCGTGGGCCATCAGCGCGGTCTGGGCGTTGGTCACGTCGAATTCGACACCGCTCGCCCGCATTCTCTTGGCGATCCCCTTCCAAAATTCGCACTGTGTAATCGATGCACCGCACGCACAGCGATACTTGTCCACGTTGCCCAGGCGCGTGACTTTCAACTCACCGACTGTACACGCATCGGGGTGCGCCCCCAACAACATCGCCAGCAAAGTCGAGCCGGAATGACTTGGAGCAAGAATGTACGCCACCCGTGTCATCGACCCATCCTTCCAACATTGCGCACAGCCACCGAACGCCCCTGTAGCGACTGTCGCGACTGGTACATTCGCAGCATCATCCCGATCGCACACCACATACCGACAGCCCCCTCGCGCGGATAAAACGTCTGACTTCCCATGGCCGCGATCAACAACGCAAGCACAAGCGAGCACGACACTCCGCCGATCGCCACAAACATCGGGTTGCGTGAATCTCGAAACAGTCGAATCGAATACAGTACGACCAATCCGTAGAACGGTATCACCAACACAAATCCGATCACGCCATTGTCCAGCAACATCTCCAAGTATGCGTTGTGCGGATGAGGAAACCCTTCGCCAAGTTCTTCATACAGAGAATTCGCCGTGCCCGTGCGGACCATCGCCTGCCGCCCATGCCCGAAGATCGGTGATTCTTCGATCTTGTCGATCACGTAGGGCCAGATCAGTGTTCGACCGCTGGTGACCGCATAGTCATCCACCGCCGCGCCCACTTGGCCGGAATCGCTTCCCATCCCTTCGGTAAAGCGTTCAGCCACCCCGGGCAGGAAAACAACGACCAGAATGGGCACGACGGGCACGAGAAACAGCAGCTTTCTCCAACGGATCACGCATAGAAACAATCCGATCAACGCCCAAGTCACGTATCCCATACGACCCGCCGTCACCGCTTGACCATAGGCGATCAGCAGGAACAATCCGATGATGCCGAACTGCTTCCAGCGTGTGCGGATCAACGGCATCATCGCGAGCATCGCCCACGACGCGCCGGAAAGGATCATCGACATGTTGACCGCGTGATAGCCAACTTCGTTTTCAATGATTTTGCGGCTACGCAGCGTCAGGTCAGTACCGGACAGCGCCGTCCCCGGTGGCATCCAGCGGGCAAGCTGCAACGCGAGCAACACGTAGATTCCCAAGACCGCAGCCAAGCCCCAGGTCATTCGACTCCGCGTGCGGCATCCGTCGTATAGCAAGAGGCCGGGCACCACCCATTTGATGGTGTTGACGAAGTATTCGCTGATGAGGCTGGCGACCGTTTCTTGATGGAGGCCCAGATAAATATTATCGCTATCGGTAATCAATCGAACAAACCCAACGATAACGACCCCTAAATAAGCCAAGAGTAACCAGGTCAGGTGCCTGGGCATGTCCCAAACCAGCCCTTGCGCCCTTCGTTGCATTAGCCAACCACTGCAAGTGCAGAGAAACACAACGTTCCACGGGTTCAAACCTTGGATGCCGCCAACGCTCTTGGGGATGTCGGGGTGCTCGATGACGGCCATCAAGATGATCAAGCCGCACAATGCCTTGAACCAATCGCGATATGCGTAGACGCAAAGGAATGCGACGAATAGCCACAGTAGTTTGATCCGCATGGTCTATTGTGAATGCCTTCGCGTTCCTCAGTACCTTGCTTGCGCGGGATGCTAAGAGGGTGTCGGTTGGTGGCTTCGACGACGACGCGAAGCTCCGAACATTTCGCCAATGAACATCATCATAAAGACCGTGTTG
Organism: Phycisphaerae bacterium; assembly: GCA_021604825.1. Next base: position 5,142 of record BQJS01000029.1, on the reverse strand, counting down.
GTCACCAGGTAACGCTTCCACATCCGTCCAGGTTCCTGCAAGACGCGGTACAACCATTCGCACCCGAATTTTTGCCAAATCAACGGTGCGCGTTTCACCTTGCCAGCCACCACGTCGAACGATCCTCCCACGCCATGCGTCACCGGAACCTTAATCTGCGACGCATACCGCGCGAGAAACTGCTCCTTCATCGGGGAACTCATCGCCACGAAGAGTACGTCCGCGTTCGAGGCGGCGATATCTTCAGCGATCTTTGGTTCCTCGTCGCCGTCAAAGTAACCGTTATGACTTCCGGCGATCACGATGCCGGGGTAGGTTTCTACAATGTGTTTCTTGACCGCGTCGAGCACTTCGTCGGTCGCGCCGAAGCAATACACCCGATCGCCGCGCTCGCTGCCGGTGCGCAGAATCTCCGACATCAAATCGATGCCAGCCACCCGCTCGGGCAATGGGCGACGGAGCAGCTTCGAGGCCCACACCACCGACATGCCATCCGCAAGAATGATATCCGACTGCATCACCGCATCGCGCAATTCCGCATTGCGGCGCATGTTGGCAACCTTTGACGCACTGATCACGCCAATGTGCAGTGCGGCCTTGCGGTCGATCGCCCGATGCACCCGAGCCAACACTTGGTTCATCGTCAGGGCGTTGACCGGCAACCCGAATAGATCACGAACGGTATCGGGACCGCAGTCGGATGGCGTAGATGGTGTCACAGATTTCGCTCCTTGCTAAGACGATTGGGGAGCGGACGCAAAGCGTTTTGACCATGCGTAGAGGATCCAGCCCATGTGATACGGTCTGGTTTCATAGTCTATGTACGTCGGGGGAAAGATCGTGTTCGCTGCCGGCACGCGCAGAGACGGATGCACCTTGCTCGCAGTCGCCTGCAATCCGCGGACGAGTTTGCCGGGTTCGCGGCGGGCTACCTTGCGCCAGATCAGATCGGCGTCCTTGTCGAACAGCGATCCATCGATCTCGGGAGCATTCTCAAGCCATTCCAAGCCCCGGCTAATCGCGTCAGCGTGACAAACTCCTGACGCCTGTCGCAATGCAAGTAGGGCCATCGGCGCCATCGAGTCCTGGTGCACCGAATACACGGGATACTGCTCGATGCATTGACCGGTGCGTACGTCGTGATGCCACCACCACTGCCCTTGCTCGCCCTGCCCGTCACACATTCGTTGACCGCAACGGGTGGCTGCCGCCAGGGCGTCTGTATCGTTGGCAAACTGGTAGTAAAACGACAGGGCCTGAATCGGGTATACCAAATCAGCGAAGCAAGCCACGTGGGCCCGCATTGCGGATGGATTGGAATCGAACGGGACGTGCGAGAACAGCGCCGTGTCTTCGTTAAACGATCGCAGCAACCGGTTGGCAATCAGCTTGGCCAAATCGTCATCGCGGGCGTTGTCGTTCGCGTCTGCGACCAATGCCGACAATGACCACGCGATTTCGACCGTCGGCGCGTCACATGATTGCGGCTTGGCTGCACGGAGCGCCTCAAGCGCTTGCGACGCATCAGCATGATTCATTGCCCGCGCCGCCCACAACGTCAGGGCAACTTCGCCAAGCTCCGAGTCACTTGAAAGCCCAGCAATCAGCGTGGCGCAGACATCGTCGGCGCTTTGCCCGTGCAAGACTTCACAAACCAGTGAGTCGGGATGCTCAGCCAATCCGATCAGCACGGTGGCCGCGTATCGAACGCTGGTGCCTTCGACCTGATCGCCCTGCTCACCGCGACGAATGCAGTGGCAAAACGTTCGCGTCTGTGGGTCGTACATCCGCACCAACGAGCGAACCGCAACCTTGCAAAGCTGATCCGCCTGCTGGTCGATGTAAGCGTCCAATTTGTTTACCGATTGCGTGGCTAGGTTCATCCAAATGTCATCGTCAACCACCGGTCTGTGTTTGAATCGTACTCAGGCTACTGTTGCGATTCAGGAAACCAAATGGATCGAACGAATCTTGTAGATTTCCACCGCCCGCGCCACCGCCTTGCGACCCATGGCGGTTGAGGAACTCAATACCCGAAACATTATAGCTCACAGATGCGTTGAGTCCGGCACGGATGAAGATGTTCTTGTTGATCCAATCCTGAATTCGCGTTTCGGTGGTTTCTGGGACCCAAAGAATATCGCCAGCCGCCAGCATCACATTCGGCTCTTCGCCGCTGGCGAGACGCTTCAGATCGAGTTTGACGTGAACATCTTCCCCGTCTGGCATGCGTCGAATGAGCGTCGCCGCTTTCGGAGACACGTCGGTCCTCAGTCCGCCTGCCGCGGCGATGGCTTGCAGTGCATTGATGGTTGTTCCGGGCGGATAAATCTGCGTTTGCGGTGCAAGCACAAGTCCCCCGATGAAGATCGCATTCACCTTGGCGGTGCTAACCGTGATAATATCGCCATCTTCCAATGGATCCATCGCGAGCGCCTTGGCCAAGCCTTCACGCGTCGCAATATTGACGGTCTCTTCTTCATCTGGACTTCGAAGTCGTGACAACGTCACTTGAGCGGCGGAGATGTCTGAAAGCCCACCGGCATGGTGGATGGCATAGAGCAGATTGCGTTCGGTGCGACGCAGCTTGGTCAAGCCTGGTTTCGTCACCGCACCGTGAACGAGGACATTCGTCGGGGCAGCTTGCCGAAGCGCGACGAAAACACTGACGTCGTCCGGATTCTTATACAGCTCAGCGAGATAGGCAGCCGTGATGGCGTCTTCGACCTGCTCCAACTCCTTGCCACCGACACCAACTTCACCGACCAGCGGCAAATCAATCGACCCGTTGCGGTCAACACGCACCAGCGTCGGTAGATTGGATTCGTCTTCGGTCATTCCGGGGCGGCTGACAGTCAATTCCAAAACGTCGCCTGGGCCCACCGTGTAGCGGCCTAGTTTTGAATTCACGTGCGCAGTGGTCAATACCGGATCGTCAGCCGGCGCGCTCTGCGACAAGTCCTCCTGAAGCAGAAGGAATTCATCGAGCCCCATACGGTGGTCTTTTTGACTGCAACCGACCATCAGAACCAGCGAAGCAACCAGAACACCAAACCGGTTCATGTTGAAGCGTTCGCTGTAATTATTTGTTTCTGCCATGGCACCATTCACTCCGTCAAATGCGCGTCGGACCAATCCGTCGGAACCCATTTAGGGCAAGCTCTATCCAAGCAAGACCCATTGCGCAAACCCTCGATAGACAAGGACAAATCGCGCAAGTCAGCCACCTCAATCGCAGCCACTATAGTACGCATTAACGGAAGTTTCGGAAGCAAATACCAGCTAGAAGCCGGCACAATGGGGAGCAATCTGCGATGCGCAATACCCGCAGCTTATCTGAACTACGCAGTTGACGGACTTTGAACGCGACTCTTACGGTGGGGATGCGTGCGGACAATCCACGAAAGCGGAACGTTCCACCGCCCTCCCAGTGTCAGCACGGTGGCTAGGAAGATCTTGACGTCAAGCCAAAGTGAAAACCGCTTCACGTAAATGGTGTCGTAGAAAATCCATTCGTGGAAATCGCCTTCGCTGCGATCAACGCTGCGACAGACCTGCCATAGTCCGGTAATGCCCGGATTCACCGAGAGGCGCGCCCGACGCCATGGCACGCACACCTGGTTCTCGCGAAATGGCGAGGGGCGCGGGCCGATCATGCTCATGTGTCCGAGTAGCACGTTAATAAATTGCGGAATCTCGTCGATGTTTGAAGCCCGAAGAAACGCACCGAATCGCGTCACCCGAGGATCGTGATCCATTTTGAATTGCGGACCGTCGAGTTCGCTTTGGGCGTAGAGTTCTTTCTGCTGCGCGTGGGCGTCTTTGCCCATCGTTCGGAACTTGATGCAAGGGAATACCTTGCCACCCTTGCCCTCACGATCGTGCGTGAAAAACAGCGGACCCTTCGAATCCAACTTGATGATCACCGCCACGATCGCCAGCAAAGGTGAAAATACAATGAGCACGGCAATCGCAGCCATCATATCGATGATGCGTTTGATTCTCATTTGCACTTTCTTCTGATAGCCGGGAAGGGTCTCGACCTTGGGGCCTTCCATCCCAGTGATCGAGTCGTAGGGATCGAAATCGAGTGACGTAAATCCATTTCCATTCGACGCATCATTGACCAGCGACGCGTTTGACTGCCCGCCGGACGAAACCAAGTGCCGCACCGTGTCACCACTATCGACCATGGCATCCCGGGCGAGGACCGACTGCGCCACCACCGATTGACGCCCGATGCGACATCCCGGACCAATGATCGCTGGACCGATGATGGATGCGTCCTCTTCGATAATCACATCGTCGTGAATAACCACCGGACCTACGATGCGAACGCTCTTGTCGATCCAACAATCAGATCCAACAAGCACGTGGCGACCCTTGCGCGTGTAGCGACGGTGGTGCGCCCGCCGAAATGCCGACGGCATCAAATGTTCAGCCAACTCCAGGGCATCTTCTTGTGTGTTCAGATTGACCAGCCCGCTCGCAAGTGGTTGATCCTGTTGAAGCACCCCGGCATCGCCGAGTTGACTGCGCATGTCCGAAAGTGAATCGAATTGGATATTCGACAATGCGCCAGCCGGCACCAATGACAGCGCCAAGCGCTTGTGGGCAACGTGCGGCCAAGATGTGCCATGAAATAATCGTTTGACCTGACGTACTTTGCCTTGGGCATCGCGGACGATGCGCTCTCGTGCCCGCTCGGTTCCGTTTCCGACGGCGATCACGTGGGTCGCCCCAAGATAGCCGCGATCCACAATCAGTGTCGCCGCCTTGCTGAAACCACCCGTTGGGCAAACGCCGGCGTCGATCACGATGACCATTTCTTCCGGATCGGTTTCTCCCATCACATCCGTCAAGGCGCTGCGTGGAACAACCTTCAAGGACGAGGCGGTCAGGGATGCGAGATTCTTTTCATAGCCCTCCGAATGCTCAAACGCCGGAACGATCCAGACTTCTCCCGTGACACCAACCGATGAAATGATGTAGTCAACGTAGCTGCGCGAACCAAGCGGCAGCATCAACAGTGAAGTGGAATCCTGCGCCGCGCCCAAGTAGTCTGGACGCCTGTCAATGATTAGAAGTGACATGCCATTCGCCCCCCTCTGCCGACCGAAACGCTATATCGTGTTCTCAAGA
>BQJS01000028.1 GCA_021604825.1 Phycisphaerae bacterium | reverse complement strand
GACTGACGATGCGTGACACACGGAGCGCATCTGCCAGTCCGATAAGGACTTGGCGAACGATCCTGCTACCGATTGTCTAACAATTTACCTGGGTGTCGTTGGCACCTTTCGGATTGTTTAGAGTGAACTCGGTGATCGCGCGGTGTTACAATGCTCTCTTGCATGCCACCTTGCGAATCGCCCTTTGATGAAAACTGACGTGCAAGTGACTAACGCGGCATTCGCGTGTCTAGATGTTGGCATTTGGCGAATTAAACCAGTCGGCGAGAACTCGTTTCCCGATCCGCGAGGCTGGTCTTCTCTCTCTACTCGGGAAACATGGAAAGAGGTAACAACAATGCGATCCACCCTTCTCTCACTCACCGTACTCATGTTCACTACAGCAGCGATGGCCGGCGTCACCGAAACGAACACTGACCGCTTCAATTACACGTTGATTGGTCTCGACGGTGGTTCTGACGGCCCCAACACAAACACCGGCCCATCGATCTTCGGTAATTTCACTGACACGCTGTCCACCACACTTAACGACGGCCCGGACACTGCCACCGCAATCGCCGACCAAACTTCAAATGTTGCACCGGCTGCCTACGATGCCGATCTCGACGCATTCGCTTCCATTGATTACAGCGGATTCTTTGGTGGATCAACCGACTCAAATACTGAATTCAACGTATCATTCACGCTTGACTCAAGTATGGACTTCAGCATTGATGGCGTCGCAGCCACTTCAGGCACTGGCTCAGGCGTATTCATCAGCATTGCGAATGTTGGCGTCGGTGGAACGCCCACGCAATCGATCGTCAATATCTCGCTGGGCAACAACAACGTCACCATCGACTCAGATGGAACGCTTTTGCCGGGCGACTATGAACTTCGTGCCCGTGCCACCGCCGGTTTCTTCACGGACGGAGCACACACAACCGATGCCTCGACCAACTTCTCAATGGTGTTGACACCAGAACCTGCTTCACTTGCACTGCTCGCGATCGGCGGAATGACTGTCCTCCGTCGTCGCCGCTCCAACTAGAGAAGACGTGCGGGCCGATCAACATCGCCATCCTCCGATGTTGGTCGGCCTTTGTTTTCTTTTGGTTGAAATGTGAGCGGGTTGGCCAATTGGCCAATCGCCGTTCTTGGAAGAATCTCTTGAAACAAGGTTCAAACAAATGAAATCTATATTATTTTCTCTGACAATCTTGACGATGCACACCGCCGTGATGGCGGGAGTCACCGAAACGGGCACCACGCGAACGGTCGATAGTTTCGTGGACAACGGCATGGCCGGCGGCAGCAACTTCACCAATTCGCTCTCAGATTCAGGACCGGCGAACGGCACCTGGGTCGGTGGCGATTACATCAGTTCATTCAATGTTCCTGACGACCCCTACAGCGAAGCCGACGTGTACCAAAACTCAACCGTCGAACCGGGACACTATTCGGGAACCATCTACACGGGCGTCATCGTTGACCCTGCCCTAAATCCGTTGAACTTTCCGTCGGCTGACGCACAGTCGCTCTTCGCGGTGGATTTCACGCTCAGCACACCGGAAGATTTCACGCTGACTGGCTGGATCAATCCTTACGGGCTCGAAAACGGCATCACATCGCAAGTGACCGTTTCGATCATCAACACCGGCGTAGGGGGAACGCCTACGCAAGTCATCAGCACCGGCATCAACGACCTCTATGATCCATTCAATGTCACCGACACGCTTCTCGCCGGCGACTATCGCTTTGAAGTCTTTGCCATTGCAAATGCACAGGCGCTTGGTGAGAACTATTATTTCAACGGTGGTGCAGACTCCACATTTGATATGACCATCACACCCGAGCCAGCCTCGTTGGCACTGCTCGCGATGGGTGGCTTGATTTGTGTGCGTCGTCGTCGCTAATATTTAGAAATACCTCTTTCGAGTTGGCAGGAAGCTGTCATTGGAGTTCATCGTAATGCGAACGTCGCTCAAAGCCCTTGTCCTATTCTGCCTGTGTGCAACCACACATCCTTCCGCGCAGGCAGTCACGCTCTTTCTGGACACGGGCGACTTATCATCCGGCGTTCAAGATGGACCTGTTACCGGTAACAACCCATCGGTCATGGTCAATACCGGCAGCACAACAGAGCTTCATCTTTGGGCGATTCCGGATCAGGATGCCAACAAGACTGTTGTCTCCGTTGGCGTTCACGTCGTCGCTTCTGGTCCCGGTGCAGCCGACATAACGACATTGCAATTCGACTTTGACAACCCCCTGCTGACAAGCGGACAGCGCTGGTCTGGGACCGCTCTAACGGGCGGGCTTAACGTTGACGCGAAACTTGTTTCCGATCAACGGGCCGTCTATATCCCCTTGCCCCTTCCCGCTCCGGCGGGCGGTCTCAGCTCAGCCACCGCTGCCAACGACCCCGGATTCGATTCAAACAGTGGCGCCATCCACTTGGGCAAACTCGTCCTTGGTGCAAACCCCGGCGCCACGCTCGGCCCGGTCGAGATTCGATTGGTTGTCTCGCCGCTGTTGGTCACCAGTATTTCATCATCCGGTGCATCACCACCAGAACTCGTCTTCTTCGGATATGCGGGCGCATCGCCAGAACTTGCAACGTCTGGTGGAACCGTTAACGGCGCGTCCAGCGCCACAGCCGACGCGACAGTTACCATCCGCCGGCTGGGCGATTCCGATGGCGACGGTGACGTTGATTTAATCGACTATGCCGCGTTCGCCGATTGCATGAACGGTCCCGGCCAACCACCACTGCTACCGACTGGCTGCCTTGAACCATTCGACGCCGATCAGGACAGTGACGTTGACCTCAGCGATGCCGAAGTGTTTACCCGTGAACTTCAGTAAGGGTATCTCACTCATGTGCCCCGTCGATCGGTCGATTCAGATTGGACTGATCTGTGCGGCGGCCTTCTTTCTTCCGTCTGCCTCGGCAACTGCCGATCCCCTATTCACGGATGTCTCCACAAGCGCCGGCGTCCACGAACTGCAGTGGGATGCGGTGTTTCCTTCGAGTGTCACATTCAGTGTCGAGCTCTTGTACATGAGCGCTGGCGTCGCAGCCGGTGACTTCGACAATGACGGCTGGGTCGATCTGTACGTCACTCGAGTCAACGTGCCCAACCTTCTGTTCAAAAACAATGGCGCCGGTGGGTTCATCGAAATCGGCGCATCGGCAGGCGTATCACTCAGCCAATACTCATCAGGCTGCGGGTGGGCGGACGTCAACAACGACGGGCATCTCGATCTCTACGTCAACTCAATCTCGCAGGTCGAGCGAAACCACCTATTCATCAACAACGGCAACTCGACCTTCACAGAAGACGCCATCGCCCGAGGGGTGGACATGCCCCAAGTTGGCCCGAACGGAAGTCGCAGTTACACCAGCGTTGCCTTTGGCGATTACGATCTCGATGGCGATCTCGACATGTACGTCACCGAATGGCGATTATCCAGCGGGCAGAACACGCTGTTTCAAAATGATGGTACCGGCCACTTCACCAACGTAACATCCATTGCCGGATTGAGCGTTACTAACATGGCCGGATTCGCACCACGCTTCACCGACATCGACAATGACGGTTGGCCCGACCTGCTGGTCGCTGCGGATTTCTTGACCTCGAAAATGTTCCACAACAACCAAGATGGAACATTCACCGACATCACGAATTCAGCCAATGTCGGCACCGATGAAAATGGCATGGGCGCGACGACCGGAGACATCGATCACGACGGCGACATCGATTGGTTTGTGACGTCCATTTTCGATCCCGATGAAACGTGCTCAGAAAACCCTTGCATATGGGGCAACACCGGCAACCGATTTTATTCGAATCTGGGTTCTCTTGCGTTTGCCGACACCACTGACACATGGGGCGTTCGCAATGGATACTGGGGATGGGGAACCTCGTTTCTCGACTACGACAACGATGGCGATCTCGATCTCGGCATGACCAACGGTTTAGACGTACCGTTCAGTGCATTTGAAGATCCGTTCAACTTCGACCCCGTCAGACTCTGGCGTAACGACGGTGCCGGCACCATGACCGAAGTGGCCGCCGCCGCCAACATCGCCGACACGCGATCTGGTAAAGGCTTTGCCGTTTTCGACTACGACCGAGATGGTGACCTCGACATATACGTCGCCAACAACGGCGACTACCCGGTCGTTGGTCGCAACGATGGCGGCAACGATAACGACTGGTTGCAGGTTCGGTTGACGGGCATCCAAACGAATTCGTTCGGAGTAGGAGCCCGCATCTACGTGCAAACGGAAAATGGCGGCACCGAACAAATGCACGAAATGTCGGCTAGCAGCAACTACATGTCGCACAACCCGCTGGTCGCGCATTTCGGATTGGGAAACGACGCCCCATCCATCCATCAAGTCCGTGTCGTGTGGCCGATCAGCGGATTTGAAACGATTCTTTCCGATGTCGCCCCCAACCAATTCTTGACAATCGTCGAACCACAAGTCGGCGATTGCAACTTCAGCAACGCGACCGACACCGATGACGTCGCGTGCTTTGCTGCATGCCTTGACGGCCCCAGCGCTACTTTCGGGTTGGGTTGCAATCTGGTGGATTTCGACAACGACCAAGACGTAGATCTGTTCGACTACCAAGCATTTTGCTCAGCACTCAATCCCTAAACAATAGCTCGTCTAGCTTGAATGCGACCGGCCTTCACATCTGCCGACGGCATCGAGGAGTTGTTGCCTGCTAATCGGTTTCCGCAACACGTGGTTGAACTCGCGAATCCGCTCCAACGAAGAGTCCGGAACGTAGCCCGTAATCAGCAGTGCGGGAATTCTTTGGTGAATCTCACGGATGCGCGTGACCAGCTGATCACCGCGATCGTCGGGCAAATCGAGATCTGTGATCAGCAGGTCGAACTCATCCTTGAACTCTTCGGCCAAGGCTAAGGCCTCCCGACCAGTTCCGGCGGCTTTGACTTCGTACCCCTCCGATCGAAGCGACGATACGAGTACGTTTCGGACCAATTCATTGTCTTCGCACAGCAGCACGCGATGAATGCGCCGCCTCGGAGACTGACCATCCATGGGCCCGTTGGTGAATTGGGCACGATCAGCCGATGGTTGCGGGAACAAAATCCGAAACTTCGAACCACCTCCAGGGCTCGAAGTAACACTGAGGTGCCCCCCAAGTTGACCCACGATGCCATGAACGGTCGACAGTCCCAACCCAGTCCCACCGCTGCCACCACGGGTCGTATAGAACGGTTCGAATATTTTCTCTGCAACTTCAGGTGCCATGCCGCACCCGTCGTCCTCAACCGTCAGTTCGACAAATAAACCATCCGAACCCTCGATTGGAGACTCCGTTAGATGGCGCCTGCATCCGACACGTATGGTCCCCACTCCACCGATCGCCTGTCTAGCGTTCGTAACCAAGTTGAGCAGAATCTGAGTCAGCTGTGTGGGATCAACTTCCACAACAAGGTCGTCTCCGCACACGTCAAGCGTCAGGTTGGTTTCGTCTGGAAGAAAACTTCTCAGCATCGACATGGCATCGATCAGGTGTTCGCCCAGATTCAAAGCGCAGGGTTTGCTTGGTTGGTGCCGACTAAATGCCAGCAGTTGTGTTGTCATGCTGGTGGCTGTTCGAACAGCGTCTTTGAGATTCTTGATATTCTCCGCCGTGTCGATATCCGATTCGATAAACTCAACACCAGCGGTCATGACCGTAAGGAGATTGTTAAAATCGTGCGCGATCCCGCCAGCCATTCGCCCGAGCGACTCCATCTTTTGAGAAACCCGCAACTGCTCTTCGAGCTCGAGTCGTTTCTCTTCGGCAATCTTGCGTTCGGCGATCTCCAACCGCAGCTTGTCCCGTCGGTCACAAAGTTCACGATACAACCGTTCGTTGACAACCGACGCCGCGATGTGGTTGGCAAGAACCTGTAACTGATCGATTTCGTCAACGTTAAACTCGCGGGACGCAGAAGTTGCGTAGATGCCCAGGATGCCGATCACCTCGTCATCTATGAGCATTGGCACTCCGGCGTACGACTTGAAGATGTAGCATGCTGGATTGCCCGACGCGCGGTTGGCCAGGTGTGCCGTGTCGGGATACTCCGCCACATCCGGAATGATCATGGCCTGTCGCGACTCGATCATCGCCTTGGAGATTCCCGACTCGACCGGTATCGAGTCGGCCAACTGCCCTTTGGGAATCCCCGCTGCCGCCAACAACGCCAACTGATCACCTTCGATTTGACGGGCGACTGCACCATCGACCTGCAAGAAATCGCGTACCACGGCCACCATCTTCGCGACATGTGCGCGCAACGATTCTCGACCGATGACCGGATGCGTCATCCGCGCAAGGTCGCTCACCGTCAGGCCAATCGTTTGGGTCTTGATGTCCATTGAATTTTGCATAATGGAAACAGTTGCCAGCGGTACGAAAAATCGCACACACCTGTGAAGTTTAGACACTATTACAGATAGATTCCAACCGAAAGCTCGATATCAACACCCCGCACCTGAGCCAACCAAGCATCAGTGACTAATTATTAGGGTGAAATCAGCATTTGGTAGCGTAACTGAAACATTACGTTCTAGGGCGCAGGCACAGGCCCATCCAAGAATCGAGCGAACGCATCGTAATCTGCAAGATCGATCTGACCGCATCCGTCAAAGTCGCCGGGCATACAGGGCCAACCCATTTCTCCCTCAGCGGTGGTATTGAAGCACTCTTGGAAGTACGAAAAGTCAACGAGGTCCACATCACCATCTTCATCAAAGTCGCCGAACATAAACACATCGTCGCAAAGCGTACCGTCCCCCAAGTAGAATCCGCTAATTTGCGTACAAGTGGACTCGTCCAAATCGTCCCAGCAGAAACCTTGATTAAATGCGCACGCCCCCAGTGCAGAACAACCACAATCGTTCACTGGATCACCCAGCGGTGAGGCGGGACACTGGTCGATGCAATCTGCAAAACCATCAAGGTCCGAATCGGTATCCGAAATGCCGCAACCACACACGCCCGGATCAGATTTTTCTCCATCAAGCGGACATAGGTCGTCGCAACCAGTGACACCGTCCCCATCGGGATCAAGATCACAGGTAAACCCGTCGCCCATGTAAGTACCGTCCAGAATGGCACATTCGCTTTCGATCCGATCATCGATACAAGTCGTCCCGAAAAAGCAGCACGGTCCCAATTCGATCGGGCAACCGTTGCTCCCCATCACCAAACCTAGCGGCGTATCAGGACACAGATCGCAAGCGTCAATGGTTCCATCACCATCTTCGTCAACCTCGCATTCATCAGGAATCCCGTTCGCGTCACAGTCAGCCGAGGAATTGCCAGCAAGATCGCAAACGTCCAAGACACCGTTGGTATTACAATCGGCGAATCCACCGAATACTAAATCGCAAGCGTCCGGTATGGCGTTCGTGTTGCAATCTATGCTCGTACCTACGGAAATATCGCAGGAGTCGGGCGATCCATTGGTGTTGCAATCTAGACTGGTACCGCCAGCTATATCGGTGGTGTCGCCAATGCCGTTGCTGTTGCAGTCAGTACCGGGAGGCGGGCATGTATCGTTGCCATCATCGCAGGTTTGACCGGTAAGGCACGGGTCCATTCCGGCTAAACATGTGTCGATGCTGCAAGTTTCTATGCCCGAGCAGAACAAGCCGTCATCGCAATCAGCATCGAAGACGCATTCATCACATTCGTCAGGAATGCCGTTCGTATTGAGGTCCTCGCTGGTCGCGCTTGCGATGTCCGTCGAATCACCGATGCCGTTGGAATTGCAGTCGGCACCATCCGGCAAGCATTGGTCAAGGTTCTCGTCGCAAGTCTGCCCCATCGCGCAGGGGCTCATTCCATTCGTGCAAATATCAATGTTGCAAATCTCAAGACCGTTGCAGAATTCACCATCATCACAGCCAGCATCAACCGTGCATTCATCACATTCGTCGGGAATGCTGTTGGTGTTAGCATCATTACTGGTCGCGGCCGCGATGTCGGTTGCGTCACCGATCGCGTTGGAGTTGCAGTCGGCTCCGATAGGCAAACATGCGTCAACGCCCTCGTCGCATGTCTGTCCTATTTGACAAGGCCCTGCACCGTTCGTGCATAGGTCAACGTTGCAAATCTCAACACCGTCGCAGAATAATCCATTGTCGCAATCGCCATCAGTAACGCATTCATCACACTCATCGGGGACGCTGTTGACGTTGATGTCATCGCTGGTGGCCCCGGCGATGTCGAGCGCGTCGCTGACGCTGTTGGAATTGCAGTCCACAGTCACGATACATTCGTCCGCCTCCTCATCGCACGTTTCGCCTACTGTGCAAGGGCTCATGCCCGCAACGCACGCATCCACATCGCAGCTCTCGCCACCATTGCAGAAAAGCCCGTCGTCGCAGTCACCGTCGAAGACGCATTCGTCGCATTCATCCGGCATACCATTCGAATTGAGATCGTCGCTGGTTGCCCCGGCAATGTCCGTTGCATCACCTATACTGTTGCTGTTGCAGTCATCACCATCGGGATCACATCCATCGACGACTTCATTGCAAATCTGACCAGCCAGGCAGGGATCACCGCTTGACGAACAGACATCGGTGCTGCACGTTTCGATGCCAGTACAGAATTGACCGTCGTCGCAATCCGCATCGAACACGCACGCATCGCATTCGTCTGGAACTGCGTTCGTATTTGAATCGTCGCTGGTACCACCGCCAATATCCTCCGCATCACCGACACCGTTGCTGTTGCAGTCGGGGCCATCAGGATCGCACACATCGGTTTCGTCGTTGCAGACTTGTCCGGCGTTGCATGGGTCGCCTGCACTTTCGCACGCATCAACATTGCACGATTCGACGCCGGTGCAGAACAAACCATCATCGCATTCAAAATCGAACACGCATTCGTCACACTCGTCTGGAATACCGTTGGCGTTGAGATCATCGCTCGTGGCCCCCGCAATATCTGTCGCGTCGCCAAATTCGTTGCCATTGCAGTCCGGTCCGTCGGCAAAACACACGTCGTTGCCTTCGTCGCAGAGCTGGCCAGCCATGCATGGCGGCGATTGAAATTGACAAACATCAATGATGCAGATTTCAACCCCATCGCAGAACAGCCCGTTGCTGCAATCGCTATCAAAGACGCACTCGTCGCATTCGTCGGGGATGTTGTTGACGTTGTTATCGTTGCTGGTCCCGCCTGCGATGTCGGTTGCGTCATCGACGCCGTTGCTGTTGCAGTCTGGCGGCCCCAATGCTTCGCAAACGCCAACATCATCCAGGAAAATGCCTTCTTGGAATTCGTCAACGATGATGACAAACCGAATGTCGATACTGTTATTCATTGCAGCCGGCGGTAATGGCAACTCTTCGACAATCGTTAATGTGTTGGTCAGGTCAAATTCGCCCAACTGTTCCCAAACGCCACCGCTCAATCGCCAGTCAATTTGCAGGACGTCATTCACTTCGGCATTGCCATTACGAGCCTGCCAAACAAACGTCACCGCCGGATTGGTTAGACTTGACGTATCGATATTCGACTGCGTCATGCTCGCCGGAGCCACGCCAGTGCCCACAACATCGACAAAACTAAAGACATCGAAAGACGTGATGAGGATTTCGGGAGCTAGTGTTTCAACTTCCACCCAGCCAAACCCCACCGTGGTACTGTCTGGCCGTTGGAAGTCGTCGAAGAACGCGCACTGGGCGAGCGAACGATTGGAACAAGAAAAAAGCGCGATGCAGATAAGCGACCCGAAAACCAAAGTGTGCTTTGACATGTTATCCCCCGGATTCGCCTGAACGACAGCGAAAGAAAAGTACGCAGACATTCTAGTGGGTTTTGAGGTCCGCGTGAAAATCTTGAGCCAATTGTCGCGAACGGGAACCGCGCTAGGCAGCGCACAGATTTCCGATCTTCTCAAGTTCAATGGGGAATTGGATTTATGCGCGAAGCGGTGAATCAGCCCGACCGTCAAATCGAAATGTTACGTTCAGACTGCAATCCAAAGCGCCGAATGGGTCAAGCGTCCGCAAACAAGAAAGGCGAGGCATCAGTTTCAATACCCCGCCTTGCGCTTGTCTTTCGGTTGGAACAAATAACCTAAAGCGGACCGCTGAAACCACTCGCGAACAATTGGAAGTCGATCAGATCGGTATCACAATCTTTGTCAATGTCACCCAGTGGCCGCCCTTCGGCATCGACAGCCAACCCTGGCGGCGTGTCGTTGCACACGTCCTCGACATCGGCAATCCCGTCGCCATCTGCGTCGGGCCCACCACATACCGTCGTTGGCGCACACGATGCTTCGGCACAGTCCGTCTGCATGTCGCAGTTGTTGTCGATCAAGTCGTCGCAGATCTCAACAGCCCCCGGATTGATCGCCGCCACGTTGTCATCGCAATCGATTGCGCTACCGCCCGGGCAAGATGGGCAACCAAACTCCCCGAACCCATCGGTATCGACATCAATGCATTCGTCAAGCGTGCACGCGGCGCTCCCCGAAAGTGATGACATGCAAACCGGACAGGCCAAACACTCAGCCTGACCCGGTTGACTTTGAAACGTATCCTCTGGACACAGGTCACATTCCATGGCACCGCTTAACGCCTGAAAGGTGCCCGCGGGACACTGCGCGCAAAATGCAAGACCGGGAACAGCTGCAAAATTGCCCGGATCACAATCGACGCAAAGTATTTGGCCAGACTGCGGCTGGACCGTGCCAGCCGGACATGAGTCGCAACTGTCTTGCCCAGGATCAGCTGCGAAACTCCCCGGTGCGCAGTTTTGACAAACGCTTGACCCAGGCGATGCCGCGAATCGGCCGGGTTGACAAAGTTGGCACGCGGATTGACCGGGCGAAGATGCAAAAGAACCTGGCGCACAAAGAGAGCAAGATGCCGCGCCCGGAGTCGGGCTGTATCTCCCGGGGCTACATGGGATGCAGTTGTTCTCTCCAGAGTCTGGCTGAAATGTCCCTGGTGGACAGTCATTGCAAGGCTGCAATCCGGTAGAGCTGAATGTCCCCGGTTGGCACACCAATTGCGCGCACGCCGGGACAGCCGAAAATCCCATCGCAACCAACAACAACACCGCTGTACAAAAAACCAACTTACTCTTTAATGCCATACTCTTAATCCTCTACCTGAATGCTAAATTGCAAAATCCCCGCCTCGATACAAACCATCCAAGGCCAAAAAGACACGACCATCGCCAAAACCACAGCGATTGGCCTGATTTGCTTCTAGAACTCCATCATAATGCGGGTCAATCCGCGATAGCAACATAGATTGTCACCATCGCTGCGAACCAAAGGAAGAAAGTTGGTAGGTTACCGAGAAAGTCCAGTAATCGATGCAAAGCATTACGCGAGTACCAGGCAAACCTCTTCGCAGGCCAGATGTCGTTCCGTCTCTGGCGAGGCTCGCGTCGCTTCAATCACAAAGCCGTGTTTCATAAGTACGCGTATCGATGCAGTGTTGGTCACCGCAGCCACCGCGTGCAGCGGACGTTGGGGCACTTCCGCCAACAGCAACCCAAGTGCGCGCGACGCGATTCCCCGTCCCCAGAATGCTTGCCCCAGCCCGTAACCCACCGCGAATTGGCCATCCAATGCACGACACCCGATCGTGCCGCAGACCTCGCCATCCGCGACAATCACCTTCTGCGCCACCACCGGATCGCCCTTCGCACAACCCTGGGCGATCTTTTCCCATACCGCATTGAACGCCGCAGCGCTTCGGGGCTTCACCATCGCCATCGCGCACCATGCGGGATCACTCTCAAATGCAAAGAGTATCGGCACGTCTGCGGGCTGAACGTCCCGCAGCATGACGTCGCAAGAACGCGCAGGCTGCGTTGAATCGTGGTGTTTCATAACGATGAGAATATAGAGGCTGTTGCTTAAACATTGAAGGGCTTCACTCTGCAACCAATTGGGGCGACTTTGATTCTTGGTAGAAATCAACTTCTGGAAGGCCAGTATGCGGAAACTGTATTCTTCGTGATCTCGTGGCATGAACTGTCCTGGCCTTTCGGACGAACGGAAGAGATGCATTATGAAATCGAAGAAACTGATAACCAAGAAATCTAGCGGTCCAAACGATGGCGTCTTTGGGGTGTCAGGGCTTTGGCGTTGAGCATTCAAACTCAATTTCTTAAGTCAAGGCGACGTTGTTCTCTCTGAGCGGCCATGCTCGCGATCACGACGATGGTCAGCCTACCGAATGAAATCGTATGCGGATAAGGCTGCGGTTCGGGCTTCGGCGTGATCGACGATCGGTTCTGGATAAGCTTCGCCCAGTCGGATGTCTGCAGACCGCAAGATGTCCGCTGGCGCTTCCCAAGGTTTGAAAATCCATGGAGTCGGGAGTGCTTCAAGCTCTGGGACCCAACGGCGAATGTACGCTCCGTTCGGATCAAATTTCTGGGCCTGAAGAATTGGATTGAAAATGCGAAAGTAAGGGGCGGCATCCGCGCCGCAACCAGCCGTCCATTGCCACCCCAGTGTGTTACTTGCCAAATCCGCATCGACCAAGGTGTCCCAGAACCACTTTGCACCTTCCTGCCACGGGATCAACAGGTGCTTCGTTAGAAATGACGCCACGATCATCCGCGCCCGGTTGGGCATGAATCCACTTGACCACAAGTCACGCATCGCAGCGTCGATGATGGGGTATCCGGTTTGGCCCTTCTGCCAACGACGTAGCGCGGTGGCGTCGCGCGACCAGGGGAATCGCTTGAACGAATCGCGCAACGGCTGACCTGTCGTCTCCGGAAAATGATAAAGAAGATGATGGGCGAACTCACGCCAACCAATTTCAGCGAGAAAAACTTGGGCTGACTTCGACGTCGCGGCGCCGCTTTTCATGACCGCTCGCCTAACCTGCCCCGGGCTGATCTCGCCGAAATGAAGGTGCGGCGAGAGGCGCGAACTGCCATCGATATCGATTTGGTTGCGTCCCACTTCGTAGTTGGAAAGTGGACCCTTTACGAAAGTGCGAAGGCGCTTTTGAGCTTCTTTTGAGCCTGGGCGCCATGCGTCTCTAATCCCCGCCGCCCAGTCGATCACCGGTTCGAGTTGCAGACTATCTAGATTCTCTGACGTCGGCCAGGATTTTGGAGCTGGGATTTTCTGCGGTGTCGGTGTTCGTTGCGATGGCGATTGTTGAAGACAGGTTTTCCAGAAAGCGGTGAAGACCTGGAATGGCCCGCCGGATTTGTTGAGAATTGACCCAGGTTCAAAAAGAAGCCCGCCATTAAACCTCTTGACTTCGACATTATCATCACGGAGTTGTTTCGCGATGTGCGTATCACGTTTGATGATCGCAGGTTCGTAGCGCCGATTCCAAAACACGCCCTGCGCCTTGGTGTCCTTGATGATGCTTCGCAGCGCAACCAGCGAAGGTCTATTACTCAGGATCAACCGCGAACCCAATTGACGAAGACGTTCATCCAACGAATCAATCGAATGATGCAACCACCATCGACTGGCACCGCCGGGCGACCATTGGCCCTCTTCAGCCGGCGACCAAATGAATACGGGAATAACCGCTCCCCGATCAACGGCCGCACGAAGCGCAGGGTTATCCTCAACACGCAAGTCATGTCGAAACCAAACGATAATGGGCGGCTGCTTCATGTATTGCACTTTGATGGCAATGGATTTGTTTCAGTTTCGATTGGGCTCGTTGTTGCGTGCGACGCCTCACTTTTGCCATCGCAAAAAATCGCTCTTAGCGATCGCGTGCGGTGATCAAAGATTCGGTTGATGTCGCGTTTAGTAAACGGCGCGTGGACGAAGTGACCGCCAAAGAAATCGTAAGCCACCTCATCGATCACCTTGGTTGCATCGCCCATGCTTTCAAAACGATGTTCATGAACCCAAGATCTGTACGGCCCCTTGATTTGTGAATCGACAAAGCGATAGGGCGGTTCCCAAGATGTGATCTCACTGGTCCACCGCAACGGGATACCGCGCATGCGCAACGCATAATTAATGTGCGTGCCGACGTGCATATCAATCGGGGCAGGCGTCAACACGCGAAACTTAAGAAAATTCGGCGTGATGCGATCGAGATTATGCGCGTCTGAGAAGAACTCAAATACATCGTCGAGCCGCGCAGGGACGACCAGTTCACGCTTGAGCTGAAAGCGCGGCTGACGGAAGTTCGGCGATGAACTGATCGTTGTATCTTTCATTGAATGCTTGCCTTAGGTAGCAGCAATACCGTGCTCCTCGAATCTTCAGGCGAGAGAGCAAAGCGTGTGGCGAAGATTTCGTAACGAATACGACTGAGCATGCCATCGAATTCAATGTTGTGCAACGGCCTGACGTCAAGCCAAATAATGAAGCGCAAGACCTGCGCGGAAAAAATCACGCAGTCTGAACCAGTATGCCCTAGTTTTCCCCGCCGTTCGATTCCTTGATCTCAAATTCCAGCTTTACAACACCGGGTAGTTTCAGCTCGGCGCTGAGTTGAAGGGCCCGTGCGTGCCCAATGCCTTTTAGATGGAAGGTGTCGCATGGAGGCGCAAGAATAGCGATAGATTGTTAATCCGAATTCACGTCACCGACCTCCTACCTTGAATCATCAGACGTCAACCCCAGCGATCCTGTTTGATGACGATTAAATTGGCACGATACTCCCATGGGCGGGCAATCAGCTTACGGGGATCGCCCACACTGCAGACGACCTCGTGCGCCGCGTCAAGCAATCGCGGTACGAGCCTTCCACCAATGTATCTTGTTGCGCCGGTGACGAATATCCGCATGGTCTACGTGACTTTCTTTGCTTGCTGACGAATTTCGGAAAATTACTGACTCGAATCCTGCAACACCATTTCAAGTCGATTGGGATCGTATCCCAGTTCGGGCAACCTACTCTCAATGCCTTCAAGAACCGAATCATCCAAGGTCGATTCGCGACTGAGTATCCAAAGGAACGTGCGGCTGGGCTCTCCGACGACGGCGTATTCGTAATCGTCACCCAATTCGAGAATCCAATAGTCGCCCTCGAATGGGAAGAAGAACGAAACCGCGAGTTTGGCGTTGGTGGCAGGGTCGGTGACGCGGGCGACGCCTTCAATCGTCCGCACCTCGCCATCAAGATCGCCTTCCACACAAGTGTTGGTCACACTGACGCGACCGTCATCCATGAGGGCGTAGTCGGCTGTTACACCAACGCAGTCAGTTTCAAACTGATTCGGATAACGGGCGATTTCAAACCAACGGCCGAGGTAGCGATCGACATCCACTTTTTCGACCGTTTCAAGTGGTGGATTGAAGGCAGCACATCCGCAGATCGATGCAACGGCAGCGACCAGCAATGCACGGGAGGCCATGCCGATGTGTTTTCTAAGTAGCGGAAATGAAACGTTCAAATTTTGGATCATGTTTCGGACGGACATTTGACTTACTCCATTCGTTTTAGTTCTTGCGTATTTGATTCGACCATTCAAAAGCCGTAATTCCGGCTAGATCGCGAACCAATACAGTCGTGCCACTCACGGCGACATGGGCCCAGCACTCATTCTCTGCGACGGCTTTACGATCAATGAGCTGAAATGCTTCAGGGTTTGCGGCAATCAGTAGGAGTTCGCCACGTTCGTCCAGTACGAGGATACGCTTGCCTTGGGCAACCATGCTCCAGTACTTTCCGAATGGCTTTGATCTCCATTTTTCTTCACCAGTCTTCAGGTCGATGCAACAAAGCCTACCATTACCGAGATGCAAATAGGCGTGGTGATCGATGACCACTGGCGAAGACATGTAGCCGCGTGCTTTGGTGTCCCAGGTTTTTCGAACCGAAGTCTTTCCGCTCTCCTCCGTAAGCTGATAGAAAAACGAGCGATTCTTATAGGTGCTGGTAAACACGCCATCGTTGTAAACGGTTGGCGTCAGGATGTTCATGCCGCGAAACGACGGTACAGTTTGACGCCACAATACCGCTCCGCTCACCGGGTCGACGCCTGTAAGTTCCTGCCGGGTTTGCACCAGCAATTGATCGGTGTCGCCAATTTTCGCAACTATGGGCGAAGAAAAAGCGCTGTTCATTCCACCGCCATCGTCCAGGACCCTCCAGACCATCGTGCCCGTTGTCTTGTCAATCTTGGCTAGTCCACCACCTGCCTGCACATAAACGAAGCCGTCGTGCAATAACGGTGAGGAGACAAACCCAAATGATGGAGTCGGGCTGTCAACCTGTTGAGGGAAATCCAGTCGCCAACGCACTGCGCCCGTCGCAACGTCCAGACACACCAAGACGTCACGGATGCCGGCAACGAATAGTGATTTGCCATCGCAGGCCGGCGTCGCGCGAATCCAATCGCCGTTGGCCTTGGCGAAAAAGGGAACGCTTAAAGAACCCGGCCACTCCGCCCGCCAGATTTCTCGCCCGCTCTGCCGATCCAACGCCCGCACAACTTCCGTTTCTTTGTTTTGGGTTTCGGTGACGAAAATGCGATTGCCCCAGACAACTGGTCCCGAATACCCGGGGCCAAGTGGGACGCGCCATTGTTTCTGCAAGGTTGAGAATGAATCGGGCCAGTGAGGTCCATCGCGGAGGATTGCGTCGCGCTCAGGCCCGCGCCATTGCGGCCAACTAAGTTGCCCAGGTTCGGACCGAACAACGATGCCCGTCGCAAACATCTGCGCAAGCGTGATACCAACAATTAATTGTGGGGCTATACGCATTTGCATTTCCTACCATCGACTTCAATGAAAATTCAGCGAGTCGCAGTCAAGAGGGTGGCGCACCTGTCCCGGGCCAATCGACAGATGCGCCAACACACCTTTACCCACTTGACCAATCCCCAAGGCACTCCCGGGCTATCACGAGTAAGAGGCCCCGTCCTGCTAAATGGGGTTCGCTCACTCTGGCCCCATGGATTCAAGAAAGTCGGAAAATGCCCAAAGGGAGTCAGAATTGGACGCGAATCTGCAGGAAGCCGTCAGATAACGCGACGCGGCAGAACGCCAAGCGAGCATGGGCTGCGGCGGAATCACCCGGCGACGAGCGTGTTGCCTACCTTGACAGCTTCGGTGGAAGAGCACGCACAACCGTCCGCACCAAGTTCCTGCCATAAACCGTCAACCGACTTGAAAGGCGGTCCGCCGATGAGCAGTTTTGTTTGGGCGACATCGCTGTCAGCACGCACGCTTTCAATCAGCTCGCCGGCATCGCGTAACATGAGTGCGGTGCTGACTGAAAGAGCAAGCAGGTTGGGCTTGCGTCGTTTGAGCAGTTCGATCACGTCGGCAATCGGCGTGTTGGCGCCGAGATAGACAACACTCCAGCCGTCCATTTCAAACAGATCAACGACCATCTGCAATCCAATTTCATGCAAATCCCCGGGCGTCGATGTGCCGACAACAAGTCGTCCGTTGGTGTCGGATCGCTTGAAACGCGGACGCAGTTGGGACATGACTGCCCGTGTGGTGGCACTGCCAAAATGTTCATCGGCGACGCTGATCTCGCCACGGTGCCACATTTGACCAAGGCGGACCTGCGCAGGAGCTAAGATGTTCTCGTATATTTCAGGAACCGAAACGCCACGATCCAACGTGGCCAACACGATTGATTCGGCGGCTACACGATCCGATTCCAGAATGGCAGTCAAGTACTGTAGGACGACTTCCTTTTCCGCGGATGCGCTAGCATCTCGGGCATAGGTGTGATCATGTTGATTGTGCAACTCGTTGAGCGACGCGTCGATGATCGACAGGGCGGTTTTGCTGACAGTCGGCGGGAGTTCCTTTTCAAGAATCTCTCGCATGCACTGCGCGTTCTGCTGCAAGTCGGCGGGCATTATTCCGCGTGCCTCAAACGATTCGTGCGTCCAACGAACAGAATTGACGAATAACTCGGCGCTGCGAACAGCCACCGCTTGGGCGAGCATGTGCAGTTGGGCGAGCGTGTGACCGATCCAATCGGTGCGCCAGGTTCTGCCGTAGAGGTTGGGCATCTCCGGATTCAACCGGGCATGTTCATCGACCGTCCAATTGGCGACGGCTTTCGCCACGGAGTCGATGACCAAACTGGCCTGTTTTGCGGTTCTGTCCATAAATAAGCCTCGAAGCCAAACCCAAATGCTACCAATGCGTCCAACAAGCACGCATTCCAACCCTCTCTTTAGCTTGCAACTGCACCGACCACCAAGAGTGGGCCATCCGATACCACAACTCCGCCGGGTTTTTCCAGCGTGATGGCAAACACGCTCGGTCGATCGACGGGCAACTTCGCATCAATCGGCACGATTGCATCCTGCGCGGAATCGACATCAAAAACGCCGCCATCAATCGGATGTTCGTCTCGCGTGGGATCAACAATCCACAATTGGTACTGATTCACGCTCGGATCATTGGGCGGCAAGTCCTTGAATCGCATAAACCCAATTTGATCCTCGTCACTCCACGCGAACTCCCCGGATACGTTCTCGTAGCCAGCCACCTTTCCACTCCAACGGCCCCGAACAACATCGCTCGCTTCTTTCAGGAAACGGTCGTAATGCGCGGTTCGCGGTTCAATTTCTGTGGTCGGATTCAGCGCCTGCCACCAACCAGCAATAGCCAAGACAATCGAAGCAGCGGCAAGGTACCATGCGAAACGATTGGGCGCTCGCCCGTATTGAGCATTGGCACTCCCAAAGTTCGCAGATTCAGATTGTTCTGCGCTGAAGAAATCGACGGCACCAGCCATGACGCGATCACGCAGTGCGGTTGGCAGCGATCCGGTTGCACATGGCGTTGCGGCAAGGTCAAGGACTGTCGCACTCCAATCCAGTTCATCGCCGCGATAATGCGATTGGTTTTCGAGAAGCGTGTCGAGTTCCATTTTGGCGCGAGCATCCAAGCCTTCAGTCGCCCGATCAGCAAGCAACTGCAAGAGTCGATCGTCAGCTCGTGCGGTGTCGTAGTTCATCACACGGCCTCCCTTCCAGACTCTCTCTGGACAGCTTCGTCGCGGTTGACCTGCAGTTCCTCGCGCAGTCTGATCAGACCGCGGCGCACATGCGTCTTGACGGTTCCCAGCGGCATGCCCAGCCGTTCAGCAATGAGTTGATGGGGCCACCCCTGGCACACAGAAAGCTTCAGGACGCGGCGCTGATCGGGTTTCAGTTGTTTCATAGCGGCGGCTGCATGGGAGGCTTCGTCGCGAATTTCTATTTCATCGAGGTCGTCTGGACCGGCGATGGAAAGCTCTTCGACGGGCGTGGAGTCAGCGGCAGGTCGACGGGCGTCACGACGTCGGCGATCGATCAAACGGCGCCGCGCAATCATGGCGACGAACGTGGTCTCGGATGCCACTGAAGGATCGAAGCGGGCTGCGTTCTTCCAGATTTCAATGAAGACTTCCTGAACCGCGTCCTCCGCTTCCGACGTGCGAACGAGAAATCGGCGCGCAAGCGACCATATCAGCCCACCGTAGGTGTCGACGCATGCGGCTACGGCGGCTGTGTCTCCGGCGGCGACCTTTTGGAGTAAGGTGTCACTCAATTCAAATTCCAACCCTTTTGGCGGCTTGATTCAGTCGTATCGTACACGTCAACGTTGGGTGCAACCTGTTAATCGCGTCGCGAATATTGCAATGAGCATTGCCGATTTCGTGCCGGCTCGCAACTGTCCGGGAATGTTCTTACCCCCGTTAACGCGTTTGCAAGCCTCAGCCGCCACATCCACGGGTTCGCTGCGCCGAGCTCGGCGGATTCAAGAAATCCCCATCCAAGCGGCAGATACCTTGGTCCGCAAGAACATGCCGCGACCGCCACGTCACACGGTTACGCCAAATAGGTCCTGACAAACAATTTCGAACCTCATTGAATCTAAGTCCAGCCTTCTGGCGAAACCCAATTCGGAACGCAAGTTCAATAACGCTTTGTGCGGGCGGGGTTTCGCCAGTGTCGAATTGACGTCCCGCCGTTGCCTGAACATTTTCAACAAAAAGGATGGTGATGTGATGCATATGAAGAGTTTGACGACGTTGTTCGGCCTGACCGTTTTGGCGTTTGGAATCGTACCGTCTACGTTTGGTCATTGTGGTGCATGTGGACACGGCTCGGATGCCAAGAAGGCTGACACCAAAGATATTGTCGATACCGCGGTGGCGGCTGGAAACTTCAACACGTTGGTGGCAGCCGCCAAAGCAGCCGGTCTTGTCGAAACGCTCAAGTCTGACGGTCCACTGACGGTGTTTGCACCAACTGACGAGGCGTTTGCCAAGTTGCCGGCAGGAACCGTTGAGAAACTGTTGGCCGACCCCGACCGTTTGGGCGCGATCCTCAAATACCATGTGGTTCCCGGAAAAGTGATGGCGGCTGACGTCGTCAAGTTGAGTTCGGCGCAAACCGTACTTGGCCAGTCACTTGACATCAACAGCAGCAGTGGCGTGAAGGTTGGTGCCGCAAATGTGGTTTCCACCGATATCGAAACATCAAATGGGGTGATCCATGTGATCGACACCGTGTTGCTCCCGAAGAATGACATTGTTGAAGTTGCCCGTGCGGCAGGTTCGTTCAAAACATTGCTGACCGCGCTGGAAGCGGCAGGGCTGACCAGTGCTCTGCGTGACGCGGGGCCTTTTACTGTCTTTGCACCGACGGATGCGGCGTTCGCAAAGCTTCCGAAGGGGACGGTCGAGGGGTTGCTCAAGGATACCGAGAAGCTCAAAGCGATTCTGACGTATCACGTGGTATCGGGCGAAGTGTTGGCCAAGGATGTCGTCAAGCTCAGCGAAGCGGGGACGCTGCAGGGGCAGTCGGTGAAGGTTAGTGCGGCCAATGGTGTTAAGATCAACGATGCAACCGTGCTGAAGACTGACGTAAAAGCTGAAAATGGTGTCATCCACGTCATTGATTCGGTGCTGATCCCGTCCGAAGGTGGACAGGCCAACGCGGACCAGGACTTGATCCGACGTGCTATCTACCACGGGGCCACCCTCTACAATGACGGTCATCACGCGGCATGTGCAGCCGTCTATGAAATCGCGGCGATGGGATTATTGGCCAATTCCGATCAGTCCATTAACAATCACAACCGCAATCAGTTGCGGGCTGCACTGGCGTCGATCCAGCAGTCGCACGATTCGCGTAACAACGCATGGGTGATGCGGCACGCCCTGGATGACGTCTATGCTTCGGCATCGAATTGATCAATCGCTGGGGTGCCTCCCCGTTCGGCTATCATCCACTTGACTTAAGACAGGTGAATTCTGATGTCTGATTCAAATGTTGGTTCTCGGGTGATAACGGTTCTTTCATGGGTCGCCGGTGGTTGCTTTTGCTTCGGGTGTTCAAGTCCGATGCCGTGGCCAATAGGCCCATTGTATGAACCGCCGATAAACGATCCGAACTGGGAGGCGCCTGCAAACAAAGAGGAAGCCATCGCTGCGATGGCGGGGCATTACGCCCACTTCGATGTGGTCGCCTACGCCAGCGCAACTCCCAATGGGCCACTTTCGACTTTCATTGTTTCGTATGGCTTCACGGACTTGGTCATCGAAGACGGAGAGCTAGTGGAATACGACCGCTTCTGCCACGCCGAACAAAAGGTCAACCAAGATTTTGTCACAACTTTCCCAGACGAAGCGACGCAAGCCATCTTACCTCGAAGCGCCGTTGTCGATGTCAGCGAGGAAAATGGAACTTGGACGATTCACCGTCCTGCAACACCAACGTTGATTGGTATTGATGGGAATCCTGATGAACCGCTGTCGATGGACCCCAACGATCCGCTGATCAACGACGATGACAACGACGGACGGCCAGGCGTGACGGCTTTCGTGAAACTGTTCGGCATTATTGAAGGTGAAATATACCTCGCCCGCCGCGAAATATTTGAAAACGATATGGCCCTTTATTCTGACGGTAGTTTGTGGGGGACGGTGACCGATGATTCGGAGCAGTTGGTGGTAGGTGCTTCGCTGGGAATCTTGAATGCGCCGAACAATCCAGACCAGTTCGATGACCCGGGGCTGAACCCGATCATACTCATTCCAATTCCCGCCGACCTCGATACCTGCGAAGAACTCATGGCCAATCGGGATTCGCTGTTTCCTGCTGAGCCCGAGTTTTGAATATTCGTACTGTCAGGTACTCGCCATTTGCCGCAGAGATTTCTAACTAAATATTTCGTTGCGGGCTGATTCGGTCAACGCCAACACGCTCGGATGACGAATCTTGCGTTCCATCGAGATGGCGTAGAATTGCTCTCGGATATTATCGATTCTGCCCACCACGCGAACGCCGTATTGCTTGCAGACTTCTTTCTCAATGACGGTCGGACCTGCGAACAATCCTACCCCCTCTTGCCCGAATACTTTCTTGAGAGCGCTGTCTTCAAATTCGCCAACGATCCGAGGACTGATATCTTGATTGTCAAACCAATGGTCCAGTGCGCGACGAAGAACCGTTCCGGAGGTTGGAAGCAACCAGGGCGCTTCTGCTGTCGAATGTGGAAATCGGCGGCGGTACTTCTGGGCGAGCGAAGGCGTGGCAAACACAGTGACGGTGCATTCGCCGAGCAGGTGATTGAACCCACGGATGCTGACGTTCGCACCGATGGGAGCATCCGACAGCACAACATCGAGTTCGTGAATGGACAGTT
This sequence comes from Phycisphaerae bacterium, assembly GCA_021604825.1. The sequence continues at coordinate 8,241 of BQJS01000028.1, read as the reverse complement.
GAGCGAGCAGTTGATCAGGTTTACCTTCGGTACAAATCATCTGAATGTCGTCGTCGCCATCCAGCGCGGGCGTCAGCAATCGGTAGGCGACCAACTTGGGTACGACGTCCGCAATGCCCACATGAAACCGAGTCGGACGGCCCGTCGGGCGACCTTGCATGGTGTCGAGCATTTCGCGCCCAAGTGCAAAGATGTCATCCGCATAGCGATACACCGTCTTGCCAATTTCGGTCAGTTCCATTCGCCGGCGAGTACGATCGAACAATTCGACACCGAGCGATTTTTCCAAGGTCCGGATCTGCGCAGAAACCGTGGGTTGCGCAAGCCCCAGCCGTTCACACGCAGCCGCCACACTCCCCTCGCGGGCCACCGTCCAAAAATAGAGCAAGTGATGATAGTTGAGCCATTCCATGTTCATGGTGCGATTCGACTTTTTCAGAATCCGGTTGTTCCAGGCTTTTCCGCGACTGTTCAAGAGTCGGCTGACCACTGCTCTTTGGTCGACGAAACACGGGTGAATTCCTTGAAATTTCCAGAAATCCCCCGCATTCACGATCATAGAGTATTTCTATGTATTGCTGCAATATATCTATTTTAATAAATACTGAGTCGGTCGTAAGCTGTTGAACAACGTCCGGTCAGTTGTTCCTCTTAACTGATCGGGAGGCAGAAGGCGGCAACCACGGAGTCACGGTCATGGAACTCAAAGTCAGCTCCCAGGGAGATGTCTTGAACCCGAAACTGAATGCTCTTATTGAGCGGCAAGTCGATTTTGCACTGAGCCGTTTTGAGCAACGCATTCGCGAAGTCAGCGTTCGATTCAGCGATCTGAATGGCCCCAAAGGGGGGATCGACAAACACTGCAAAATTGGTGTGACGCTTCGCAATGGAGAATCGATCTTCGCCGAGGTCTCGGATTCCGAATTCGAGCCGGCGATCCATCGCGTTGTCGACCGGGTGACACGGCGTATCAAACGGCATCTGAGTCTTGCACATTCCAAATCCCGCGCCGCGGCGACACATCGCAAGGGCGAAACCGGCATTGGCGAGTAACATGGCGCAATTTCTATTGCTGGAATGGAACGCATGACCGAACAAGCACAGCCACTACATCCAATTCGGCGATTGTTGAGGCTGCTCTCGCCGGAACGTCGAGACATTGCCATTGTCATCGCGTTTGCGGTTGGCGTCGGTTTTCTGACGCTTGCGACACCCGTCGCGGTTCAGTCGCTGGTCAACATCGTGGCGTTCGGCGGTCTCATCCAGCCGCTATTCGTGCTGGCTATCTTGTTGCTTGCGTTTCTATCGTTGGCAGCAGCAATTCGCGCGCTGAAGGCCTATCTGGTGGAAATCATGCAGCGCCGACTTTTTGTTCGGGTCGTCACCGACTTGGGATTTCGTCTCCCGCGGGTGCGCGTGGACTCGTTCGACAAGGGCAACGGACCCGAACTCGTCAATCGTTTCTTTGACGTACTGACCGTGCAGAAAGTCGGTGCGACGCTGTTGCTCGACGGTGTTGCGGTGGTACTACAAACGACGATCGGTTTACTGATTCTAGCTTTCTACCATCCATGGCTGCTGGCGTTCGACGTCGTGCTCATGTTCGGAATCTGCGTGGTTCTGTTCGTCATGGGGCGCGGCGGAATTCGAACGGCCATCATCGAATCCAAGGCCAAGTACGCGGTGGCAGCGTCGTTGGAAGAGATTGCCCGGAATCCTCTATCTTTCAAGCAAGTCGGTGGTCCAGACCTGGCGCGCCGTCGTGCGGACGCGTTGGCTGTCGAGTACGTTGAAGCGCGGCAAAAACACTATCGCGTTGTCTTCAGGCAGATCATCGGTTCCCTCACACTGCAGGCGTTCGCGGCGACCGCATTGCTGACGCTCGGTGGATGGTTGGTGATCAACGGTCAGTTGACACTGGGGCAACTTGTCGCGGCAGAACTGATCGTTTCGATCGTACTGGCATCGTTTGCAAAGATGGGTCAGAAGCTGGAGAGTTTTTACGACTTGCTCGCTGCGGTGGACAAACTCGGTCAGCTTCACGACCTTCCCCTCGAGCGCCAAACGGGGGAGGAGGCGCCCCACTCATCGCAGGGTGCCGAATTCAGATTGGTTGATCTGAGTCTCAAGTATTCGAGTGATCGGTCGGCACTGAACGAAGTCAATCTTTGTGTGCGCCCCGGAGAATGCATCCATGTCGTCGGCGAACATGGCAGTGGAAAGAGCACCCTCGCCGACCTGTTGTACGGATTGAGAACGCCCACATCCGGGCGCATTGAGATTGACGGCGTGGATATTCGCGAGATCAGTTTGGAATCATTGCGTCGTCAGATTGCCGTGGTTAAGGGTGTTGAGATGATTGACGGGACGATCGAGGAAAACGTTGGCATGGGCAGGCCGGACGTCAGCCCGGCCCGCATCCGAGAGGCGCTTGACGCATTTGGCATGCTCGAACAGATCAAGGACTTACCGGAAGGATTGGCAACGACACTCAATCATGCCGGGGCCCCGCTGTCATCGGGTCAGGCAAAGACTCTCATGCTCGCCCGCGCCATTGCGGGTAAACCGCGGCTCCTCGTGATTGACGATGTCCTAGAGGGCTTGGATGCCGGCGCGCGGGAAAAAGCCCTTGAATCGCTGACCCAACCAAACACTGGTTGGACATTGCTTGTGCTGGGCAATCGTGATTCAACCCACGGCAACTTACGTCAGCGGGGAAGCTTGATTGATGGTACTCTTGCTGCTAAGGGCAATGATGTTAACTCAACCAAAAATGGAGAGGAGGTGTCACCATGACCGCTTCGTCAACCTCTCTTGATTCTGCTTCGAAGAAAGGCGCGCTATTCGTTGACCCGAATTCAAACGCGCTGGCGATGGTGAGATCGTCGCGCTGGACGATTCGGATTGCGCTTGTACTTGCCGCCGCATTCGTACTCGGTCCTTTCTTCGTGCTCTTGGCACCCTGGCAGCAGAACATTCGCGGACTGGGGCGTGTTGTTGCCTTCGCGCCGCTTGAGCGGCAACAGGAGATCGAAGCACCGATCAATGGGCGCATTGTGCGCTGGTGGGTGCAGGAAGGCTCGAAGGTTGAAGCCGGAGACCCCCTCGTTGAAATCAGTGACATTGATCCAAATCTGATGACGCGTATCGAACAAGAGAAGAACGCCTTGGTGGGTAAACTCGCAGCCTACGAACAAAAAGTACAATCGTACGAAGCCCAGGTCGGGAATTTGGAAGCGACGTTAGAGCTTGCCGTGGCGGCTGCGACATTTCGACTTGAAACCAACAAGCAGGATGTGCGTGCCGCCCGCGAAGCGCTATCAGCCGCCGAGTCTGCACGGGTGGCAGCCCAGGCGCAGTTCGAGCGCAAGCAGAACCTGATCGCGGACGGAATTGTTTCGCAGCGGCAGTTTGAAGTCGCCAAGCGAGATTATGAGCAATCGCAAGCCGGGTTCAATCGCGCGAACGCGGCGCTTGAGAGCAGCATCGCTGACTTGGAGGCTTCAAGACAAGATCTTGCTAAGGTCACCACCGATCAACAATCCAAGATCGATTCAGCCAATGCGTCTCTCGGTGACGCGCGGGGGCAAGCTGAGGATGCCAAGGGGAGCCTTGCGCGAATTGAAGTGCAATTGTCTCGACAAAGGTCGCAGTCGGTCAGTGCTCCACGCAGGGGAACGGTATTCCGCGTGGTTGCCAACGAAGGTGGCGAAATTGTGAAGGCAGGCGATCCGCTGTTGACGTTGGTTCCCGACACATTGGACCGGGCGGTGGAACTTTGGGTGGACGGTAACGACGCGCCGCTGATCGGTCTGGGCGCCAAGGTGCGGGTGCAGTTTGAGGGTTGGCCTGCAGTGCAATTCGTGGGTTGGCCTTCGGTGGCTGTCGGGACCTTCGGAGGCAAAGTCGCCCTCATCGACTCGACGGACGACGGTAACGGGAAGTTTCGATTGATGGTTGTGCCGGACGAATCGGATCAAGATTGGCCGGACGCCCGCTATCTTCGTCAAGGCGTGCGGACCAAGGGTTGGGTGCTCTTGAATCGAGTTTCATTGGGCTATGAAGTCTGGCGACAGCTTAATGGGTTCCCACCGGTCATCGCACCGACTGAACCAGAGACAGATATTGCCAGAAAGCGATTGAAATAATTTGGCACAACATGCATGATCGCGTCGACCATGAAGTAGGATGAAACAGGAATCGTCATGAAAATACCTCGCGGCTTGTTGCCCGTGCTGGCCATCGCAATCACCATGCATTCGGGATGCGCTTCATGGCAAGACGGGATGGACGGCCCGCGACGCCAACGGGTGTCAGAGTACGTCCGAGACATTGGGCAATCAAACTTGGCGACCCTGTCCTCGACGCGCGGGGCCACGATCGAAGATGAATTGGAGTCAGTCAAGCAGCGTCGCAGCCCCACGCCAAAATCGCCTCCCAAAGAGCATTTGGATTTGACGGTGGCAACGCTTCGCGCCGAGACGCTGAGGAACAATCTCGACTTGAACGTGGTGTTGGTTGACCCGGAACTGGCTCAGACGATCGTCAGTGAGGAAGAAGCGAAGTTCGACGCGACCATATTCGGCGGGGTTGAATACAAGCGAGAGAACACCCCGCGACTCGATGGCGACTTGGTTGAGTTCACCTCCGACACGGACGAACTTGACAAGAAACTGGTGAAACAGACCCAAGTCGAACAAACCAAAGAGAAGCTAAGTTTCGACGTGGGTGTCGAAGTGCCGCTGCCCACGGGAGGAAAAGTCAAGCTGCGAAACGCATTCGACGAGCAAAACAAGCTCGAACCGCAACGTTTCGAACAATACGTTTCAAGTTTGAAATTCTCCTACAGTCAACCCTTGCTTCGTGACGCCGGCGTTAGGGCGAACACCGCCTCAATCCGCATGGCCCGGCTCAACGCTCAAGCCGTCAACGCAAAGACCAAGCTCAACGCGATTCGAATCCTCGCCGGTGCAGAGAAAATATATTGGCAAGCGTACGGCGCACAGAAAACGCTTGAGATTCGCTTGCAACAGTACAACCTTGCGTTCGACAACCTGGAGTTAGTCCGCAAGCGGGCGAGCGAAGGGCTTTCGGCGAAGATCGAAATCGTTCGGGCGGAGGTCGGCGTTGCGCAACGATTGGAATCGCTGATCATTGCGGAAACGGAATTGCGAATTAAGCAGCGGCAACTCAAACGTGTCCTCAACATGCCAGACGTCGAACTCGATTCCGAAACCACCATGAACACATTGTCCGCACCGCAACTCCTGCGTTTCAGTTTTAATCGGCAGGACCTGGCACAGAGCGCGCTGGACAATCGCATGGAGATGCTGGAACTCGAATTGAAGTTGGCGGCTGACGCCATCAAGATTGACCTGGCCCGAAACAAGGCGCTCCCGCTTTTCGTGGTCGACTTTGAGTATGGGTTGCTTGACCGTCAAGGGTCTATGGGGTCGGCTTGGGAAGGCATGTGGGACTTCGACAACTCCCAGTTTACGGTGGGGTTACGTGGTGAGATTCCCGTGACCAACAATGCCCGGGAGGCACGATTGCGTCAAGCCATGCTGTCGCGGGTGCAACGAATGGCCACAAGGGAACTACGTGAATTGGCCATTCGGCAGGAAGTGTTCGATGCCCTGGACATTCTCGATCAGAACTGGCAGCGGATCCTCGCGGCCCGCCAAAATGTCGTTGTTTCGGGCGTCAATTACGAAGCGGAGCTGAAGCAGTTCGAGGAGGGATTGCGGACCATGCGCGAAGTACTTGAGGTCTTGTCTCAACTGGGTGATGCCCAGCTTCGCGAGATGCGAGCCATTGTCGCGTATCAGATCGCGCAGGTCGATCTCGCGTTTGCCACGGGGACATTGCTTGGTTACGCGGGGATGGGATTCGATCCAATACCGTTTGCAGGTCAGTCCGGCAACTAGCAGATCGCCATCGCTATTGACTTTGCCTCAGTCAAAACCGCTGGGCTGTGGTGTTTTTTGAAGACGCGCGGGATCGTAACCTTGCTTCGCCAGTCGCTGGCAGATTCCGTCGTAGGTCTCGTCGTCCATTTGCGGTGTACGACTCAGCACCCATAAGTATTTCCGGGATGGTTGACCTACAACGGCGTACTCGTAGTCGTCGCCAAGATCGATGATCCAATAGGGAACACTGAACGGCCAAATGAATTGAACTTTCCATTTTGCATTACGGCTCTTTTCGACAACCCATCCAATCGACTCGGAGCGGTCCGATCTACCATCCAGCGACTTGACAAATCCACTGTTGATGACGTCGATTCGCCCGTCGTTCCGCAGACGATACTCTGCGATAACGCCCACAATGCCTTTTTGGAAAACACTGGGATACCGGGCAATTTCATACCACTGCCCCATGTATCGTTTCAGATCCACCTGCTTTACGGTGACCAAGGCCTGTTCGCCATCGCTGCTCGTCGACTCTTTCGTCGCCGGTGCTTGCAGAAATTCCTTCTGCTCGTCATTCGTCAACTGAGCACCTCGGGTGTCAGCCGTTCGGCGCTCACACCCCAGCAGCATCACCGCCGCGATCAGCGGGATACTCAGGCGGAAGCGCATGATAGATCACCTTGGTTTGAAAGACTTGACGTCTGCCGATTAGCTTCGCCTGCGCGGGATCGGCGCGGACTCATTAAGTAATGCCCCACATGCCATTCGTTGCCATTCCGATATCCCCAAAGTTCCGCACAGGCCATGAAGAAAATTCGCCAACGGTGATACCAGCGTCGGGCCTCGTCAGGACCATAGGTCGCCTGCAAGACGTCAAACACCTCGGACTTTCGGTCGGTCATGTTGGCCAGCCAGGCGTTGGCGGTTCTTTCATAGTGCTGCCCATTGACGCACCAATGGCGGTCGAGTCTGACCGAGTCCTGCATGTAAAGCAGAAGATGGTCGGACGGCATCATCCCACCGGAAAAGAAATATGTCCCCATCCAGTCGTCGCGCCCGGTTGTCTCGAATGGATAGGTGCATGTCGTGTGCGTGAATATGTGGACAAACAGCTTGCCATCGTCTCTGAGCCATGACGCGATCCGCTCGAGCAACAAGCCCAGATTGCGCATGTGCTCGAACATTTCGACCGAGACGACACGATCGAACTTGCCCTCCGGGGAAAAAACATTCATGTCGGCAGTGATGACGGTCACGTTGCTCAGTCCACGCGCGCGACATTGCTCGCGAATAAATGCGCCTTGGCTGGTTGAGTTCGAAACGGCGGTGATCGTTGAATTCGGGAAGTGTTCAGCCATCCATAGCGTGAGCGAACCCCACCCGCAGCCCAACTCCAAAATGTCCTGGCCGTCCGCCAGTTCTGCGCGCTTGCAGGTGAGTTTCAACATCGCAGCTTCGGCATCGTCGAGTGTGCGCGTACCCGTTGGCCAAAAGCACCCGCTGTACTTGCGATGCTTGCCCAAAACCAATTCGTAGAAACGGGCAGGGATTTCGTAATGCTGTTCATTGGCCTTCTGCGGGACGATGGCCACCGGGCTGTCCTGCATCGCGGCGAGAAAGCGCTGTTGCCGTTCGTGACGATCTTCGCAGTCGTCGCCCAGTTCCTGCTCCAGCCGCGTTTTCAGCAATCGGCGGATGCCCCACCTGACGAGAACGTCTGGCAGCCAACCGCGTTCCGCCCAGGCGATCGGGCCTTTGGATTGATACTCGTTGTTCATGTTGCAGAATTCCGTGGGAACCAAGGGATAAATGCGCTGGTCGTGCGCTGGTACTTGCGGTATCGCTCTCCGCGACTTTGCAGCGCCCGTTTTTCGGTGGGCGGAATACCGGTGATTTTGAGAAGAAAGAATAGCATGAGCACCGGGCCGACGAGTGTCAGCCAGGCAGTGCGGCCCATACCGATGGCCAAAACCGGATATGCAAACCAATGCAGCCATTCAAAGAAGTAATTTGGATGACGCGAGTATCGCCATAATCCAACCTGACACACTTCGCCCTTGTTGGCCTCGGACTTGCGAAACAAAGATAACTGCCGATCTGCGATGGATTCACCAATGAGCGAGACAGCGAGAATGGCGATGGCCAACACATCGAGCCCCCCGAAGGCTCGCGGATTTTGCATCGCGATGTATTGCGGCAGCGCGAACAGCACCACCCAAGTGGCCTGCATCAGAAAGAAAATGAGCAAGACAACGTTCTGCCGTTCACCCGCCCAGTCTCGAATGTTTTTGTACCGGCCATCCTCCGGTTCGCTCGTGACCCGTCCGAG
>BQJS01000027.1 GCA_021604825.1 Phycisphaerae bacterium | reverse complement strand
GTCAGGTAGGCCCACCTTCCGCTCTTGGCAATCCAATTCATGGGGCCGAACTCTCCCTGGCAAGCACGGCATCGGCGACGGTTGGGCCTAGCATGTAGCCCTTGCCGCGCACCGTCGAAATCCACTCGACGGTAATAGTGTCATCCGGAGCGGTCAGCTTGGTGCGTAATCGTGTGACGTGCATGTCCACCGCCCGTGTGTCTGATGCGTCGGCGGTGATGCCCCAAACCCGCGTTAGCAACTCTTCGCGCGTCACCACGCGGCCTGGGTTCGATGTCAGGAACTCGAGTATCCCCGACTCCATTTCGGACAGCTTGCGCCGTTCATCGTTGGGGAAGACCACCTCGCGCCGGGCGAAGTCTACCTTGACACCGCCAGCCACAACGGACGAGACCGATGTGGGACGCGCCGGTGTTCGGCGCAGGACGGCTTCCATTCGCGCCAATAATTCGCGGGCAGAGAACGGCTTGACGACATAATCATCCGCACCGCGTTTGAGACCGAGCACGCGATCATTCTCAGCCCCGCGCGCCGTCAAGATGATGACGGGCAGCATCGGGTGCGATTTGCGAATCTCCTCAAGGACCTGCATGCCGTCCATTTTGGGAAGCATCAGATCAAGCAACACGAGAACAACGCCCGAAGTGCGCGCAGCGGCGACGCCTGCTTCACCATCGGCGGCTTCCACTGGCGTGTACCCGCCAACGCGCAGCATGTCACAAATTCCACGCCGGATGGCAGCTTCGTCTTCGATGACTGCGATTCTTCGTTCTTTCAAAAGCGTGTTCTCCCCAAAATCTCGAGAGTCGGAAACCCGGCGAATCCAGACGTAAGGTCGGCCCGACGTGTTGATGGTCGACCACACAGATAGTGTATATCGGGGATTCGCTCGTCACCCGTAACCCTGAAGTAACTAAGCCCCATATCGGGGTATCAGGGGCGTCAGTTCGAGTTCGGACGGACAATTACGGGGCTGCGGGCGTACTTGGCGTAGGCGTAACCCATCATCGCCAAGATCCCGCTGGCATTGGCGATGAAGTCGGCCAAGTCGCGGTGACGGTTGCTCAACGGCTGCAACGTTTCGCTCAGCGCTCCGAAAAGCAAAAAGATGACCGTCCATTGAAGCACGAATTTGCGAGTAAGACCTCCGCTTGCGATTCGGGCGAAAACGCACAGACCCGCGAGAATCGCAAACGTCGTGAAGTGGGCGACCAGTCCGCGTTTGCTGATTTGAATCGGAAGGCGGGGCAGCTTTGGCCAATGCAACAAACCAGTCAAGCAAACCCAATATGTCAACCAGATGGCCGTAGCGTAACGTCGAAAGAAACTCGGGTTCGTTGGCATGTCCTTCGTTGGCATATTTGATGAGTCAGCCAAGCCGGGCCTCGGAATCAGATTCGACAGCTTCTTCAAACTGAATCGGGATGCGACCACCACCGGAGTTGGCCGAGCGATCGGTAGGGGGCGGTGTTCTCGTTGGAGTGGCCTTCTCGTTCGGTTTTCTCAAGTCGTCACGTGGGACCTGAGGCTCTGCTACTTGTTGGGTTTCTTGTTCAGGTGCCATCACCTCAATCGGGCCGGTGACGGTGCGCCCTTCGACTTCCAAGGTCGGTACGTCCGCGGGGGCTGTCTTGTGAGTTGGCGCATTTGCAACTTCTTGATCTACGGTCGCATCGGAGTCAGGTGTGGTCAGGATTTGCTTCGGCACGTTGACTTGATCGATCCCAAGAACCTCGGCAGCCAACATCGCATAGTCCATCGCTCCGTTGCTCGAGTGGGCGTAATCAAAGATGGTCTTGCCGTAGCCAGGGCTCTCAGCCAATTTGATGTTGCGGCGGATGCAGGTGTCGAACACCTTCGCTTTGGACCATGGCTTGCGGGTGTCGCGAGCGGCTTCCACAAACTCCTTCAAGTCTGACGTCACTTCGGCTGCCAACCGGGTTCCGGCTTCGTACATGCAGAGGATGATGCCCGATACCACCAATTCGGGATTGATGCGTTTCTGCACCAATTCAATCGTTTCAAGCAGCTTCCCCACGCCCTGCAGCGCAAGGAAATGGGGTTGCAGTGGGATCAGCACTTCGTTTGCGGCGGCTAACCCGTTGATCGTCAAAACGCCGAGCGACGGCGGGCAGTCCATCATCATCACGTCGTACTGCTCGGCGAATTCTGGCAAAGCGTCGCGAAGAATGACCTCCCGCCCCATGACGCTGACCAGTTCCATCTCGGCCGCAGCAAGATCGATGTGGGCTGGGATCAAATGAAGGTTCTCGCTAAGTTGGATGGTGGCTTCTGAAACCGGGAGGTTGTCGGTGAGCACGTCATAGACGCTGGGTCGATCGGGATAGGGATCGATGCCCAGATGCATGCTGAGGTGGGCTTGCGGATCGAGGTCGATCATCAGCACCCGCCGACCCGTCGATGCGATCGCCGCGCCGACGTTGCAGCATGACGTGGTTTTACCCACGCCACCTTTTTGATTGATGACTGCGATTCGTCTCATTTGATTTCAGCCCAGCCCGCAAGATTCTCAGCAACCTGTGGGCCAATTGCCATACCAACCCAAAAGTATAACAGCGAAGGGGCTATTTGGAACCTGCAATGTGGTTCGGACCTACGAGATGGGGTGATACCCTGTGAGTTGTTGCGGTAATGGGACGAGCTAGGCTGACTAGTTCAGAAGGGCGTCGATGAGGTCTTGATCTTCGATGCCCATATCGGCGAAGGCGTCGCGTTTTTCCTCTTCGGTCAGGTCGGGATCAGCGGCGATGGCCTCAAGATCATCCAACACAAACATCTGACCGTCTTCGCCCGTCTCGGCGTTGTCGAATTCCGGATTCCGAAAGCTCAGCAGGCCGCATCCGGTGCAAAGTAATAGCGTTACACTCAGTGTGACTGACAAACTTTGTTTTGCACGTGTCATGTGAGTCATGGAATGGGTCATCTACACTTGCGGTTTCTTTGGGTCCGTTGCAACGTCCGACTTGATTGTACGTCGGATTAAATGCCACGCAACGTGCAGGAAATGTTGGCGGTGAGCGTGGATCGTGCTGGTAATTGTGGGCGAATCGCGATACTCTTATTGGGCTAGTTTCGTCCCATAATCAATGATCCCACCCGGAAGGTCCAGACCGCACATTGTGGGCTTGAATGCACCACGGATTGGTGCTCTATTGGGTGACAGGAGGTCGCAAGCCAGTGCTCTTAAAACGTGTATCCATGTCGGGCTTCAAAAGCTTCGCTGAGAAGGTCGATTTTGACTTCGGCTCGGGGGTGACGTGCATCGTTGGCCCCAACGGTTGCGGTAAGTCCAACGTTGTCGATGCCTTCAAGTGGGTCCTTGGCGAGCAGTCGGCTCGGTCGCTTCGCGGTCGACAGATGCTCGACATGATTTTCAACGGGGCGGCTGGCCGCAAGAGCAGCGGGATGGCCCAGGTTGATCTGGTCTTCGACAACACCGACCGATCACTGCCTCTCGATCGCGACGAAGTGACCATCACCCGCAAGTTGTTTCGATCCGGCGAAAGCGATTATCAGGTTTGCAAAGAACCGTCACGCCTCAAGGACATCCGCGAGCTGTTTCTCGACACCGGCATCGGCACCAATGCTTATGCGGTTATTGAACAGGGACGCGTCGAATCGTTGCTGCACTCGTCACCCACCGAGCGGCGGTCGATTTTTGAAGAGGCGGCTGGGATCAGCAAGTATCGAACACGCAAGCGCGATGCCGAGCGCAAACTCGACCGAACAGAGCAGAATCTTCTACGCGTCGCCGACATCATTGAGGAAGTCGAGAAGCGACTCCGCAGCGTCAAGCTACAAGCCGGAAAAGCCCGGAATTTCCAACAATACGACGGACGCCTTCGCGAATTGCGAGCGAGTTTCGCGATGGCCGAATACCACCGTCTGACTGAGTCGGCATTGGCGATCGAAACGAAGGTGAAGGAGGCCAGCGACGCGTCCAAGAAACTTCGGGCTGACATCGAAAACAACGATGGCGAAGTGACCCGGGTCACCCGCGAAACGGAAGCGTTGTCCGAGTCGATTGCAACCAATGACAATGCCTTGGTGACGATCAACTCCAAAGTCACCGCGACCGAGGAACGCATCGGAGCGGCTGAGCATCGGATCGAAGAGCAGGAATCAAACGTCGATCGCTCCAAAACCCGCCTCGCGCAAGAGACCAGTCGCCACGAGCAACAGCAATCTGAAATCACGCAAGTCGAAAAGCAAGCTGCAGAGCTCCAACACAAAACAGAAGAGCACAACAAACTCATCGACGAACTAAGTGCCGGTGAACAGGGCCTCGCGCGGCGCATCACTGAGGCGGCTGCTTCCGTTGAAGATGAAAAAGCCGGCGTGGTCGATTTGCTTCGCCGGACAGCCCAAATCAACAACGAAATTGCGAGCCTTTCGAAGCACAGCGATACGCTCGAAGGACAAAAAGGACGCCTAGCGCAGCGGATCGTCGTCATTCGCGATGAGTTGGCGTCCATCGTCGAACGGCGAAGTGAACTCCGCAATAAGCTGTCCGAGGTTGACGAACTGATTGAGATTGAAACGAGTCGTCTCAACGAGAAGCGCGACGCAGCTCGCATCAGCGACGCCCAAAGCGCGAAACTAGCCGAGACGCTTTCGGCTGAACGCGAAACCCGCACAGCGCTCCATAGCCGCCACCAGGTGCTTGATGATTTGCAGCAGAAGATGGAGGGGGTCGGTGCCGGTGCCCGACAAATTCTCGATCGCAAGTTGCTCGCGGAAGGTGACGGACCATACGACACGGTCTTGGGCTTGGTGGCGGACTTGTTTGAGACGGATATTCATCGCGCCCACATCGTCGAAGCCGCGATCGGTGAGCAGGATCAGCATTTGGTTGTCACCGACAGTGATGCCGTTTTGTCCGACGCTCAACTGATGGGAGATCTCAAGGAACGGACGATCTTGATTTGCCTGGACCGATTGACGCCAGTGTCCGGTATCGTCGATTTCTTCGATCGCCCCGGATTCGTCGCGCGGGCCACTGATTTTGTGCGTTACGACGATTCGGTGGAATTGCTCGCTCAGACGCTTCTGGGCAAGACGATCGTCGTGGATACGTTGGCCAACGCACTTGCTATGTCGGTCGAAGGGCACGGGCATCGTTTCGTGACGCTTAAAGGTGAAGTGGTCGAGTCGGGAGGGCGAGTACGGATTGGTCCGCCCCGAAGCCACGCCGGTTTGATTTCCCGAATCAGCGAATTGCGAGAATTGGATGGGCAGTTGGCGGTCATCGACGAGCGTGTCGAAGAAATCAGCGGTGATCTGAATCGATCGTCGGCGCAGGCAGCCCACTTGGATCGGGTCCAACAGGAATTGCGAAACGCGATTCACGAAATGCAGACCGGTCGCGTCGAAGTGAATGCGGCGATCCAGAACTGCGATGAAGGCATTCGCCGCCTGACATCCGAACAACCGCTGGTGGTTGGTGAGGTATCGGCGATTGAGAAAGAGATTGCCGATGCAGCCGTCAAAGCCAATGAGGGCAAGGGTCTGCTCTCGAATTTGGAAACCGACAGCGCCACCCGTGAAGCCCAGGTGTTGGTGCATCAAGAAGAAGTCGATCGACTGACTGGTGAGCGGCGCGAAATCGTTGAGAAATTGACCAATGCCAAGGTCGAAGCTGGTCAGATGCTCGAAAAGCGGGCGGCGGCTGTCGAGACGATCAGCGCCCTGCGACGTAGCATCCGCAACGCCCAAGAGGGCATGGAAGCGGCTGAACGCGAAATCGCAGACGCGACATCACGAATCGCAGAGTCAAAAGCGGCGATCGAGAAGGGCCGTGAACAGTTGGCTGAGTTTGCCTCCGAAGCTGAACGACTCGAGACAACGGGGCGCGAACTTCGAGAAAATCGCGACGCCCTCCGTCAGAAAGCTGAAGAGCTGGCCAACGCGACAAGGCAATTGCGCGATGACCTGACGCGAACAGATGAGCAGTTGCAGGAGCAGCGGATCAAGCTTCATGAGTCGGGCGTGCGTCGCGATGAATTGGTTTCGCGGGTCAACGATGAATTGAAGTTGGACCTTGCCGACCTGTACGAAAATTACGAGCACGACGATCAGGATTGGGCGGCGGTTGAAGAAGAGATCGCCGGACTCAAGCAGAAGATCGATCGCTTGGGCAACATCAATCACGAAGCGATCGCCGAACAGCAGGAGTTGGAAGAGCGTCACCAATTCCTGACCGATCAAAGCGATGACTTGGACGGTGCCCGTAAGCAGTTGGATGCGTTGATCGAAGAACTTAACGGGTTATGCGTGACGCGATTTGTCGAAGCGTTTGAGGCGATCCGCGAAAACTTCCGCGAATTATTCCGCAAGCTTTTCGGAGGCGGTAAAGCCGAGATCATTCTCGAAGATCCCGAAAACGTTCTCGAATGCGGTATCGAAATCATGGCCCGCCCGCCAGGTAAGGAACTGCAAAGCATTACGCTGATGTCCGGTGGTGAAAAGAGCATGACCGCGATCGCGCTGTTAATGAGCATTTTCCGCTCGCGACCCAGCCCGTTCGCCATCCTCGACGAAGTGGATGCGGCGCTCGACGAAGCCAATAACGAGCGCTTCAACGGCATCATTCGCGAATTCCTCGACAAGAGCCAATTCATCGTCATCACCCACAGCAAGCGCACCATGGGCATCGCCGATCAAATGTACGGCGTGACCATGCAGGAACCGGGCGTCTCCACCCGCGTCAGCGTCAAGTTCGAGCAGGTGGATGAGAGCGGGGCGATCGCGGTGGCGTAGGTGTTCGGTCCGATTCGATTGCACGCCAAGTATTTATTTGCGACCGCCGATGCTGCATCCGATCGGTTCGGTTCAAGTTTGCCGCAACTCCAATGCGCCGGTCGTTGCCCTAAAATCCATGTGCTTCCCCCACATTTCAAGAATCGCAAATGCGCCCGCAATCACTGACGGGCGTTGTTATCGGGCGCACTGCCTCGGTTCGCGATCCGCGTGAATTCACGATCGCGGCTCGTCGATCTAAGACGTAATTAAGGGGGATTACCATGCGCAGAACGAAACAGCGTTGTCCAGAATCTCAGCATGTACTCGTCGAGTCCAGATCAGCATTGCGCAGGCGTCCCGCGATTGCACTGATCTCTGTTCTCGTCGTCACAGCCCTCATCGCGACATTGGCAGCCACCTTCATCGCATCGACGGGCACCACTTCGGCGATCAGTCGCAACATGGAAGACCATGCGAAGGCAAGCCAAATCGCAGAGTCCGGTATTCGTATGACACTGGCCTACATCCGGGCGGAAGAAAACTGGCGGACGGTCAAAAGCGAAGGCGCGTGGGTCACCGATGCGTCCTTGTCGGGTGGTACGTTCAGCATCACCGTCAATGACGGTGAGGACACCGACGATGATGGGGCCATTGCCAACCCAGCCGAAGGGGACGGCGACCTCGACGATGATGACGAAGACGTTTTCACGATAACTTCGATCGCGAAGTACGCCGGAACCGTTTACACAGCGCGGGCCGTGATCACACCGGAAGGGTCGAGCACGTCGACGAAAGTGCTGTTTGTCGTGCCCGACAAGACGAACCTGTCATCACAGGACGATGCCAAGAAAGTTCTGATGGAATCATGGGATTTTGAGGTGACATTGATTTCAGCCAACGAATCGCAGTCCGCCTATGATGTCGCTGCGGCTGAGCAGAATGTGGCGTATGTGTCGGAAGAGGTGTCATCGTCTGACGTAGGAACGAAATTCCTCGGTGCGCCCATTGGTGTCGTCAATGAGGATAATGCGCTTCCCGATGAATTGGGCATTGCCTCGTCAGGTACTTGCTACACGAGCACAAGTATCGACGTCATCGACAATACCCACTACATCACATCCGGCATGAGCAGCGGTGTTGTGGGAATACTTTCAGGTTCATCTGATTTGCATGTTGCGTCGGGAACGCTCGGCGGTGGCACGGCCATTCTCGCCAATCAACCGTCAACCAGCAATGCGGCGCTGGTTGTCATTGACACCGGAGGGGCGCTTTACGGCGGAGGGACCGCTTCCGCGCGCCGCGTGCATTTACCATGGGGATGTAGTTCCTTCGATATCGATCTACTTACCGATGAGGGCAAGGATGTCTTGAAACGTTCGTTGGAATGGGCATCGCAAACCCCCACGGTCACAAGCCCCACTTTGCATTATGATTTTGACGAACAATCGGGCACTGCCGTAAACGACCGCGAGGGATCGGTCGATCTGCAATTCGTTTCTGGAAACGGTACCTTGACGTGGGTCAACGATCTTCAGGGCGGGACCGGACTCTACTTCAACCAGAACGCTCAATCCGGAACGGCGGCTTGCAGAACGGCGCAAACGACAACGGCAGATACGTTTAAGAGTACCCTGCAAGCAAGCGAGGCGATGACGGTTCAAGTGTTCCTCAAGGCAGAGGAACTGGACGATTCGGGTGGTCGGCTCGTGACCTACTCGCGAGACACTGGCTCCGCGACGCGAAATTTCAGTTTGATGGGAGGTTACACCGGGAGCTCAGCGCACGATGATTTGATCGGTCGTGCGAAGAATAGCAGCGGCAGTGCGGTCGAATATCGGCAAAATGACACGTGGGGGATGGACGAATTCCACGTCTTGGCGATGACGATCGATCACGGAACCAATAGCAACAACGTCAAGTTGTACGTCGATGGCGTGTTGGTGCATACGTCATCAGCGAGCGGCGGTGATTTCGATGATTGGTCCAGCGAGCATTTCTTGCTTGGAAACGAAGGGACCCTTGATCGCCCATTTCGTGGAACGATGTTCGATGTCAAGATATGGGACGAAGCGTTGAGCAGCGCGCAGCTTTATAAAAATGCCTTGGAACTGCTTCCCGCCGCCGACAGCGATCCGCAATTGATTGCCCTCTACGAATTCAATGAAGTGAAGCCAGACCCGCAACTGATCCATCATTGGAATTTGGATGACGTGGGCGCAACCGCGGTAGATGGTATTTCGGGACTTGACGGTACCGTCAATGGGGCTACACCTGGTGACCCCGGGGTGGTGGGCACAGCCTACGGTTTTGATGGGAGCAACGATTATATTGAGTTGCCGCACAACTCAAGTTTGATGCTCTCCAGTGGTACGATTTCGTTCTGGTTCAGCACAACACAGCCCTCAAGCACGATGGGCCTCTTTTCAAAGGATGCATCTGGATATGTCAACGGAGGGCACGTGCATATCTACACCGAATCGTCGCGGGTTAAGATTCGCCTGCAAAGCGACAGTGCATCGTACACCATCCAGTCCGGAACGATTGCGACGAAGACGACATATCACGTCGTCCTTACGTTTGGGACCAGTGGGATGAAATTGTATATGAATGGATCTGAGGTTGACAGCGACTCATATCAGGGAGGATTGGGCAGTTCATCTGGAGGATCCGGCAATACAGAACCGTTCGTCTTGGGAGCCAATACCTGGGGAAGCGGTTCTGGTTCGGTCTCACCGCTTCAGAGCCATTTCAGTGGAACGATCGATGATGTGCGGGTGTACGACGATGCCTTGAGTGCAAAGCAAATCACCAATCTGTACGGCCTTCTGCCTATCGGTTCATACACGGGGAAAGGGACCATTGTCAAAGATACCAGCGCATTCGGTACGGCGCTTGATTTGTCAGTGACAGACACCTCTGACGTGACATGGATCTCAGGCGGCGGAATCGAGCTGACATCCTCCACAATTCTCGAATCGGGCGTTGCGGCCACCAAACTGTATAACGCCCTCACCGACACGGATGAAATGACACTGGAATGCAGATTTGCGCCTGCAAACACAACGCAGGACGGTCCCGCCCGAATCGTCAGCTACTCGTCCGGTACGGGCAATCGCAACTTCACACTTGGGCAGGAAGATTTTGAGATTCGACAGCGTGTCAAAACGACGTCCACCAACAACAACGGCATGCCTGACATCGAATCCGGTAGCGTACTCAGTGTCGACACGACCAAGCACGTCATCGTGACCTATGACGGAGACAATGTGAAGATGTACGTTGATGGCTCACTTGAAACCACGACCGCGCGCACCGGCACTTTCAATTGGAATAGCGGTTACGAATTGGTGATGGGCAACGAGACGTCGAATGATCGTCCATGGTTGGGAAAATTGTTCCGAGTGGCAATCTACGATCGGGCGCTTTCGAGCACCCAAGTCGATGATGTCTTTGGCGGGAATGCCCCATCGGTTGCCGGTCCGGAAGGGTGGGTCTACAACGCCCACTGGCAAGAATTGCCTTAGCATGGCCGCGATTTTGTATCCGCGCCTGATTCAACGATTCACATTTCAATTTCATCCCACGTGGTTCGATTGAGCGATGGCATGGCGCGTTGCGTCTGATTGATGTGACCGCTAGGATGCCTCGTAGTTTCGTTTCATCCATTTTTCTAGATCATCGGGCGCATAGGAGATTCGCAACATGGTATTTGTTCAACCGTTTCGAGCTTGCGATAAGAATCGAAATATCCCGCTAGCAGCAGTCTTGCTGAGTTGCGTTGCGATGCCGACGCTGGTCTGCGGCGCGGTGATGACGTACTCGATCACCACGAATTCGTACCAAGGGCATGTGAATTTTCTTGCAGACGACGCGCAGGGCGGCCGGGGACTGGGTACGCCCGGAATCGAACGGTCCGCCGACTATATTGCCAATCACCTTTCCAGTTCCGGGCTTCATCCGGCCGGCGATGACGGGACGTTTTTTCAGTCGTTTGAAGTCGCGCTCAATCCGAAACTGTCGAACTCCTGCGAAATCCACGTGACTGGTGTCGATTTGCAGCCGAAGTTTGAATCCGACTTCGTTCCGTTCGGTTTTTCAGGGTCGGGTCATTTTGAAGGCGATGTCGTTTTCGCGGGATACGGAATTATCAACGACGACAAGAAACACAACGACTACGCACACTTCGACGTTGATGGAAAAGTTGTCTTGATGCTTCGCCACGAACCGCCGTCATGGTTGGGTGATGACGATGATTTTACGCCGCACTCCCAGTTCAGCAACAAGGTTTACAACGCCAAGGAAAAGGGGGCGGTCGCTGTATTGATTGTGAATCGGCTGACCGATGAAGGCGGTGCTGACAAGCTTCAGAGATGGAGGGGTGGCGACAACTCTGCCGACTATGGCTTGCCAGCATTTCACGTGTCGCAAGCGTTCGCCGAATCGCTGATCAAAGCTGGAGGAGCAGGCGACCTGCGATCATTGCAAGATCAGCTCGATGCTGGCAATCCCGCATCGAATGCGTTGAACGGCATTCACATGAAAGGCGATTCGGGCATCGTCCGCGAAATGGCGAAGACGCGCAATGTTGTGGGCATACTCAAGGGCGTCGGACCGCTGGCCCACGAAATTGTGGTCATTGGTGCCCACTATGACCATCTTGGCAAGGCCGTGCCGCGCTCAGCCCGCCGCCACAGCGCCGAGTCCACCGATCAGATTCCGCAGATCCACAATGGTGCAGATGACAACGCTTCGGGAACGGCTGGCGTGATTGAGTTGGCCCGCAAACTCGCCTCGCAGCAACCGCTCAAGCGCAGCGTTGTATTCATGGCGTTCTCAGGCGAGGAGTCCGGGTTGCTTGGCAGCAAGCATTTCGTGAACCACCCAACGATTGAACTTGAGAATGTGGTGGCCATGCTCAACATGGACATGATTGGGCGATTGGCTGAGGACAACAACACTATTCAAGTTTTTGGTACGGAGGCGGCTGAGGGGTTTGGCGATATGTTGCAGCAGTTGGCTGACAAGCACCGGTTTGATTTGAAGGGTAGCGCCAGCGCGACAGGTCCCAGCGATCACACATCGTTTTATCAAAAGAAGATTCCATCGCTTCATTTCTTCAGCGGTTTGCACGAGGACTATCATCGCCCAGGTGACGACGCCCATAAGATCAATACGGACAAATCGGTGCGTTTCCTCGCCTACATTGAAGACGTCGCGTGGTCGATCATCGACAACGACGAACGCCCGGTTTATCACTATGTGGCTGCCCCGGCGCAGATCAGCGGCAGTCGGTCGCGGGTGCGGATGGGAATCATGCCGAGCTACGCCGACGGTGGTGAAGGGTTGGGCGTTGATGGCGTCATGAAAGATAGCCCAGCGTTGAAAGGTGGCATGAAAGACGGCGATGTCATCGTGCGGATCGGTGAAACGAAGGTGAAAAACATCTACGACTACATGGCCGCCCTGCGTGAAAAGAACCCTGGCGACGAGGTCGAAGTTGACGTCCGTCGCGATGGGAAGGTGCAGACTTTGAAGGTCGTACTTGGCGGCGGTTAACAACTGCCCGATGGTTTGATCTTCGATCATATCGGCAAAACCCGTTGAAGAGGCTAGACGCGGTGGCGACCAACGCTCAGAAATCGGAAGTGCAGATACGGGTTCGCTATGCCGAGTGTGATGCCATGGGGCTGCTGCACCACGCGAAGTATTTCGAGTACCTGGAGGTTTCCCGAACCGAGTTGCTGCGCGCTTCGGGGATCAGCTACCGAGAAATGGAAGAGCAGGGTTTTTTCTTTGTCGTGGCTAAGATTGGTATCCGCTATCGCGCCCCAATTCGTTATGACGATGTCGTGACGATCCATACAGAAGTTGAACGAATCACGCGAACCCGTGTGGACCACAATTACAGGATCATCAACAACGGGGTACTTTCGACGGAGGCCACCTCAACGCTGGCCTGCGTTGATCGAAACGGCAAGCCCATCCTGATGCCCGAGACCTTGTGGACGGAAGAAGGCTGAACCATTGCAGGCTCGGCGGCATGTGGTAGTCTCGCTGCCTTCGTGAATCGACGATGATTCCTTTACGCAACTCAATTGAAAATCAGGCTGAACGAGAACAGGGATGTCTAGCGCCTCCAATCAATCGAACATTGGTCAAGAAAACCGTCACGCCTGCGTTGTGGGCATGGGATGGGGCGACGAGGGCAAGGGCAAGATCGTCGACCTGTTAGCCGGTGGCTTCGACGTTGTAGTTCGATTCAACGGCGGTGCGAATGCGGGCCACACGGTGCGGATTGGTGACGATTCATTTGCCCTTCACCTGCTGCCATCGGGCGTGCTGCGCGACAAAGCCATCAGCGTGATCGGTCCGGGTGTCGTGGTCGATCCAATTGCACTCATTGAGGAAATCGAAGGCCTCGAAGCCCGCGGGATCGATCTGGCCGGCCGACTTCTTGTCAGCGATCGAGCCCATCTGGTCATGCCCTATCACAAACTCGAAGACCGCCTTCGCGATTCGGGAACCCAAGGCAAGAAAATCGGTACCACGGCAAAGGGTATTGGGCCATGCTACGCGGAGAAAATGCTGCGATCGTCGGCGTTTCGGATGATCGATTTGGTTCACCTGGATCGTCACACCGATCGCCTCAAAGCCGTGTGCGAACGAAAGGCTGCAGTTCTCGAAGCGATGGGTGCTGATGACGCAGGCATTAATACCATCGCGATCAATTATGACGAAATCAACTCAACGCTTGAAATAGCGGAACGCAAACTTTCAAAGTACGTGGCCGAAACAACGTCATGCCTAGAGGACGCCGTTGCCAAGGGGCAGCAGGTATTGTTTGAAAGCGCCAACGGGATGCTGCTTGATATTGATCACGGGACTTTCCCTTATGTGACTGCCAGTCACACTGGTTTGAATGGAGTGCCGGCTGGTGCGGGGGTGTCGCCGCATCTTGTGCGCCGCTGCGTCGGAGTGACCAAGGCATACGCCACCCGTGTGGGCAATGGACCATTTCCGTCAGAATTGCTTGACGAGCGCGGCGATCGGATTCGGGAGGTGGGGCGTGAATTTGGAACCACGACGGGTCGCCCGCGAAGATGTGGCTGGCTGGATGCGGTGACGTTGCGGCAGACGAAACTGCTTGGCGGGGTCACGGAAATCGCGATGATGCACATGGATACGCTAAGCGGCATGGCCGAAGTCGGTATCTGCACCGGATACAGTCTCCGGGGCGAGGCAATTCGATCGATGCCGGCTGATTCGGAGGATTTTGCGGCAGTCGACCCGCATATTGAGATGCTGCCGGGCTGGAAAGACGATGTCAGCGGGGTGACGAAATTCGAGTCGCTACCGGCTGAAGCTCGCAATTATGTCACGCAGGTCGAAGAATTGGTAGGCGCACCGATCACAATGGTCAGCGTTGGCCCCGAACGAAACCAAACGATCCATCGTACCTAATATTATCATGGCAACCCACCCCGACCCACTGGATCCAATGGAAGCGATTGGCGTTGATCAATCGCAGCTCCCGCGACACATTGCGATCATCATGGATGGCAACGGTCGGTGGGCGCAATCGCGCGGGTTGCCCCGGATTCGCGGGCACGAAGCCGGCGCGAAAGCAGTCCGAAAGATCGTTACCCGCTGCGCTCGACTCGGCGTCGAAGTCCTGACGCTCTACAGTTTCAGCCATGAGAACTGGAACCGCCCCAAGGAAGAAGTCAATTTCCTAATGGAACTGTACAGCCAGTATTTGATCTCCGAGCGAAGCGAAATCGTCGACAACAACATCCGATTTGTTCACCTCGGAAGTCGCGAGGGTCTGCCAGACAACGTTCTCAAGCAGATGGATATCACCAAAGACGTGTCGCAAAAGAACACGGGCCTGAAGTTGTGTTTGGCGCTGAACTATGGATCGCGCCGCGAAATTGTGAGTGCGGTAAAGTCCATCGCAACAGGGGTGAAGGACGGGGCGTTGGCCGTCGACGACATCGGCGAGGACACGATCTCAAACGCGCTTTACTCCAGCGGCCTGCCGGACCCGGACTTGCTCATCAGAACTGCCGGAGAGAAACGCATCAGCAATTTTCTCCTTTGGCAGATCAGCTACGCCGAGATTTTCGTTTCCGACGTCCATTGGCCCGATTTTGACGCAGATCACCTCGACGGGGCGATTCGCGATTTTGCAGGGCGCGAGCGACGTTTCGGTGCACTGCAATCGACGTGATCAATTTAAAATCGGCCATTTATCCCACCCAAACAGCCATTGAGAGGCGACCGCGGGCGCAAATAGTTGTCAGAATTGAAACAACCCCCTTTTTGTTTTCGCGTCCGAACTGTATCCTTTAGTTGGAATCCAAGAATAAAGCGGCCGGGTTAGGAGCTGTGCCAGCGTGCACAGGAGGAGGACCGGTGGCGGCTTGGTCAGAATGTCTTGTGTGCCGTTTGCACAATTAGAATCGATGTGCGCCTTCGTGCCGTTCAAGGGTGATTCAGCCCCAACTCCACTCCTCAGTTTTGGTCAAATTGGCAGGACGCCCGACTGCGGAGATTTGTGTTGCATGCGCCCGTCGTTTCGGATTGTAGGTGGTAAAGGATATCACAGGCCATGTGTTTGCGTGGATTGATTCGGATTTTGCTGGTTGGATTATTCGTCATATGTGCCGGCACTGAGTCCGCGCAATGTGGGGCATCGCCCGACCACCTCGAAACTACCGACGCACATGATGCGATTGATGCAGATACCTCCGTGATTTTCACGGGGCAGGATCTCACACCCGAAGTATACCCATTTCCGATCGATTCCGAACGCCCACTGGCGTGGTGGAACGTCTTGATTCTTGTCAACCAAGACAGTCCTGCCGGTTTGGAAATCGTCAAGATGTATAGACAGTTTCATCCAGAAATAAGGGACAATCAAGTTGTTTACCTGGCTGGGCTGACAGACAGCGCTTCGTTGTCTGCAGGTCCTGCCGACGAAATACTCACAAGAAACGAGTTCGAGACTTTGATCGCCCAGCCGACTCGTGATCACCTTGTCAATTGGGGAATTGTGGACCGAACGTATGTCATCATTACTACGGCTGGCATGCCGTATCGAATAGAAGACACGGACCTTGCCCTCGGCGATGTTGTCATGCCTGCCGCCTCGGATGCGGGGCTATCAGTTGACAATCGCCACGCTGTGAACGCCGCTTCAATCGAGTCAGAGCTTTCGGTGCTGTTTCAGATTGATCCGACCCTCCCAGAGGGAACTCGCGCCCCAATCAATGGTCGATTGGTGAATCCATATCAGGGGTATCGCTCAAGCATCAAGAAGTGGGCGTTGGATCGAGATGTTTTCAATCGGCGGACTCAGTTTCGATGGGCGAATATGTGGCGCATATTCAAAAGCCCTATGCTTGAAGGGGAATTCAACAGTGCCGGTTATTCCGTTCTCGATCGGCGGATGAGTCCTGCAGATATATACTTGGTTGCTCGTCTCGATGGGCCGCGATTGGTCGGCGAGTATCCAGTTCACGCGGTCTATGAGATGCTTCTTCGTTCAGTAATGGTTAATGACTCGGGACATTCCGAGTTCGTCGGCTTAAGTCAGTCCGACAGCGTGATTGCGTTCGACCATTCACCGTCCCCTCCTGCCCCTGGCGTATTTGCATTCACGCAGATTTACAACATGCCGCCAGTGTTCCCCGAACTCGATTACGAGACGCATCCGATCCCGCCGGGTGGCGAAGACTATAGTGGAACGTTTTCGGTGGGGAATCATTTCTTCCGTGCGCACGAATGGGTAACTGGATCGCCAGCAACTGCGGGGGTGACTGGAATGGCTTCTGTCTCCCTGACGTTGGGCGGTATTAGTTTTTGGGACGATACCGCCACGATTCTCAATAGTGGCTTACTCCTAGAAACACAGGCAATTATTGCACTTCAAAGTTACGGTAGAAACGGTGGCGACGGACGGCCCGCGAACTATTTGCTCAAAAGCGGACCTGATGAAGGGCCACTATTTTCTTGCGCACCGGGTGCGGTGTTTTCTTCGTTGGAAAGCTTTAATGCAGTCACGATGTTTTTGGATCCATCAACAAGCCAGGGAAAGATTTGTGAGTTCATCGAGATGGGGGGGACGGCTGCGGTGGGTCACTCCTTTGAGCCAGAAAGTGGCGCAATCATCCAAAGTGAATTCTTGATCTCGAACTATCTCCGTGACGAAAATCTAGACGGTGACGCGGACCTGACAATCATCGAAGCCGTCTATTCGTCGATGCCGTACCTTAGTTGGTCGGAAGTCTTCATCGGTGATCCATTGACCCGTTTGAAGACAGGGCCAGGAGGCCGAATAGACATTGTTCCCAGGCTGGGTGATGCCAATCGGGATTATTACGTGGGTTTCGCGGACGTGTTATTGGTTCTGGGCCATTTCGATTCGATGTTTGGCGAGCAAGGGTACTTTGTTCGGGCTGATTTGAATGAAGACGGGCTCGTTGACGGTGCCGATTTGGCGATTGTTCTCGACAATTACAATACCGAGTATCCGACTCCAGAATGATCAAGGGCTCGCATGTTATTGTCTTTCCAAGAGTTATGATTCAATTATCGGACCAGGACGCGAGAGCAATGTTAAGGATTGATTTTTTTCTTTTTCACCATTTTTTTGTCGTTGACGTGGAATCGCCGCGTCTGTTACGATGACCCCATAATCTAAATCTGCTTGTGTCCTGGGGAGGAGCGCAAGTAGAAGGGATTCCGGCAAGAGAACCGGTATTCAGCACGAAGCGAGAGAGACGAGGCAGATATGCCTTGGCTCTTTTTTTTGTTGATATTCATCGGGGCGGCCGGTTAGTCGCCTTGATCGTCGCAAGACATGTGGAAGGAAAGTCAGGCTTGCCGCGGTGGGAAGTGACACCTGGTGGGCCGCACGGAAGCAGGAGGATACGAAGCATGAATAAGAAATCACGTCAACTAACGGTTGCACTTGCAGGACTTGCGACCTTGGTTGCGGCAAACGCAGCACATGCCGTCCCGCTCTTTTCCATTGGCGGCATCATGGGGCAAGGGCCGCTCTTCGATTCGGGCACGGGGGATGTCACGCTGAACGTCGGACTGTCCAGCATGTCGCTCAGCGAGCCGTTCTTTTTTCCAAGCCCGTTTTCAATCGCCAACGGTGCGACGCTTAGTTTGACCGGAAGTGCGTTGAGTGCTGATACGAGTGCAGGTGGCTTGGCCAGTGCGACCTTCCAAAGCGGAGGGACGATGACCATCACGGGTGATCTCCTACAGAATGGCAACCCCTTCGCAACAGGTGTTGTGCTCTTAACAGGAACCATGAGTGGGTTTACGCTTCAAGAAAAGATCTCGCAAGAGAATAACGTCGACTTGGATGGGGGTGTGTTTTTCCCGTCCGGTGGTGCGATGTTTGATGAAGGCTTGACTCCCACGCCGTTTACATTCGACACATCATTTATTGGGGCTCAGAATCAGATTGGTGGAATTGAAGACTTTCAGTCCGATGTCACATTCTTCCAAGAATCAGTGTTCAGCATGTTCGAGACAGTTCCGGAGCCATCAACAGCAATCATGTTTGGAAGTATGTGCTTGGGCGTGATGTTGCGTCGACGAAGAGCATAATTTGACTATGCAACAGGCTGTTTTCACGGGCGGCCAGATGAAAGAACCTTAGGGAACGAGGCAACGTCTTTAGAGACGAAACAGGAAAAGCGAGGAACAATATGAAGAAAATGAATTTATCCGCGGTAGGAGCAATCGCCGTCGCACTGCTTGCGACCCCAGCTTTGGCTCAATACGGTTCGATCGGGCACAACCTCCTCGGAGGCGGCTTTGACACAAGCTTCACAGCCGGTGTGTTGAACGTTCATGCTGAAGATAGCGACGCCCTTTCCCTGTTTGATCCAGGCCTGTTGGGTGGAACAATCACGGATACCGTCTTTGATATGAGTTCCAATTTCAATGCGATTGTCGGAACAGAAGCACAGTTCGTTGGCGGTACCATTAGCCTGACGTTCAAGCACGATGGGACACCCTACGAAATCAGTGGTCCCATCACAGGGCTGTTGTTTGAGGTGCCCACTTTCGTTGCGGGCGACAATATCTGGCGTATTGATGGCGTTGGGCGATGGACAGCGACCACCAAGAATCTTCCCGGATCAGGCATATGGCCGGACGGTGGCGGATTTAGCAGCATCGACACGCTAACCTTCAACTTCGGTGATGATCTTAGCGCTTTTGATTGGGCGAACGATACCATTAGCAGTGGGCAAACGCAGTATCAGTTGACCCCAAACGATCAGGCCGTTCCGGAACCTGCATCGTTGGCCCTTCTTGCGATCGGTGCCGTTGGTCTCATCCGCCGTCGTCGCTAGGTTTAGAACTCTCTTTGGGGCTGATACAGCAGGTTTCGGTATCACGGTCCTGAAATACACTTATCTTCGCAATTTCCAGGACGCTTGGGATTTGATCCCAAGCGTCTTTTTTTTGCTCTTGGTTTGTCGAAGAAACACGAGCTGAGTTGCTTGGGATTGGACATGCGCGGGTAAGGACCAAGTGGGCTTTGAGTTTGCTGTTGCCAGGGGCTTATGGTGTCTTCAATTCGGAGTCTGAACCTTGGGCGTTTGTGCAAGACTGGGAACCGAGAACTTGGGAGAGGCCCGTGCGTTGATCTCAATTGGTCAGCACGTCATGAAGTTGGGCGAAGTTGACTGCTCAAGCAAGCATCGCAGGGGCAGGACTGAAGGATGAACTTGTGCCTTTTGGCTTCTGCCAAGAGCGAGGGCTTCCTTTTGTGAACGGTTCTGTTCAACGGGCGCACTCGATACCAAAAGGCACTGTCATCACATCCAGCGCTTCGGCATCCATGCGTCTACGTGGAACACTCCAGTCCAGCCAACCTACGTGCTGACTCTAGAATTTGAGATCGAAATTTTGTTTCACAGAAGCAGTAAGACCATTCAGGTGGATTCAAACGAGGCCCGCACAACCTCTATTCAGACTCCAATCAATACTAACTTTCAAGCAAAGATCGCCGAATCAAACCGCAGTTGAGGCATGATTCGTGCCGCATTTTGAAACGCTATAGGACATCATCGATTCCACCGACCAAGAGAGTTTTCAACCCTGTGATTTCTCGACTTAACGTACAGCAGCAGAGGCCATGAAACCATAGGGAATCGCCCTCAGATCCGATCGTAAATCCATTGATCGATTTAGCTTATGCGAGAGTGACCGCTATTTGGAGCAACAAATCCAAAGGAATTTTCGCAAGGAATTCACATGGCACGCGGCATTGGATTCACCCGGTTACAAGTGGCGACGGTCGGGGTTAAGGATTCTAGACGAGCAGGATGTCTTCGGAAAACTCAAGATGGGTGGCTGCATACTTTCTTGAGGCTTCCAGTCAGATCAGCAGAAATCACCCGTCGATCAATTGGGCTGGGAAGCCACGTTTCCAGGTTTGCGGGCCGGGCACAGAATTGGATGAGGGCGTCGATGTCGCGAAACTGGCGCTGGCCGATGATCAGCTTCAGCAAGTGATATTTAATGCATGGGAAATGACCGGTCTTGCGAGATTGGGCGATTCGATCAGGCACGAGATCATTCATGACCAGGTTGAAGTTGATGGGCATAGCGAGTCTCCGTCCCTGGGATCGACTGGACGCTGCATCGTGTTTATGGCCGCCGCGTTTGCTCGGGTGGCGGTTGGCCCTGAAAGGCGGATCTTGATTGCCCCCGAAGCCATCAACGCGTTACTTGGATGAATCGATGTGCTATTTCCCGTCCGGCTACCCACATTATAGTCCATGATTCCCAAAATGCCCAATTCAAAGGTTGTGACCCTGCGGCGTACGCTGGATTAAGGGGGTTCCGCAACTACCGAAACGCAGAATCAGCGTCCGGAGCAGAGTCGGGGTCAGGAGATGGAATGACCGCCCGACGTACCCCGCAAACCGCGCGATGGGGTTTTAAATTGCGCTGAGCGGTCGACTTTTTTCGCCGGACACAGCTCTCGTGTTTGTGATCAGAACCGGGGCAGGCGCAGACTTTCACGTGCGGCCGTGCAGGTATTCGTGCAGGTGGTCGATCTGAGCCTGTTTTTGCGAAACGTTGAGGGCCATCAAGTCACCTGTTGAGATCATGCCGATAAGCCGCTCCTTGCCTGAATCGCGCGCGACCACCGGCATGTGGCGAATCTTCTTGCTGGACATGTCAGCCGCACAAACATTGACGTCGCAATCTTCGGGACTGGTGACAACCGGTGAGGTCATCACATCCTTGACTTTCGTTGCGACGGGGTCGAGTTGCTTGGCCACCACGCGATTGAGGACGTCGCGTTCGGTGAACATGCCAACGATATTCTCGTTTTCAAGGACCGTTAGCCCTCCAATTCGGTGCTCATTCATAATCTTGGCGGCTTCCAATACCGTCGCGTCGGGACCGATCGAAAACACCTGATGACCTTTGCGTTCTAGGAATTCTCCAACCGTGAGCATGCGTACGACCTCCCTGAGAGACCAAAACAAGTCGATTCTGTCCAATTGTCGACCACCACCAGGACCAAAGCCTAGCATGAAACTTCTCATTGCGGCAGCCAAAAAACCTCAATCGGTCCTTATTGATCTAATCGTCAAGTTTCATCTTGGAGGTCTAGCCCGCATGATTCAAGCTTCGTGAAAAGATTCGCAGCCGCCAAGCACTTGAAAGCCTGCTAAGGTCGAGATCGTGGAAGTAGGTTATGCGGCCACAAAACTACGGAATTAATGGCCGGGGTGGGTGCTGTCAGCGCCAGAAAATTGAGCCCAGGATGCACGTCGGTGATTGACGTGCGACCTGGGCTCGGGTGTGTGCGCCGGTGCGTCAACCGGCTTGGTGGTCCTCAAGTGTGTGTTGAGGAGGGTCTTGGAGAATCGTGAGTCAACCGACATCGTTTCATATGTGCCGGCGTCATTTTTGGTTTTCTTTTTGAATATCCTTGCTGTCGCACGCACGTGCGGCAGGGCCCGTTATTCAGTCTGGTTTAAGAATCGTGATCGCTCGGCGATTTCCCTTTCGATCTGCTGGATCGTCTCAAGCGGTTCTTCATTCCACCACGCATCATCAAGCCGTCTTCGCAACCCGCGAAGGTGGCTATGAATGTCACTCAATTCCATGCCTTGCATGTTCTCAACCATTGCCGTTCTCTCCAGCATGTTCGAGTTGGGTGGTGAAATATTTTGCCCGATGTATTTGGTTCGCATCTCGATTCACATCATTGTGTGGGCCCAAATTCAATACTCCGGGCGGAGTCCGGATGATGGCGATCTTCGGACCGAGTTTTCGCCTCGGACGAACGCTTACCAATCACTATGTACTTACACCATAGACGGCCCAAAGTTGTCATCCCGTCATCAATTTCTGTAAGGAATTGTTGCATCATCGTGCGACGGGCGATTTTGATATTGGGAGCCCGGTTTACGCGATTCATTTCATCGGGCCAGGATTGGAATTCTGAATTGTGGGTTGAATTTCGACTGCAACCAAGGTGGCGATATAGGGCTGATTGCCATGGTTTCCGGGTCGTCTCGATGCCAGAAATTATTTGGACTTTGCCAGATTCCGCACCAACGATTTTCGTGGAATACGTGACATTGAAACGCGCAGACACTTGCTGAATAGCGGAGTATGCCATGCTGACGAAATGGTTGGTTCCGGAGCTTGCCTATTTGAATGTGCATCCTCTACATACGAAATTGTACATTGAGGCCCAACGAAGTTTCGGTTTCACCTTTATTCGAGGGCTCATTCTTGGCGTTGCGATGCTCATTCCGTCGATCTGTATTCTCATAACGCTTCGGGATTATGGAGTGGTGCGCCGCTTCGGTCCTTCCACACTCTTGTATGTCTTCATTCTTCTCTGCGCATTCTTAAAGTGGATGGTGATGTTGGCGAACCGGCATCCGACGAGAGTTAAGATTCGTGAATTGATGCGCGGATATGGCATTCGGATTTGTCGTGGTTGCGGATACAACCTCACTGGGAATGTCAGCGGCGTCTGTCCTGAATGTGGCAAGAGCACAGCCGAACTTGACGACCTGGCTTCTTGAATCATCGATGGAATCTCTATTTTTCTTGACATTCATGCGTTAGAGGAGAATAGTGGTATGGGCGCTGGTGTTTTCGGCTACCACTGTGCCATTGGTGTGTTGTTGCCCGTTGAATCCGAGTAGTCATCATTCCATTCATATCCAGTAACGGTTGATGCGGTATTCGCGTCAACACCCAACGGGTCTCGCATTTCACTTCTGGCGTCGTATCCAAAACCCTTTGCGCTGAAAAATCGTTTCTCAAACGGGGCTGTTGGCCTCAATAGGGATCGTGCGCGCCGTGCGTAAGATCGACGCGGCTATCTGATCATTGCCAAACGAGCGCGCATGATTAAACGGTGGCGGTGCGCGCATGCCGTGCGACGCAACGACAGAATGTGAGGGCTGGCGACATGTACAAGAACTTCGGGTTGACCTTGATGCTCACTCACGCGTGCAACTTACGGTGCAGCTATTGCTACACCGGGGCGAAAGTCGATCGGGCGATGCCATTGGATGTCGCGCGGAGAGCAATCGTTCGGTCGATCGCGTCGTTGGCCCCAGGCGGAATGCTCAATATCGGGTTCTTCGGCGGTGAGCCGCTGCTCTGCGCATCTACGATCAAGGGCTTGATTCAGTTTGCTGGGCAGTTGACACGAATCCGCGACCAGCGTTTGAGCCTATCCGTCACCACGAATGGCACGATCGTCGGACCCGACGCATGGGCCGTGATGACGACGCCGGAATTGGAACTGTCGATTAGCTGCGATGGGGCCGAGGGCGTGCATGATCAACATCGCGTGACGCCCTCCGGCCGAGGGACAGCCCGTCGCGTTCACGAAACAATCCGGCGATTGGTATCGCTGGGGCGGGATTTCTGGGTGATCGCGGTCGTTCGGCCCGACACCGTCGAGCAATTACCGGACAGCATCGCGTTCCTGCGATCTCTGGGCGTCAGGAAAATTCAACCGTCGCTCGATCTGTGGACGCAGTGGAGCGCGGCCGACATTCGCCGCCTGGAGCAAGTCATCGACGTTTGCGCTGACCAATGGCGGCGGTCGATTCCGGATCTAGCCATCTCATGGTTCGACGCGAAAGCAGGCATGCTGACTGGTGCCAAGTCGGAAGAGACGTCTCGCTGCGGATTCGGGCGGGGCGAGGTCGCGGTGGCACCGTCGGGCCGAATCTACCCCTGCGAACGCCTCATCGGCGAGGATCTTCCGAACAATCCGATGGCCTTCCCAGGAACGGTGTTCGATGGATCCGATTTTCTGGATGACTGGCAGACGCTCTCCCGTTCACACGACTCATGCGATGCCTGCGCGATGGCCGGCGAATGTGACACCGTATGTCGCTGCAGCAATTACGTGCGAACGGGGGACGTCGCACGACCGGACGGATTGCTCTGCTCTTTCAACCAAGCGTGTATGACCGCCGTCGCGAACGTACTTAACGAACCTGTTCAATTGTCAATACGAATGCAAAACCAAGGAGCCTTATCATGAACGATCACGATCCTATAAACGAACCGGATGCGCAGACTGAACCCATCGAAGATCTCGGACCACAGCCGATGAAAGCCAAGCCAATCCTTCAAACGATGTCATGGATGGCCGGCGTGGCGGCTGGCGGTTTTCTGGCGTTTCTATTCGTCGTGAAGCCGTCACATTCGCGGGGGGCGACAAAAGCGTGCCATGCCGCGTGGCAACTTCGCAATTCGAAACCCGCCCAAGTTGCGGATCAGCGTCAATTGGCCTCAGAGAAATCAAATGAGTCAAGGCAATCATCGGAGGCTATCGATTCCGACGCATTGAGTCGTGCAAATCAAAAGGAAGATGACCATGAGCGCAGAATCGTTCGTCATTCGGGACATTGACGATCGTGTGAATCACGGCCAAGCCAGCCGTGTGCGCCGCGTCACTATTCGGTTGGCGCGTTACGCCCGTGATAATCTGGCGTTTTTTGGCTTGGTGTGCTTGTTCTACTGCGTGGGATTCGACTTGACCAAAGTGATTTCAGGCTCGATGGCTCCGACGCTTTGCGGTGATGGCGGGCCCGACAGCGATTGGGTGCTTTGCGAGCGGGTGTCGTATTGGTTTCGCGAACCGCGCCGCTGGGAAGTGGTGCAGTACGTCACTGACGACCGCATGTTGGTGGCCAAACGCATCGTCGGTTTGCCCGGTGAATCAATTGGTCTGATTGACGGTCATCCGACAATTAGCGGTGTGCGAATCGATCGGCCAGAGTCATTGACGCATTTGGATTACATACCTCAGGGCAATTTGACCGGTGGGCGAACCCAGAGTTGTGTCGATCGGTACTTCTTTCTTGGCGATGATTCCGAGGACTCCTGGGACAGTCGGTTCGACGGTCCAATCAAACGCGAATCCATGGGAGCGCGGGCGTGGCTTATCGTTTGGCCGCCCTCGCGCATTGGGTTTGTCAACAACGGCCATTCCTAAACTGCAGAGCATCAGCCAGTGCAATAATGCGGGCGCCGCTCATTACGAAACGACGCCCGCACCCACACACCCCATCATAAGTCTGAAGAGGTGACCACTTTTTTCAGCTATGGGCCGGTGAACGCGCCCTGCAAGATGTCATAATCTGTCACATCGACGTCGTTGTCAAAGTCCAAATCTGCAATCGCGCAGCATGCCGACTCGTAAAGCGGTACTTCGCACGAATCCGCGGCACAGGGACCGGTGATACAGGCCGCAAACGGTTCATAATCGCCCAGATCGATGTCCCCATCGCCGTCGAAGTCAGCCGTTCCGACGACGCTGGTTGGCGTGCTTGTAGAGTCGGCAGGGTTACTGCACGAATCGAGTTCGTCGCGATCGAAGAATCCGTCTTGGTCGCGGTCCACGCCAATGCGATGTTCGCTGCCTTTGGGCGTGACGGTGAAGGTGATCTCGTTGCCAATGGCGGCTGACTGACGCAACGCGGTGACTGATACTTGTTCAGCGATGCGATCGGATTGCATGATTTGACCACCGTCGTACTTGTACCCGCGTTGAATGTCCTGTTGCTTTCCTTTGGCCACGATGCCAACCGCGCCGGCATCGGCCAACGTGATCAGCTGATCGAGCAGGCCCACAAGTGCCGGGTCGTTTTGGTTTGTCGCGTTAAACGTAACTTGCATGCCGACAGCGCTGTGGGTGTCGTTGCTCGGCGGGCCAAGCAATTCGTTTGGATCGGTGGTTCCGCCAAGTGGTAGATCCGATCCACCGAACGACATCATGAACGCCACCAGGTCGGCGATCTCTTGATCGTTGGCGACGCTGAAGGGTGGCAGCGATATGAACCGAGTGATTGAATCAACCGATCCATCGTGGAGGAAACCGAAGCCGCGATTGTTGTTGAGTTGCGTTTGATCGAAGCCGGTCTTCTCGAGCATTGTGCGAAGCTGCGCGACTTTGAAGTTCCGTTGATTGGAACCATCGGCGCGAATGATGCCGTGATGCAGTTCGCCGTCGGGCCCGGCTGGAATCTCAAAGATCGTGCCATTCGTGCCGACCATCAAGTTTGAGCTGATTCCAGTTGGCAACGTGTGGCACGTGACGCAATCAACGCCATCGAGCTGTCCGAATCGATAGTTGTCCAAACCGGCGAGGGCGTTGCCTGGGGGGAGCGGGGTGCCGGCTGGGCTGAATCGTCCGATCGAAAAATGTCCGTCGAGCGGTAGGAATGCCGGCAACGTGTTGTCCAATTCGCGATTCGGGTTTGGTGGGATGACGATGGTGGCCAAGAAGTCCTCAAACTCTTGCATTTCCTGGGTGTCCAAATCGTCGTCGTCACCGAGCAGGCTGCGGAACGCGCCGTTGAACTCTTCGATACCCGTGCGATCGCCGCGCCAGTGATGCGGTTCCTTACCGATGATGTCTTGAAGCGTCTGCGTCACCATCGGCCCCTTCATCGGGTGCCACGAGGGACAGTTTGCGCCTTCGATGCTGCCACAGTTTTGGTCGAACGGTCGCATCTCGCCCGAGGGATCACCCAAGTCCCACGCCAGGCGATCGGTCCGGCTGTCGATGTGACATGAACCGCACGACACGTGACCCAGTCCGGAATTCTTGTGGGTGTCGTAAAGGTGCTTGCGTCCGATGCGGATCGCTGGTGGTGTCGGGTCGAATAGTGGCACCGAATCGACGACGGTTTCAGTGGTCAAGTCAACGGTTTGAATCGTCGCCGCAAACTTGTTGAGTACATACAAAGTATTCTGGACGCGGTTGATCGCCAAACCCGTCGGGCCCTCTTCGAGTTCGATCGGGCGGACATCCGGGGCGCTGATCGGTTGTACGCGATTGCCCGCACCGTCAATGACGAGCAGATTGTTCGAGCCCATCGCCGCGATATATCCACGATTGCCGCCGTTGGCCCATACGATCGCTCTCGGGTCACCGACGGAAAGATCACGCTGTGGTTGCGGGACAGGCGAGAACGCACTTGTATTCGCGTACGTCAGGTGCGAGTTGAGATCGACGATGTTCGTGGGATTAACGCCCGCTGGGTCGGCGATGGCCATGTTGACGCGAAGGAATCGCCCGTTGATAACCGGCTCGAATCGAATGTCGTTGATTGCCTCGGTGCCAATGACTGTCACTTCGCCGCTGAGCGGGCGCACCGCCATTGCCATGTTGATATTCATGAGTCCGCTGATGTAGCTGACGGTGAGCGTGTTGACGTCGATGACCGCGACATCGTTGTCCGGCATGTCCCACCCAACCGGCCGACCCGATACGTCGGCATTGGGCCCGCTGACAAAATCGGTCCAGTCGGTTTCATTGTCGTCGAGCCAGTTGTCGGATTCATCCTTCCGCAGGATTAACGAGACTAGCGGCGGCGTGCAAACGCAATCAGCCGGTGGATTCGCGAAGCAACCCGGTGGCATCGGGTCGCAAAGATTCATCGGCGGATCAAATTCGGCGCCATTGTTGGGCGGTGGATTGACGCCACCGTACGGCCCGTTGGTGTTCTGCATGGGCTGGGGCAGATTCAAGAATTCGTTACCGGTCAGGATGGTGGTTGCGTTGCCGGATTCGAAGATTGAGACGTAGACCTTGGTGCGATCGGCGCTGAATGCCATCGCTCGCGGATCTTCCCCATCGATCGGAATGGTCGCCACCGGTGCTGATAGGTTTCCAAGGTCGAAAACTTCAACAACGTTGACTTGCGAACACGACACGAACGCGCGGCGGGGCTCACCGACGAAGACAACGTCAGCTGGCTCGTCCGCGGTGTTGACCGTGGCGACGACGTTGAGCGTATTCAGATTGACGATGCTGATCGAATCGGAGATGTGGTTGACGACCCACGCAATGTCGTTGCCGAAGCTGCGCACAGATACCGGATCGAGCCCGACGGGAACTGAGCCGATGTGAACGGGTGTTGCAGACGAAGCGTCAAACACTTCCAGGCGATTGTCAGCTGTATTAACCGCAAGCAATCGAGTGCGATCTGGTGTGAGTTCCAACGGATGAACGTGACCGTTCTCCCAGTTGACGAAGGTACCACCGCACGGACCAACATGAGCGATCGACGCACCCACCGCGTCGGCTTCGCAACCATTGCCGTAGGTGACACCGTCGCAACCGCACACCGGATCAACGTTGTCAGGACAAGCCACCGGTACCTCGACGCAAACACCTTGTCGGTCGGAGATGTCGCAACTGCCGACTGGGAACTCGCAAAATTCGCCGTCGTCGCAGGTTGCACCGGCGATTCCGCCGCAAACCTGCGGGCAATCGATGGGAGCGGGAACGGGCCCGCCGGTACTCGCCGCCTGTTCGCAGAGTGCTGAGGCATGGTGTTGCACTTGCTGCGCAAGCGCGCTGCAACTCGTGATGGCAAACGAGAGCGCAAGGATTCCATTGGTTGGCAATTGACGCATGATTCCACTCCATTGAGTTGTGATTGATTTAGGGCGCGACGCAAAGAGGCTGAGATGAACCGCCTGTACCCAACCGACAACAAGCCGAATAGGGCAATTACAATGCCAGTGCGATTTGCGATTGTGAGAATCGGTTGCGCATCAGTGGCAAGCCTATAGGGCGTAATTGGTTAAGGGATGATTGAGAATCGAATTCGCACGAGAACTCAACTGCCCACGATTGGCTGGGGAGAGCCAGTCGCGAGCTGACTTGGCTGAATTTAGCCGTAACCCCCGCCTAACGGTCGAGTTGGAAGAACACTGCGGCATCTGACAAGTCAACGAAGCCGTTGGAATCGAAATCGAAAATCGTCGCGCAGGTCAGCAATGATGTTGGCGGCGCGGGTGACGGTGGGGCGGCTGGACCGTTTAGGCAATCGACGAACACGGCGTAGTCGTCCAGATCGACATCGCCGTCGTGGTCGGCATCTCCGGCGACGAGTGAGCGTCGGGTCAATCGAACCGCGTCAAAGTGGGTTGATCGATCCTCGTCGGTTGCAGAAATGTTGAGACGAATTGCAAGCGGATCACCGAGTAGGGCCGGATCGACTTCGTTTGATGATACGGTTACGAACGCATCTCGAAATTCGCCGAAGTCCGGATTGACCGAATCGGTGTCACTAGCAATGACGACACCGCCAGCCAACAATTCGATCGCGTATCCGCCATAAGTTGAAAACGAATACGGTTGATTCGGCAGGAACTTCCCGATCGCAATGGTCAGCGTGTATTCCATATCGTCTTGCAAAACATCGACCAATGTCTGCGACGCAGTGACCGACTCAGCCGGACCACCGTTGTTGAATAGAAAGGCGACATTGGCACCGTCCGCGCCCGTGGGCGTTCCACTGCCGCCAGCCGTTGGATAACTTCCGACGGGTGGGTTGAAAATTCCCAGGAAGGTGTTGGCCGTTCCTGCAAACGTCCATCCGCCAATCACACCCGCACCTTCGGCTAGATCGGCATCGATAAGGGCTGGAATCTCAAAACTGGGGTTAAATACGGGAACTTCAACCCCGATTGTTGGTGCAAGAACCGAAATCGAAACGGATTCGGATGTGCGTGTCGCGCCTTCGTTATCCGTTGCCACCGCAGTCAACGTGTAGTTGCCGGTTGGAACATCGAGCCATTCGAATGTGTATGGCCCATTGGTATCCACATCGAGCAGAGTTGGCACGTTGTAGAATTCAACTTGGGTCACAAACCCGTTGGTATCTGAGGCGTCGGCAGCGATCGTGATGTTGGCTGGGGCGATGAATGATTCGCCATCGGTAGGCGATGCGATTGTAATCGACGGCGGTGGGTTGATTGCACTTAAGAGTGGTGATACGGCTGCGAACCAAACGTCGGCCATCTGGTCTTCCCCGATGGTGTTGGGATGAATGCCGTCCGGCTGCATCATGGTGCCGAGATCGTAATTGGTGTTTTGATCGACGAGGATAATTGGCGAGCCGTTGGTGTCCATGTCAGCCGCGACGTCTGCAATGACCGCATTGAGCGGATCAATTTGGTCGGCATTGTTGAAATATGACGAACCGGGTCCGATGGGAACGACCTGAGCGAGTAGGAGAGTCGCATTGGGGCGTTCCGTGCGAATCCGATTGATGATGGAGCGGAGGTTGACGTCGGCATTGGTAACGCCAGCCGCCCCCAATTGACCGATGTCATTCGTTCCGAGGTGGATGAGCACGATGTCCGGCTGGGCGACGGTGGTTGCGTTGGTGATGATCCCGTCGATCTGATCGGTCCGCCAACCCCAATACCCCTCATGGTCGCGGTCGAACGTCGTGAAGTAATTCGGGTACCACGCCAGATTCGGATCGCCGCTGTTCGTGAAGTCGCGTTGCCCGACGAAGTCCACATCGAAACCGGCGTTTTGAAGATCGAACCAGAGCGTGTAGCGATAAGAGACATGTTGTTGGCCGCCCTGGGTGATCGAATCGCCAACAAGCATGATTCGCGTTTGGGCATGCGCTACGCTGATTGAAGTTACCAACGCAACGACAATGCAAAGGATTCGATGGATACGTCGAACGAGGCTTGCATACAGGATACTCGGTCGCATCGTTCCCCTCACGCGCGGCTGACGTTGTCTTCAGAAACTTTGAGCCCTCGCGTTTAGTCTACGCCATACCGTTTCAGATGACCATCCTGCAACATCGCATGCAACGGGGAATTAATCGGCTGCAAGGACTGGCAGGCCGTTTGACGAGATCGCGATCGTTGACGGGATGTGATACGCATCGAGGATGATGAGGTTCCACCCGTTGCTGGTGGCCTCGATCGTATAGTCGCCAGGTTTTTCGAGGGTGGGCGTCATTTCGATGTAATCGTCCATTTCAACGTCGACCACAATCTGCTGATATGTTTCGACGAATGGTTTGTTTTTCGGTCTGCGCGCCAGTTCTCGCAACACCTTGTCATGGGCGGACGCCGCGAAAATCGGGTGCAGCGAAGTGCCTTCCTTGATGGGTTCCACCTCAAGCACTGCGTAACAGATTGCCCCGGCGATCAGGGCGGTGAGGAGCGTGACCGGAAGTCGCTTTCTTGCGAACGTGTGCCACGCCCAACCTCGTTTGGTCGCCGATGATACGAACAGCGGAAGCACGAGGATGACAGTTGCGGCGGCGATGATGGCGCTGAGCGTCATTGCGCTTTGTCGATCGTACAGTTTTATCTGCGATTTTCTCGGCGTCGACCAATCCAGCGTCAGATCGTTTTCCATGTCCCGTGACGAGAGTCTGCCGCGAAGACGCGTGAAAGTGCAGTCCGGCCACATCAAAT
>BQJS01000026.1 GCA_021604825.1 Phycisphaerae bacterium | reverse complement strand
CTCAAACGTTCCCTGGTTGAGAAAATCGATAAACCCGTCCAACTTGAGATCCGTCGTTCCAACCAGACAAGCCGTTCGCTCTGCGCCCAGGATAAATTCCTGTCGATCCCCGCTCTCCGGTCCGCTCAGTACAACGCCACCACCGCTGCTGCTATTGTCAAACAATAGATCGGAGTCAGCGTTGAATGTTCCGGCGGCTTGGTCTCGAAACAGATTGTATTTCGTGTCTTTGAATGTGACGGTTCCGCCCGTCGTCGTGGCCGCCGTTGCCATGTCGAGTGTTCCGGTCAATTCAAACAAGGAACCATTGTCGCTTGTCAGTAGATTAAACATCCCTCCACCGTCTGGCGTATGGGCACTGGCGATGCGCGTGATCCCTTGGCCTGACGCGATCAAGGTTGCGTCAATTTCGGCACTGGCGTGTTCGACGACACCGTTGGAATTCTGCAAGTCGTGTGTGATGGAGCTTTGCAAATCGGCGAAGAATGTCCGGATCATTCCGTTTGCAGGTTTGAAAATGCCACCATTGATGACAGGTTGGCCATCCTGATCACCGATGGCGCCGTTGATGAACAAGCCTCCGTTGCCGGTGGTTTCAAACGTACCGCCAGTGTTGGTGAACATGACGTTGATGCTGCTGTCGATGGAGCCGTCATTGGCGATGTAAGCACTGTTGGTCATGCTGGCGTTGATGATTGAACTGGCCACCTTATCGATGTTCGCGCCGTCACTGAAAATGTACTCGCTGTCAGCCGCGTTGACGAGTTGGGCGTTTTCGCCGAGTTGCAGGTGTCCACTGCCGGTGTGCAGGATTTGGTTTTGGTTGTTGATCTGCGCATCTGCTGCGAGCAACACGTCGTTGGTCGCGTCGATGTCGAGGATGCCGCCGCTCGAATCGTTATTGAACTGCGCGTCGATCGTTCCGCCACCCCAGGAGAATATCCCTTCATTGCTGAATTCGCCGCGAACCGTACCGCCATCCAGGACAAAATTGCCATCAGTCTGGTTGAAGTATTCGCTGACAACGCTTCCGCCCGTCATCAAGACGTCGCCCATGTTAAAGATGCGCCGTCCGGTTTCGCCGAGCGTTCCGTTGGCTTGATGAAACTCCGACGGTTCGTCAAAGTCCAAAGTTGCCGACGATTCACGCGGTCGCATCGTCCCACCAGAAAGGAGCAAGTTGCCGAGTCCGCTACCGGTGATTGTTCCGTCGATTTCGTGAGGATTTCCAGACAGTGGCAAGGCGTATTCCACGATACCGTCCTGCGCGAATTCAAACGCAACGTTGATTGTTCGCGAGTCGTCGCCCACCTTGATCCGCGCGCCATTGCTGTTGACCGAAACGGTTCCGCCAAGGAGGTCGATGACGTCTCCCAACAGGCGTATGGTTCCCGAGCGTGAGCGAAGCGTACCACCGGCATTCTGCCGAAAGTCCGCATTGATCAGCGATTCGCCGCTACCCGAAACTTTCTCGACTAGGCCATCATTGCTGAAAAGGCCTCCATCATTGATGCGTGTAACGTTTTGATCGCCCGCGAATTCAACCTTGCCGTCAGTTTCGTTCTCCAGAAATCCAAACGAGTCAAGTTGAATTCCTTCAAACAGGCTTCCCGTTAGTATCACCGTTCCGTTATTATTTAAGGTCGCAAGCCCACCGCGCGAGACGCGCATGCTCCTGGCCACATCGATGGTTGCGTTGTTATCGTTGATGACCATTCCGGTTCCAGTGACCGCACCCAAAGACCACTTTATGTAATCCTTGTTGGTGATGGTTCCGTCGGCTTGCAAGTTGGCATTGCTATGATTCATGTGGAGTGGGACGGCCGCGTCAAATCGAAGGTCTGCGTTTGTGGACGCCTCAGCCAATAGCGTTGCCCCGTTGTTTTGAGCGGAACCGACTCCACCGCTGACGAGTTCGCCGCCGATTTTGTGAATGCCCGTACCCGCCCATTGAAACAGCCCGTTGCTGGTGACGGTGATGCTGGCGTTCTTGAGCGTGCTTCGACTGAGGCTGTCGTTTCCGAGCGTGAACTTCGCGCCGTTACCGTTTCCGCCATCGATGGCGATGATGTTGCCGTCCAGCACCATCTTGTCTTCGATGCGTTGGTTCAGGCGTAACTCGCCGTTTCTGATATCGAACATGCCGCTGCTGGTCATTGGGCAGGTAATAAACGACGTGAAGTTACCCGGTGCGTCAAGAATGATCGGAGCGACATGGGAGAATAGCCCGGTCAAGTTTCCACCGACCTGCGTATTGATGCCGGCTGACCCGTTTCGAAACGTCCACTCGCCACTTAAGTGCTCAATCTTTCCGTTGTCGCGTAGGCCAATGGTGCGATCAACGAAGACTTTACCGTTGTTCGTTAGTGTGGCGTTTTCGATGGTCGGCGTTCCGATACCAGCGAACGCGGTCGATAATGTTGCCCCCGAATCGTTGGTAAAACCGCTGCCGATTACCTTGCCCAAATGCCATTCGCAAAAACCCTGGTTGGTAAGTCCATCGATCGTCGGGCCTTCGATGACGAAGGGAAGCAATTCCACCGACATGTTGATGGATCCGCCGGTGATGCTGCCACCGTTCTTGGCGATTACGGTCGAAAGATCGCTGCCCGATCCGGTAATTGTTCCGAGTGTGATCACCGCATTGTCGAATTCGATTTTTCCGAAGTCGGCTGGCATCAAGGTGAGGGAGGAGACTTCGGTCGGTCCGCTGAATCGGATTGTCGCCGAGTTGGTTGGAGAAACGGTTGTACCCAAGAGCGAGCTGTTGTTAAATTTGAGTATTCCGCTATCGGCGCTGATTGAACCGCCAACATCTTCATAGCGCACCGCGACATCGGATAGACCTGAACCGCTGGACTTCTTGAACATGCCTGAGTTTTGAATTTCCGGAGAGCCGCCGAAGTTGAGGACATCACCGTCTTTCAAGAAATCAAACGAATCTTGAAGAACCAAGATGGCATTGTCTTGCATGACAAATTGACCGTTGGCTGTACCGGTGCCGAACAGAACCGGACCGGGATCCATCAACCACGTGCCGCCCAAATGAACCGATCCGGTCACGTTGACGCCCGCCGATGTGAATTGACCACTACCCAGAAAATGAACATCTTCGGCAAGGGTCGATCCTTCAACTTCCAGCGTCTGCCCGGATCCATTGATCGTCACGCCGGCAGCGCCGCCTTGGTTGAGGTCCATGCTGCTGACGGTGATGTTTGAGCCAAGGTCGATGTTCGCGACATCGACAACGACGTCGTAGCTGTTTTCGTCGTCATTGTTCGGAACAACGTCAGGGTTCCAATTCATCGGACTATCCCACGATTGATCGCCGACTTGTCCGTTGTCCCAGGTGGCTGTCGTTTGAGCGTCTAGGTTTTGTTGAGCAAGCCCGACCGTTGCAACGAGCGCCAAAATTAATCCAATGCGGCGGTTTGAATGGAATAGGTTGAGCATAAGAAATCGGTCCTGTAAATGGTGTTTCGTTCCAGTCAAATTGAATCAACGCTCCCCCCGAGCGCTCGAAAATTCGAGTTCGAACGCGAGCATTCCAACCGACGCGGTACGATTGCGCGGCGCATGCTCATCGCTTGCACCCAGGCCACGGTCCATGGGAGTGTGGAAACGAAACTCCCCGTCCCACAAATAAACGCGTAAGCCGCGCCTCGCGCGCCGGAATCAAATTTTCGTGCCCATTGCGGGGGATGAATGAAGTCGCCAGACCGCGGGAGATTTGTGGTATAATTCGAGTTGCAACTTCCCATGCCGCAGACGGTTAGGGATACGGTGCCAATTTCCTTCTGTGTGTGCTGGCGTGATGGACCATCGATGATGACTGACCAAAATGACGCCAATTCGATTCTTAAAGAACTGACCGGAGGTGATCAGCGGGCTGCCGATCGTCTGATGCCGATGGTCTACGACGAGCTTCGGATGCTGGCGGCTCGGCATTTGCGACGTGAAGCCGTCAACCACACGCTCCAACCAACTGCCATCGCCAATGAAGCCTATTTGCGCATGGTTGATCAGACACGCGTCGATTGGAAAGACCGCGCCCATTTCCTTGCGGTCGCGGCGACCGCGGTCCGCCGAGTGCTGATCGATCACGCAAGAAAAAAAAATTCGGCCAAGCGCGGTAACGACTGGCAACGCGTTACTTTAGGGGACATCAGCGCAGGGCAAGGCGCGGCGACTCTGGATTTGCTGGCGCTGGAAGATGCACTGGAGTCCCTGCAGAAACTCAACGAACGTCAATGTCGCGTTGTGCAGCTTCGATTTTTCGGCGGACTGACAAACGAGGAAATCGCCCACATCCTCGGGGTCAGCCGATCCACGGTTGTCGATGACTGGACGATCGCGAAGGCTTGGCTACTCAGTGAACTATCGACGGAACATCCATGATGACGCCCGCGCAATACCGACGCGCCGGTGAGGTTTTCCTTGCCGCGACCCAACTTGACGACGCCGAACGCGACGATTACTTGAAAGGCGCGTGCGGTTCAGATTTGGCGGTGCGCGACAAAGTCCTGGCAATGTTGGCGCAGCACGACGCCCCCAAAGTTGATTTGGAAACGCCGGCGTTGGCGGCAACGCTCCACGTTGAAGAACTCCTCGCCCATCTTCCGCCATCGGACTCTGAGCATATCCCGGATCGCCTGGGCACGTATCAGATACAAGGTGTGTTGGGCAGAGGCGGAATGGGAGTCGTTTATCGCGCCGAGCAGCAGAATCCGAAGCGAACCGTGGCGCTCAAAGCCATTCGACAAGGACTCTCTGGTTCCAAGTCACTCCAATGCTTCGCCCTTGAAACCGAAGCGCTGGCCCGACTTCAACATCCCGGCATCGCTCAAATATTCGAAGCGGGTACCGACTCAGAGAGTGGTGATTCAGAAACGCGCCGGCCGTTCTTTGCGATGGAATTGGTCGAAGGCGAACCGTTGACAAGGTATGCACAGCTGCATCAACTCAGCATT
This sequence comes from Phycisphaerae bacterium, assembly GCA_021604825.1. Next base: position 27,550 of record BQJS01000026.1, on the reverse strand, counting down.
CGACAAAAGGTGACGCTCCTGGCCGAAACTTGCGACGCCGTGCATCACGCCCATACCAAGGGGGTCATCCACCGAGACCTGAAACCCAGCAACATTCTTGTTGACGCAACTGGACGCAGCAAAGTCCTCGATTTTGGCGTTGCGCGAATGCTAGGTGACGACGCACCAGCGCTCACAAATGACACCGATTCGAGTCATATTGTAGGGACGCTTGGGTACATGAGCCCTGAACAGGTTGCCGGTGATTCACAACACGTCGACACCAAGTCCGATGTATATGCGTTGGGCGTCATTGGATACGAATTACTCGCAGGGCAGCCACCGCATGACCTAACTGGTAAGAACATACCACAGGCGTCTCGGGTCATCGCTGAGTCACGTCCGCCGCAACTTTCTCGAATCGAGCGTCGCACGAAAGGCGATCTTGAAACGATCATCCACAAAGCGCTGGAAAAAGATGCCGATCGGCGCTACCCGACTGCCGGTGAATTGGCGGCTGACCTGAATCGGTTTCTCGCGCACGAACCGATTGTCGCGCGACCACCGTCCTTTGCGTACCAGCTCACCAAGTTTTCTCAGCGCCATCGACTAAGCGTCATCGCGGCATTGGCTGCGTGTCTCGCGATTGTGGTTGGAATTGGCGGCGTGATTCGCGGGGGAATGGTAGCAGCCGAAGAGCGCACCGAAGCTCAACGTCAATTCAAGATTGCTCAGGCCATCAACGATTTTCTAAATGACGATCTTCTCGCGCTTGCGAATCCTTTGGCAGAACCGGACGGCGACTTGACGGTCAAGGATGCGTTGGATCGTGCGTCGCGTTCGGTGGCGACGAGGTTTCCTGAGCGCGACGAAGTCCGAGCCGCAATCGAATTGACACTTGGGCGAACGTATATGGCGCTCGGTGATTATTCAAAAGCCGAACCCCATTTGGAAGAAGCCGTCTCCATTCAACAAACCATTTTTGTCGAAGATGATCCTAAAGCGTTATCCGCGAACGCGCCCATGATTGAATTGCTGCGCAACACTGGCCGTCTTGATGAAGCAAGCGTGCTGGCCGCAGAGACTTTGGAAGTGTTCGAGGACGCTTACGGCAGCAGGCATGTTGATACCTTGGCTGCGATGGATTCGCTTGGCTTGGTTTTGATGGAGCGAGGTGAACTTGAAGAGGCTGTGCCGATGCTTTTGCAAGCTCTGACTACGCTTGAACAAGTGGCCCCCGACAGCGATCTGACGATGCGAGTGCGCGGTAGTCTTTCTGATGCTTACAAATGGCAAGGCCGCGCCGATGATGCAGCGCCATTGATCGAATCGTTGGTGGCTGACGCGCGTGAGCGATGGGGCGAAAACGACGCCCGCACCGCGATTGCGATCAACAAATTGGCGACGCTATATCTTCGACAAGTTCGATTTGAGGATGCACGCCCACTTCTAGAAGACGCCATAAGAATTGCTGAGCCGATCCTGGGCGAGACGCATCCTGAAGTACTCTCCATCAAGGGTAATCTCGGTACGACGCTCATGAATCTAGAGCGATTCGCGGAAGCGGCTGACCTCTTGGCGCTCACCTATGAACAAACCAAGCAATCGCTCGGCAACGAGAACATGGACGTGATCATTAACGGGCAAGCATTGGGAACGGTGTACCGTTATTTGCAACGTTATGACGATGCTCGGCAGATTTTTGAGGAAACGGTCAAAGCCGCTAATGCGACTCTGGGCGAACAGCACCCCCAGTCGTTATTCGCCCGATCTTATCTGGGGTTGACGCTAGTTGATTTGGAAGAATTTGCAGCAGCCGAAGTATTGCTTCGAAAATCGTTGGCGTTATACCGCGAGTCGATCGGGGAAGAACATCCCAATACATTGCACGCCAAGAATGATTTGGCGAGCCTACTTGTTCGATTGGGGCGGTATGAAGAGGCGGAGGCGATATACCAACAAATACTCGCTGCGAACTACGACGATGCCCCAAATGCAAAAACGCTTGGGGCGGTTTTTCAAACGGGTTATGGGCGATGTCTTACAGAAATGGGTAAATTCGAAGATGCCAAAGCGCAATTGACCGCAGCCGACGAATACTTGTCGCAGTCGCAATGGGCCAAAAGCAAATACGGACGCGAAACCTTAGAAGCACTTGTCGAGTTGTACGAGGAATGGAAACGACCAGAAACGCAAAGCCAGTTTCGCGAGCGATTGGAGGCAATTTCAAATTAAACGAGAATCCAGCCAGTTGTGTAGAACGGCTTCGCTGGCGTTTGAAGCATCGCGGAATCGAGTTGGTTTGTACGCATCCGTCGAATCGCAAGAAGAACGCGATGCGGGGTGGCCGGTCGCTTTGAAGGTACGAATGCCGTTGGATCGTGGAGAGAACTTTCGCCTCGCTGCAGAACTTCCATCGTCTGATTGTGCGAAATGAGCGTTATCCCAGTATGTACCTTGCGTGTGTACAAGTCGCTTGCCTTAGGATCACGCTGAGGAAGTTATGAAACCGGTTTTATTAAAATGAAGCTCGCAAGAAATTCAGGGATGATCGCCATTTGGCGAAGCTCTGCCTCTGGTCCAAGTCGATTGGATTGTTTATCTTGGCGCGGTATGCTAATGACATGAATTGGGTCGTGCTATTTATTTTAGGGGCCGTGCAGCCAGGGGCATCTGTCGTCGAAGAAAATGGCGTGCGCGTTCGGACACGAGTTCAGGGGCATATGTACAACTACCGCGTGAAGAATCTCGGTCGCCAGCCGATCACCGAAATCGAGTTGGGGCACGCCAATGGCTATTACTTCCAAGTTCCAGAGGGCTGGGATTGGGAAGACAAGGGTGGCGTGTTTCGCGCTTGGACAAATAGCAATCGGTGGGCGATTCGACGCGGCGAGGCTTGTAAATTTAGTTTCAGGGTGGGTACAGCAGGGTTGGTGCTCGGCCACATCCACAATCGCTTTAAAAGGTCGGGGGATGAGTCAGTCCACTTGAAGGGAGTATGGGGTCCGATGCTCGAGCCGCGCGGTCACGTCTTTCTTGTGGCGAGTGTCATCGGGGCGATCGTGCTGCTTCATAGTCTACTTGGATATGCGGTAAGAAGTCGCCAATCACAACAATTCATCGACTGAGGTCGTCGGCGGAAGGGAAGTGCTCGCCGACAAGCACTGGTAGCGCTTCGGTGAGGAGCTTGCGGCATACTGGTAAACCGGCTGAGCTGTCATCATCGAGCCAGACCACAACTTCTATCTTGGCGAAAAAAGCATAGTGGCTGCTGAGGTTGCCCATGCTCCATCGCACCTGCTCGCGATCGGTGTAAAACTCGCCGTTTGCGCAGAAAAAGTAAGTCAGAACGCCGCGATGGCCGTCCTGTTCGAGATTCAACACGCGCGCCTCGATTTCCTCAGCACCCGAATTCAGATTTGGAATTGAAATTAGAATTGTACTAGACGAGTTTATGATTGCTCCCCCTTGGCGATAGCATACTTCTGGAGTGTGCGGGACCTTATCACGCGGATTGCTGTAGTACGAAACGAAGAACCAGATGTTTCGTACACCAGATTCGGGGCGTTCCATCTTCAGGTCGGTCCAAAGGTATTGTTTCGTCCCCAACGCTTCCAGTGGAAAATTTGGTCGGGTTTGGGCCGGTGACGGCCTAAAGGACTTGAGCGTCGAATAGTCGAATTCAATCAAAGGTCGTCGGAGCGCTATCGATTCCTTCGCGAAGTGTGAAGCCAGCGACCTCATTATCGGCCGCATGCCCAGGGCTGCGAATAAAATCAGTACGAAGCATACGAGGAATCTCGGCGCCAGGCACGATTGGGTGAGCGATTGGCGATCATGTTGCACGACATTACTCCGTTGCAATCTGCAGTGATTCTGAAGTGTCGTCGGCCAGGCCATCGTCGGATCCCTCGAAAATCCAGGAAAGCAACCAGCAAGTCAGAGCAAAGCAAAGATACGCGATGGTCAACGAGATAACCGCTGAAGTAGTCCGGATGCTGGGGTTTACCGCATCGTGGGATATGTAGACGGTCAAAATCCCTTGGCACACGAGTCTGACGAGATTGCACAACAATGAAATCGGGATTGCTGCAAGCGCCAACGCCGCAACTTGCCATGAAGGGCGAATCCGAATGAACACCACGAATACACCCACGAAAACGTACGTTACCAGCAGAGACGCTGCGCAACGGGTCTCGCCCAAGGCAATTGTGCCTTTGAAGTCGTCGCTTATGAAAATGAGAGTTGGACCGTCGAGGACCGTAGTAACGCCAGGCAATTGGTTGAGCAAGAATCGGGTTGCCGAGAGAGTGTAGCCTTCCATGCGAGTTGTTAACGAAGAGAAAGCTCGCGCCCCTACGGGTATGCTCAACAAAAGCAATAGGAGCATTGGAAGACTGAGCCTGAGCACACGCCATCCGCACATTGCAAGAATCACGCCAGCGACAACAGGAATGACAGAGATACTTCGCAGGTAGGCGTAATCAAAGGGCCAACTTGTGACCGCAAAGAGTCCTATCCCCATCATCAGTCCGATTACCCCCAAGGCGGAACCTCGAGTTAAGCTCGTCCTCAAATCGCATCGACGACGATACACAAGAATACCAATTGCCAGAGGGGCGATGAGGCCATGTGACCAATCGCTCTCTCTTAGGCATACTCTCGCAGCGGACCGCAGTTCGGGCCAGAAGGCCCATGCTGTCAGTGCGAATAGAATCATCAGCTTGACGCCGGTGAATCGAGGCGTCACACCAGGCGCAAGCAGATCTGATCCAGACGAGATGGGTTCACGGTCATTCAGTGGAGGCTTCCTTGGTCGTTGTTCCAATAGGCGTTTTGAGTCCGTGCCCAGGGCAGAGCCTAATCGGCACGGAGCGTCTTTAATACAATGGCGCAAACTCATGTTGCCGCAGGTGCTGATAAGGCTGTAACGTGAAGGCAATTGACACGAGCGCGCTCGTTTCGCTGATGAAGTAGTGACGATTGCATTTACATTCCGGTCGCACCTTTCACCTCAGGTTCAGGAAAGAGCGACCAAACGTAACCGGCTGCGTCCAGTGTGGTCAACTCGCCCGACATGGCTATGTCGATGTCACGTGTTTTTTGAAGTCTAGCGAGATTATGCCCAATTTTATGGATCAAGAACGGTACAGATTCGTTCTTGGCTTCTCGTGCGTGCTGTCCGTAGTCCACGCGTGACGCGTGATCTCCATACAGCACTACGACCAAATCGTCGGGCAGTGCTTGAATATAGTTCCTGAGCTGCGTATCGACGTAACGCATGGAATTCAAGTATTGTTCCCTCAGGCTCGTTGGAGCGGGGAACAGTTCGCGGTCTTTCGGGGCTAAATAGTGAAATGGTGAATGACTGGTCAACGTGATAATGAAATGCATCGCGCGATTTGAAGAGGCTAGGAATAACTCGCGCGACGTGTCAAAAACATCCTGATCTGAAATGCCCCAGTGTTTGGACACTCGATTGTATTGAGCCTCCAATTGTTCACGAAACAGCGTTTGGTGAAAGCCCATCTTGCCCACACCAACTCCTCGATTGAAGAAGCTGCTGTCGTTGCCGTGAATGTAGGTTGATTCGAATCCGCTTGCTTGAACGCGAACGGCAAGTGAAGGGTGCCAATCGAACCCGGGGACGCTGTAGGGGGGAGCGTCACCAGCCGGGTATAGATTCATTAACATCACGAAGTCAGCGTCGCATGAGCCCGATTCGTGAATTGCAGAGATGCGATAACTCATCGACCGTGTTGTTAGGTCAGCGAGAAACGGCATCACCAACTCTCCATCGACGCGGTAGTGCACCACGTCGTAATCCAGGCTCTCGATTTGGACGATCGCGAGGTTGTCCCCCAACGGTACCGGAAATTCGAGCGGTGTGAGCCTGTCCTGCTTGGTAAGCGAGGCCTCCTTCGCACGAAGCAATAGAGACGTGCCATCAAGGTACCACCATTCGGCGAGCCAAGTGAGCGCGTAACCGTGTGTCATCGTTAATCGATCAACACTGCCGAAGGTCTTGAGTTTTGCAACCCGGTCGATGAGTTGTGTTGAGGCGATCGCCACCAGGATCCAACACGCCAAAAATGCCGTGAATATTTTTCCGCGTAGCCGTATCGCCAGCATGCGCCGATTGGCCCTCGCGGCCAAAAGTAGGAGCACAGAAGTCGCCATAAGGACCAACGTGAAAGATTGCCAGCGAATCAGTTCGACCACATACGGCCCCATCGCCAAGCCTTCTATGAACTGATTGGTGATTGTGGTCCATGACAACGCTCTGCCATAGTAGTCGCTGTAGATGAGTATGGCAGAAGTCGCCGTTGCCCAACTCAGGATCGCGACGTACCTTGGCCAGCCCACGACCAGAAACGTGATTGTCCCACAAGCCAGAATATCCAGCGAGAGGCGAACAACACGACACCCCAAAGCCCGATGAAGTGGCATGGGATAATTTGCTCCGGAGGTCAGTTCCTGAATGACAAATACGGCAATGGCCCAGAAGATGGCGAGAATCAGTGGAGCAAGAAGCTGCCGCAAAGAAAAGCCATCGACAGTTGATTCGAGGCTTTCCAGTTCGGTGTCTGAAGGAGCTGTAGATGTTAGCTCAGTATCGGTCATGGTCCTTCGCGAGCCCTTGGGGATCCATACGGTCAGCCGCGCGAGAATCCAAGCCGCATTCTAGTTGTTGGTGATAATCGGCTGTTGGTCCCAGGCCTTTCGGGCAAGATGCATAAATTAATGCTACTTGAAGGGAACCCTAGGTTCAAGACAATTGCGGTCGTTTGAAGCAGCAGCTGCTCGTGCTCGCCTGAGTACGCTATCAGGCCACGCGCAGTCCAAGGCCGTTGTGCAGTACTGAACCGTATCATCATCGATTAGGTCTTTGCGTGCGCCCACGTGCATGTCAATGGGGGCAGGCTTCAGTACGTGCAACTTAGGGAAATTCGGCGTGATGCGATCGAGTTTGTGAGCGGTTCAAAAGAATTCGAATACGTCGTCTAGCCGCACAGAAACAACCAACTCGCGATAGAGGCAAAGTCGGGGTTGGCGTTGTTTTGGGGGTGAACGGTAGAGTGCGTTTCAATCGAATGCTCGACGAAAACTTGTCAGCCAATAGGCATTTTTGTCAAAGAATGACGGGTTACGTTTTGCGTCGGCGGATCCTTTGCACGCCCCATGAATCGTCGAACCGATATTTTGGGCGAATCTATTTCTGGGGCAATTATTCTGAAACTTGAGACGTATGGAGAATCGACATACGATCTCGGACGTGACGGAACCGGGTCAGATTCTCCAGAAAGGGGTATGCAAGATGGTTGACGCAATGTTGCGCCGCGCGTTCGTTTGTTCAATTGCCTTTTGCGGGCTGTGCACGGAGGCCTTTGCCGAGACAGAAGTTGATTTGACGGCCAAGTTTGCGCCAGATCGCTCAAGCTATGTTGAATTGGATACAAAGATCAAAGCGTCCAGCAAGTCACCGATGGGTGACTTCGACATGACGCTCACGATCAAGAGCGGGACAATAACAAACGTCTCTGCCACTGGCGACGGTGCCAAGATTGCGATGACAATTGACCGTACGGCCATGACATTTGACAGCAACATGGGCCCGTCGTTCTTCGATTCTGACATTCCTGACGAAGAACAGTCCGTTCAATGGGAGCAGATTCTCGATCCTCAGGTCGGAATGGCGCTGCAGATCGATCTGAACGCAAAGAACAACGTGGTTGCATGTACCGGGATGGAATCGCTGGTCAAGAAGATTGACGAACGCGCTACTGAGAATATGTTCTGGGGATTTGAAAAACCAAAATATACAGCCGATCGCTACAAGGCCCAATGGCACAATCAGGCACTGAGCATCTTTCCAGGAAAGAGAGTCAAAGTAGGGGAATCCTGGACGGCCCCTTATGCTGAAGACGCTGCAGAGTTGAAAGATTTTCAATTCGATTGCACATACGTACTCAAATCTGTCGTCGAAAAAGACGGTCACAAGCTGGCTGAAATCGAATTTGCGGGAACAATTTCGGGTGCAGACGGCAAGTTTGAATCCGAAGGCATGATGCCGATTTCAAACATCAAATTCGAAAAGGCAACGCTTTCCGGGACTGCGAGCATCGACATTGACCGCGGCGAATTGGTTCGTCGCGAGGACCATGTGGAAGTTGCTTATGCTGGGACCCTAGGGCAGGGCGAAAACGGTCCAGGCGTAAGCACGTCGCGCGAAATTGATCGGAAGTATGTTGTCAGGACGATCGCAGAGCGTCGTGCCGAAAAAGAAGCGAACGCGCGAATTGCTACGGAGAAACGCCGCAAGGCCGAAGAAGCGGATGCACAACGACGTAGTCGATTCGCCAATGCCAAGAAAGTCGACGTATCCACGACGATGCGGTCAAATCCGATTGGTGATGATTCATCCTGGCCGCAGTGGGGTGGTCCGCATGGTGATTTCAAATCCGTTTCGAGTGGGCTGGCTGAAAGCTGGCCTGAAGGTGGCCCGAAGAAAAGTTGGAGCCGCGAATTGGGGGATGGTTACTCAGGAATCGTTTCCGACAGTAAACGGTTGTACACGATGTATCGACCGGTAGATGAAGACAAAAACAAGACCGACGAAATCGTCGTGGCGCTCGATCCGGAGACGGGCAATACCATTTGGGAACACAAGTACAAGGCGCCTTACACCGACGGGACCGACGTTAGTTTCGGGCGTGGCCCGCATTCGACCCCGCTGATTGTCGGAGATCGTTTGTATACCGTGGGCTCCATGGTGCACTTGCATTGCCTCGACAAGAACTCGGGTGAGGTCATTTGGAAGCATGACCTGATTGAGGAACTGGGTGCCTCGAACATGATGTACGGATACGGTGCGAGTGCTTTGGCTTATCAGGATAAAATCATTCTGCCCATCGGTGGGAAAGGGCAGGCTATCGTCGCGTTCAACCAGAACGACGGGAGTATCGCCTGGAAGTATCAGGATTTTGGTCCGACGCATGCTTCGATTTTCGTGGTTGAGAGGGACGGCGTCGATCAGCTGGTGTTGTTTTCGGCTGGCGAAGTTGCCGGGATCAACCCAACCAACGGGAACGTCAATTGGCGCATTGAACACGCGACCGAATGGGGCGCAAACATTTCGACGCCGGTATGGGGTGAAGACGGATGGCTGTTCATCTCGTCCGCCTACGGCATGGGCAGCCGGGGTATTCAACTGACAACCGATGACGAAAAGCCAACCGCAATCGAAAAGTGGCACAATCGCAAGATGAAGATTCACCACGGCAATGCGGTCCGCGTGGGTAACTTCGTGTATGGAGCCAGCGGTGATTTCGGACCCGTATTTTACGCCGCGGTTGATATCGAATCCGGTGAATTGGCATGGAGAAATCGCGACGTCGGCAAAGCCTCAAGTATCTATGCCGATGGTAAGATGCTCATCCTCAACGAGAGCGGGACACTATTCCTAGCCAAGGTGTCGCCGACTGAACTGAATATCATTTCAAAGACGCAAGTTTCTGACGGTCGAACGTGGACGGTACCGACATTGGTGGGCAAGCGTCTCTTCATACGAGACCGTAAGAAGATTATGGCGTTGGATTTGGGATAAACACGCAGCGCAATTGGATGCCCGACTTGGAGCGGCTAGATTCTTGGGTTGGGGCAGGTTACTGACTGTGGTCGAGTAATGGGCTACTGTAAAACCGTCGTAGGCCGGTCGCAGTCATTTGCGTTTTCTGGCGCACTAGGTGTTCGTGTCGCAACAGCTTCGTTGCGAATTCCTTTGAGCATGCCACCGAACACCACCCTTCGGTCATGAGCCAGGTCCAGTGTTTTACCTAAGTCAAATAATCACATCTGCGTAAGTGTTTTGCGGCGATCCTCATCGCGGAAGAATGGGCAAGTATGTGTGAAATCGGGGCGGTCGGAGGTGGGGGAATTGTGAGCGGTTGATCCCCTATTTGAAGGTACGGGAGTGTGGGTCTAAGATGTCCGTGGCCCTCTGAAGTTGCTTTTGACAGAGGCCCAATGGTCGGCGTTGAGGTATTGGTTCACGTCTAAGTTGATTACCGCACAGAATCGTGAACGGTACGAACGTGCCATGGGTACGTCGCGACGATATCACCATGTCGGCAAGATCGACCTTGCAATCGACGCTTAGTCGACCGCGCATGTTCGACGGAGCCGTGCGGTCTTGATTACATGGTACGGCGAATGACGGGACTGGAAAAGTCAGGCCCACTTTGGCTAAATGAAAGCTGCCGAGAGTTGGTGCAATCGTCTGATGATTTGCCATTTCTTCGCCGAGTGCCAATGAAATTCCACCAACTCCTGAAGCACGCAAGCGCTCCCTATACGCTCTTAGCCCCTCGCTCGCTCTGTGAGCAAAAAGAAAGGCCAGCCGTAAGTAGCTGATCTTTCAGGGTTTAGCATTTAGCGGGGACGGCATTTGGGGAGTAGGAGATAAGTGAGCGGCGGATTCGTCGGTTTGGCGTGTCGGTGGGGTGTCGTAATCCTTGCACTCGTAAAGAGTTAAAGGGTGTCGGTATGTGTCACCCCGACACCCGTTTCGTCAAGTACGTCTGAATGAGCGGTGGGCCGAAAACGCCACTCGAATCCGCCCAAGAGGCAGGCAAGAATTCGGTCCACTTAGCAATCGATTCGAGTCACTGAACTCATTGCTGCTTCCTCCATACATCGCCGCCTTTGCACAGCCGCAGGCAGGGGTCCAGAATGTAGCCCGCTTGTCATTATTGGACTTACGATCCTCCTCTTTCTGGAGAGATTGCCCATGTCACGCTGGGTTTACGTCGTTCTGCACCTCCTCTTTGAAGGTCAAACCGCGCGTCGTGATGCGAGGTGCCGATTCCTCCTTGCCCAAGTTGATGTCCTCTGCGCTCGGGTGGACGCTCGGTGGATCGCTGCGCCACTATTACCGCGCTGCTGTGTGACAACCAGTCGCCCGTGCCCGTCCACGATGGCGAAGATCGTGACCGCATCCTTCTTCTGAGCGATGGTAAAGGGTACGATCACAGATTGGCGCTCACTTGTTCCGTGTGGGAGATACCGTTTCGATTGAGCAAATTGCATAACTGCTTGTGTGCCAAATAGTGGAGCAAATTTGTGACAACTCTCATCATCTCTGTACTTGTTGTGCTGATCGTATCGGCTCTATGTTCACTTAGTGAGGCTGCAATCTATGCGGTCAGAATGCCATACATTCGCCAACTGAACGCGAGCGGGCACGCAGCCGGTCCTCGGCTTGAAAAGTTCAAGCGAAATATGGAGCGTCCAATCACGGCTATATTGATTTTGAATACGGCGTCCAACACGGCTGGTGCGGCGGTTGCGGGGGCCCAGGCGCGTTTGCTCTTCGGAGAGGGATCCCTGTTTTGGTTTTCGGCTTTCTTTACGCTGGCTGTGCTTTTCATTTCTGAGATCATTCCCAAGGTCGCGGGGGTCGCTTTCAATCGGCCGCTCTCGCGAATGCTCAGTTCACCGCTTGAGTTGATGATCAGAGGGCTCTTCCCGGTGGTGTGGCTGAGTCAACGGATCACGAGCGTATTTCAATCCGACGAGCCAGTGAAGATCGCTTCTAAGGATGAGGTGCGCCATTTTGCAGATATGAGTGCCGAAGAAGGCAGCATTCTCCCGTTTGAGTCCGAGCTGATCAAGAATGTCCTGCAACTTAATGACGTCGTCGCCAAAGACATCATGTCACCCCGCACAGTTGTCACGCGAACCGCATCCCAAACGACGGTCGGAGAATTGGCGGAGTCGGTTTCTTCGTGGCAACACACCCGCATACCGGTATTCAGGAGTGACGATCCCGAAGAATGGATCGGGTTTGTTCTTAAAGATGAGGTGATAAGCAAACTTGCGTCGGATCAATTTGATGTTCCCATCGAATCAATGTGCAAACCGCTCGGATTTGCACCGGAAACGGCGCCGGGTCACTTCTTGCTCAATGAATTCATCAAGAAAAAGCAGCACATTTTGGGTGTTGTCGATGAATATGGCGGCTTGGTTGGCGTCGTCACGTTGGAGGATGTTCTAGAATCGCTTATTGGGCAAGAGATTGTGGATGAGTCCGATCGAGACGAAGATATGCGGGCGGCTGCCCGGCGCGATGCGGCGGGACGAATCAACCGACCAGAAAACTCGGACGAAGACGAGACCTAAAAGCCCCATGTATTGCATCGTTCGCTGTTGTCTTGAGACGGGCCCGGATCAGAACCATGAACTCTATTTGGGAACATCTGCAGGTATCTTTTCGAATTGCCGACGCGGCAGACATCGTCCTGATCTCCCTGTTCATCTACGCATTTTTCATGTGGTCCAAATCCACTGCATCCCGCCAGATGTTGGTTGGACTTGCAGTCGCTGCCCTTGTTTATGTGTTGGCACGGGCATTCAACCTCTACATGACCGCAGCGATGTTTCAAGGGGCATTGGCGTTCGCTGCTGTCGCGGTCATCGTGGTTTTTCAGGAGGACCTTCGGCGATTCTTCGCGCGTCTGGCGTCGCTGGGAAAGCTCGGAAGGTCCCGCAATTATACATCCGATCCAAGTTTCGATGTGATAGTTGAAACCGTTTTTGAGTTGGCAAAGAAAAAAACAGGTGCGCTCCTCGTGATCCAAGGCACGGAACCGCTGGAAAGACATACCCAGGGAGGCGTCGCTACGGACGCTCGAATCAGCAAGGCTCTTCTCGACAGCATTTTTGATCCGCACTCACTGGGGCACGATGGTGCAGTCATCATCGATCAAAATCGTATCGCGCAGTTTGGAGCCCGTCTTCCTCTTTCCGAAAACAGCGAAGAAATCGGCGGTCGGGGCACGCGGCATTGCGCGGCATTGGGGCTTTCCGAACTATCTGACGCGATGGTGATGGTCGTGTCCGAAGAGCGCGGTCTCGTGAGTGTGGCGGAAGGTGGTTCACTCGAAAGAATCGATGCGCCGGTTGCACTAAAGCTCAGATTGGAACGCTTTACCGAACGTGTGCGCCCACGCACCCCGGCGGAAACCTCGCGACGGTTTTTTGTAGAGAATCCGGGCCTCAAGGTCGCAGCAGTTTTTCTCGCAAGCCTCGCATGGTTTCTGGTCAGCTTCGAAGCCGAAACCGTTCAAAAAACATTCGTCGTACCCATTGAATACCGCAACCTGGCCGACACTATGGACATTGACGATTCAGCGCCCACTGAGGCGCGGGTGACCCTGACTGGATACGAGCGAGCGTTCACTCTGCTCGCCCCCAGCACACTGAAGGTGTCGCTCGATCTGAGCACCGTAACTGAAGCCGAGCAGCAAATCGTCATTGACGATTCCAATTTCAAGACGCCATCCAACTTATCCCTTTTTCGATCGGTCCCACGAGTCGTGTCGTTTGGTGTCCACGTCTGGGTCAAATCGCAGGCGTCCGTTGAACTTCGCACCGAAGGACGGCTTCCCCGAAAATTGCGAGAGCGTGAGATGAAAGTCGTCCCAGAGGCCGTGCAAGTATTGGTTTGGCGGTCGCTCAAAGCATCCAACCTGCGGATTTATACTGAACCGATCGACCTCTCGCGAATGACTGATGCAACAGAAACCAAGGCCAAGTTGATATTGCCGCAGCACATGCGACTGGAAAACGATCAACCAACCGAAGTGCTGCTGGTGCTGGATGCTGTGCCTACAAGCCCGCAGGCGACCGACGTTCCGCAAGGTCAGCCCTAGACGCGCGTACCGACGTGTCCGATTCGGCGCGGATTCAACAATCATGGCCGACACAAATAAGACGAAGGAAATTGTGGATGCCTGGCAAAAACGCAAAACGATCCGATCGATTGCTTAAAGTGCTCGACCGATACCGTGAGACCGTGGTGGTCATGCACAACAATCCGGATCCAGACGCCATGGCCGCAGGTTGGGCGCTGCGTTTGCTGGTTCAGCGACGGTTGAAGAAACCGGTCCGCCTGCTGGGACGCGGACCAATCCTGCGTGCTGAGAATCTTCAGTTCGTCCAATTGTTAAAACCACCGATCGACCTGGTCGACGAACTTGTTTCCGACGAAGGAATGGCGACCGTTCTGGTGGATTGTTCCGCGAGTTCCGTCAACCACTTACTAGGTGGTCAAGCCCCACCGGTGGCGGTTATCGATCATCACGAAGCAAAGAGCAACAAGGTTCGGACAATCTATCGCGATGTTCGATCGAACGTGACCGCGTCGGCAAGCATTGCCGTTGAATACATGCGCGAGCAGGGAATGAAACCGAGTGCCCAACTCGCCACCGCTCTGGTCTACGCCATTCGAACTGAAATGATTGGCGCCAATAAGGAGTTGTCGCGTCTGGACCATTCCGCGTTACAATGGTTGTCTGGTCGCGCGGCGTACGACCTACTCTCCGAAATTGAAAATCCACCGCTCCCGCGCTACTACTATGAGGAGCTTCTACTTGGACTCGACAGTGTGCTGGTCTATGCCGATTCAGCCGTTTGTTTTCTTCCGCGAATCACGGCGGCTGAAGTTGTGGGTGAGATGGCCGATCTTCTCGTGCGATGCGACGCACTGCAATGCGTACTGTGCGGTGCCCGCGTCGGTGACGATTTGCTTCTTTCGGCACGGTCCAAAGGCAATGACCGCATGGCGCTGGAACTTCTGGATCGTGCTCTCGGCGGGCTGGGGCACTTTGGCGGGCACTATCATCGGGCTGGTGGCAAGGTGAATGTCTCTGCAACCGGCAGAGACTTGGACGATCTGCAACGGGACATACGCAAGCGCTGGCTCAACGCTTGCGGAAATACAACCCTCCGCGGCAGACGACTCGTCAGGCGCAAAGAGATCACAAAACGTCGGTAACGTGTTTCTCAGTAAACGTTTGAATCCGACAATCCCAGGTCAGTATCATCTGTCACTTGAAGCACCTTAAATGGAGTAATCCGCCTTGGTATCCACCGCTGAAAAAAATCCACTGACTCTGCTTATTGCGAAAATCGCCTCGGCAGATGCTGCGAGTACCGCCCGCACTCTGGAAGCGTTACCGCAAGCCGACGCCGACCAGGTATTCAAAGCATTGCCTGACGAAACTGCTGCGTTGATTCTTCCGTTTTTGCAATTGAATTTTGCTGCCGCGATGCTGAAAGACTTGGAACCCGAAAGCTTCAAAGCTGCCATCCGCGCCATCGAACCAAAACGGGCGGCTTCACTGTTGATGCGACTTCCGCAGGAGTCATTGGAACGACTTCTACCGCACGCCCCTGACAAGCTCAAAAATGAAGCCCGGGAATTGCTCGTCTACCCCCAAGGTAGCGTCGGGCGCATCATGCACACCGATTACCTGGCGTTTCGCGAGAATCAACACGTGCGCGATGTTGTGCAGAGAATTCGGAAGTTGGCCGCGCAACGGTACCCTGCCTCGTATACCTATGTGGTCGATGCCGACGAACGTCTGTTAGGCGTGATAAGTATGCGCGATCTGCTGCTTTCCGAAGAAGACACGCAGCTCGAGTCCATCATAAAACGCGACGTATTTACCCTCGACAGCTTCCTCGACAGCGCAGAAGCCGCCCAGGAGCTTGGCAAGCGAAAGTACTTCGCCGCACCCGTGGTGGATGCTGAGCATCGCATGCTTGGTATCGTCAAGGCGGAGCAACTGATTCAGGGCGTGCGGGCCAATGTCGTTGAAAGCATGCAGCGAATGTTCGGTGGAAGCCCGGACGAACGCGCGTTCTCGCCATTTGCGTTTTCGCTTCGAAAGCGCCTGCCTTGGCTTCACGTTAATCTGGCGACCGCCTTTCTCGCGGCATTCGTGATTTCGCTCTTCGAAGACACAATCGCCAGAATCACGGTGTTGGCGGTTTTTCTTCCCGTCGTCGCCGGGCAAGGTGGAAATGCAGGTGCCCAGTCGGTGGCGATCGTGATGCGCGGTTTGGTCATGCGCGAGATTCCCAGCCATCGCTTCCGTGCACTCGTATTGAAAGAAGGTTTGTTGGGTCTAACCACCGGTACCGTAACCGGAATCGTGACGGGTTTAATCGCCTGGGTCTGGCAGGGCAATGCCGTGCTTGGCGTCGTGATCGGCTTGGGCATGATCGTGAACCTGTTCTTCGCGGGGTTGGCTGGAGCCGCCATTCCGATCGTCATGAAATCGTTCGGGTGGGACCCCGCTCAATGCTCGAGCATTATTTTGACGACAGTAACCGATGTGGTCGGCTTTGTTGCTTTTCTAGGGTTTGCGGTGATGTTCCAAAGCTACCTCATTTGATTGGCACAACACGATCGCACCAAACACATGGGTGGCGAATTGCGTGCGCGCCTTACGTTTGTGCAATTGGAATATTGACACGCACCTCGTTCCCGGGCTCGATGTATTGAAGTTCCAAACACGACGATGCCATCAATACGCCGCGCCCATGAGCGTCAAACAACCGTTCGTCGTCCATCGTCAGGAATCGCTCGAAGTTAAACCCCCGGCCCGAGTCTTTAATGGTCATCGATACTTGAGTTGAAGTCCTTTGCAACGTCACTTCGACGCAACGATCACGGTACTTGTCCAGTCCCAGGCGGCGAGACCGTTCAGCTTCTAACGTGTGATCTGCCAGAAGTTGCCCTTTCTCGTCATAACTAATTTCAAGATTGCCATGCTCGACTGCATTGACAAGCAACTCGCGAATTCCCATGGAGCAACTTGGAGAACGACACGCAGATGCGAGATATACAGCAAGCAAACTTGCTTCTTCAACGGTCTTAAACTTGAAACGCCCCTGGCTTAACATGGCGAATACATCTTCACTCGCCTTCACTTCTCCTCGCAGCCGCCGTTTGAGTTCAAATGACGAAATGGCTGCCCGTACGATGGCCTCAAGCTGAACTTCTTCAAATGGTTTCGTCACATAGTAATAGGCACCACATTCAATGCCCCGTTCGACGTTCGCCGATTCGAACTCGACTGAATGCACAATCACCTCAACGTCTGCGAGTTCGGGCCGCGATTTCAGCCAGGCAAGCAGCGCAACACCGTCGGAGTCTGGCAAAATCCAATCGATGAGAATAGCCGCCAAGTGTGGCTGCGTGTCACTGATTAGACGCTTGGTTTCTTCATCGGTACTTGCCGTCAGGAATCGATAATTATCGTCCTCGAGCATCACCTGAAGGATTGATAAATCGAACGGTTCGTTGTCCACGATCAAGATGTCATGCACTGGATCACTCCTGAAATCAGCCCTTGCGGAACAGCTCAAGTGTCTCTCTGCAACCGCGTTTTGGCAAGAATTGCATGGCGATGTACATAATTCACGGTCGAGCAAGATGACGACTTCGGACCCTCGGATGTCAATCTGACCGGTGAGACATTGCTCAGGGCCATCGGGACGTCGACACCCTAATGTCCCAACCTTATGCAACTGAGAATCCCGGTCTTTCACGAAGGGCCACCAATTGATAACCTCTCTATCTCGATGAGCACCTTCGCCAAAATCCTCCACGCCACTTTCCACGAGCCCGGAACCCAGGCCTATCGCTACGTTCAGGGAGTGATTTGGGCACTGATTCTCCTCTCCATCCTGCTGCTTGTCGTCGAAGTCCCGCTTCCCGAGGACAACCCGGCGACATCGGTTTTGCGATGGGCCGACCGAGTATTGTTGATGATATTCACTTTGGAGATCCTGCTGCGCATCGGCTCGTTTCGCCCACAGTCGTTGATCGTCTTCCAACGTCCGCCGATGGGCCGACTGCGCGCCCACTTGTTTGGACGGCTGCGATACATGCTGCGACCGATTCTGCTCGTGGATATTCTTGCCGTGCTGGCGTTGTTTCCAGGCCTGCGCGGCTTGCGTGTTCTTCGGCTGCTAAGGCTGCTTCGCACAACCCGTGTGTTTCGTTACCGCAACCCCTTCGCCATGGTCTGGCTTGCATTTGAAGAAAGCAGCCTGCTCTTTACGCTGGCATTCGGTGTGATGGGAATAGCGACCCTCCTTGGCGGAACGAGCTTCTATCTTGTCGAAGTGAATGTGAACGCGAGCATTGGCTCGTTATTCGATGGAATGTGGTGGGCACTGGTCACAATTACCACCGTGGGTTACGGAGATGTCACGCCAGTGACACCACTGGGGAGAATCATCGCCGCCGTGGTGATGGTGGCCGGAATGATCACACTTGCTTTGTTCGCAGGTATCGTGGGATCCAGCCTGGTGAGAGGTATAATGAGCATTCGGGAGGAACAGTTTCGAATGAGCGATTACGTGAATCACATTGTCGTTTGCGGGTACGACCAAAGCACGCATTTACTGCTCGACGCGCTGATGCAAGAACAGGACTTAACGCAAAAAAGAGTTGTGATCTTCGACGATCACGAGCGTCCGCGCGATCTTGCTCCGGAGTTCCTTTGGGTTCCCGGTGATCCAACCAAAGAGAGCGAACTGGACAAGGTGCGTCTGACGCACGCAGCTGCGGCAATCATTTCGGGAGAACGGGACACAACGCCGCAAGCCGCAGACGCGCGCACGATTCTCATCACATTCACCATCCGCTCATACCTCAATCGCAAACGCGACCAGGTTCGACATCGCCGTTCGCCGTTGTACCTCGTTGCCGAAATTCTTGACTCCGAAAATGTTGACCACGCACGCTCAGCCGGTGCCGACGAAGTGATAGAGACCCGCAAGATTGGATATTCGATGATCGCCCATGCCGTTGGATTCCACGGAACTGCAACGGCGATGAGCAGGGTGCTGATTTCTGGCTCGCACAGCGTGTACATAGGAACAATCCCTGGAGAAAAAAAGGATGCTGTGCCATTTGGTGACGTAATGGCAGAGATGCAATTATCCAAGCGAGGTGGGCTCGTCGTGGGCCTTCGCACGTCCACGGGAAAGGAGATCATCAATCCACCTCATAGTCACTTGGTGGACGCGGATACGCTGCTACTCTACCTTGCCAAAAAGCCGCTGCTGGAGCCGCCGCGATAAATCCGAATTCGCCAGACTTCGCAGTTCGACTGCCAAATGCACACACCGTACAGGGATACCTGCATGGATCAAATAGAGACTTGATACCGGCAAGAAGTCACGCCGCCATTCCACTTGTGACTGCGGCAGTTGCACACCTATTCCAAACCGGCGAAGATTGGGGGCAGGTCGTAAACATCGCCACGTATCTGAGGGCCCAGATCCGATCATGCTCCCCAAGAAGAAACCCAAGACCCGGAGTCCCCTTCGGCAAGACCCGCTCCCGCAAGCTGGCGATTCAACGTACGCACAGGCACGCGACATTCTTAACGAGCAGGTGTTCACTTGGGTGATGGCAACTACAAGCATGGCCGGCATGACGTGGGTGCACTATGTGGCGTGGTCATCCAAGGAGCCAATTCACCCCGGCCACTTCGGTTTGATAGCGGTGGTCGTGGGAATCATCGGGGCAATACGGATACGATCTCATCTCAAGCGCGTTCGCAACTATGTTCTTGGCGAGATGGCGAGAGGATAGTCGGCCAACTATTGGAACAGACCCGCGAAAAAGGGTATCGCGTCTACCACGACATCCAATGTGACGGCTTCAACATCGATCATGTGCTGATTGGACCGGGTGGCGTGTTCGTCATCGAAACCAAGACGGCAAGCAAACCAACAAAGGGAAACGCGACCATCAAGTACGATGGCGAGTCTACTCGTATCGTTGCCTATGAACCCGAGAGAGACCCAATTGCCTAGGCAAAGGGATGCCGTTCGTTCGCTTTCGAAATTCCCCCGTGCAGCGCTATCTCATCATTTCGGTTATGGATTCACATAGAGTGACTGAAGAAGTCTGAAGTCGAGCAAGTCCACATGGCCGTCGCCATCAAAATCAGCGTCCGAAAATCCAGAAAAACTGCAAGAGGCATTTGGCGTATCGATATCTGGGCCTAGCAAGCAATCAACAAAGCGGCTTAGATCATCAGTATCTAGATCGCCATCGCTGTCGAGGTCTGCCCGACTCAAAATCCGCAAGTACACGGGTTCCGTAGTTATGTCCGAGCACTCGTTTGACGCAAGAACGGAGTAGTATCCGCGTTCATCTTCGTTTACTGACGGCAGAATCAAGACTGAGTCCGACTGGGAAGCGATAGGTGAAGCGTCCTTGTACCATTGATACGAGATGTCGTTGGGGTTTGAAACAGTCACACTCAGCTCAACCGGATCTCCTACTCGTACGGTGTTGGCAGTTGGCGAGGATAGCAGCGACAACCCCGGAGCGATGAGATTATCTCTGCGATGTACGACGACATTCGACGTGAGAATGTCGAGAGATCCATTTCCGTCCATATCGACACACGCGATATCGACTACGCCGCCCATTTGATAGACCGCGGGCGCAAACTGAAACTGGCCCGAGCCGTTGTTTAGGTAGGCGGCCAGTCGCCCGGTTGAATGGTCCACGAGTAGGTCATTGTCTCCATCGCCATCAAAGTCGCAGCACTCGACGCGATCGCGCCCTGTGTCGTTTGTTGAAACCGATGGAAGAAACGTGCCACCCCCTGCGTTGATGATCACGGAAATTCCGTCATCGTTCGCTTGCATGATATCGGGAAGCAAATCACCGTCGACGTCGCAAACGGCTAATCCGACACCGCCGTTTTCCGTTGCAAGAAATGTCTCAGTAAACGACCCACTTCCGTCATTTAGAAAGACGTAGACACCGTCAGTGCCCGATGCTTTTGAAACAGCGACGTCAAAATCGCCATCGAAATCAAAGTCTTTGCATGCGAGTTCTAGCGGGGTCCCGACATTTGCGAAATGAAATGGTCCGGAGAATGTCCCGGATCCGTCATTCTCATACCAATACAAAACGTCATCCGTATCATCGCCAGCCACGACATCAATATCGAAGTCGCCATCAAGATCACACGTGGTCAAGTGTCTGCGACCACCGCCCGGAACGATGACTGGGGGCAAAAGTGATCCGTCTCCGTTGTTTTCGTAAACAAATAGCGCCGCGTTGATACTGCAAATCAGCAATATGTCCAAGTCGCCATCACTGTCGATGTCGGCGTTGTGCACGCCACCGATTTGACTGCAGCCAGATACAGGGCTCGAAGATGTCGTGAGGTTTCCGGCTCCGTCATTCAAGAAGCGGTACATTTCTGCATCACCATTTCCTATGTCTACAGCCACAACGTCGGGCAAACCGGATGTTCCGATTGGTGCAACGGTCATGCGGCCAATAGAAGACCCGCTACCGTAAGTTATGTCGTCGTCCAAAGAGAATGGTGGCCCGCCGTTTCGCAAGACGGAAACGTTGTTTGAGCCCAATGCCACCAAGGCAATATCCGCGGCGCAATCGTCGTTCAGTTGCGCTATACTTACGTCGACAAGATCGCTGGCGTTTGATGCAAATGTTTCAGGTGGATGAAATCCGCCTTGCCCATTCGCGCGAATGATCACGGCGTTGTTACCGCTGGCGGCTATGATGTCGAGAAATCCGTCCCGGTCGATGTCGAAACAAGTGACGGCCTCTGCACCGGGTGCTGCACCTGCGACTTCACTGGATGCAAACGCGCCATTACCGTCTCCTCGCAAGACATTGACGGTACCCGCAAAAACGCTGGCTGACAGTATGTCTTGGTCTCCGTCATTGTCGATGTCGCACACGGTTACGTCTTGTGGGCCCGCGTCGACTGAATAACTTGAGGGCGAATTGAATGTTCCGTCTCCAACACCAAGGCGCACCACAACAGAATTGGATTCTCGCGCGGCGATGACTGTGTCCGGAATATCGTCCTTGTTTACGTCAACGGTCTCCAACGCCCAGAGACTTGTGCCACCTGCAATGGTCGAAACGGGGGAATCGAATACGCCGCTTCCCAATCCGAGATAGACGACAAGGTTGCTTGGTGAGCCCGATACATCTGAGATCATGACCATGTCCACGACGCCGTCTGTATTGATATCCATACATTCGATGTCGCGTGAACGCGATTCACTCCCAAAAGCAGCAGTGGTGGCCGTGAGTACACGGGCGCCGTCATTTCGGACCAAGGACACAAACGTGTCTCTGTAGTTTGTGCTGATAATGTCTAGGTCGCCATCGCCGTCAAAATCAGCGCAACGCACTCCAAATGGGTTATCTCCTGTTGGGATGTGGACCGCAGTTTCAAGTGATCCGAGTCCGACGGCGTCATTATAGAATACGCCAATCCGATCATGCGACGATTCACTGACGATCAAGTCGGTCCAGCCGTCATCGTCGAGGTCGCATGTTGCGACACGTACCGGCCGTGCGCTGTTCAGCGGGTAAAGGTCAGGCGAATCAAATGGTTGCGCAAACCCGTTGGTGGGCAGGATTGCTCCAGCAATTATTGAAAATGTAATAGCAAAACGACACCAGCAAGAACTTCTATAGAAGAACGCGTAGCTGTTCATGATAGAATCCTCAGTGCTGCGGTTGAATGACGAAACGCCCGTCGCAAGCGGGTGGGGCGGGCAACTCATGATGCATCCCCATATTACCTGAGCGTCCGTTGGATATTCAATCGTATTGGAAGATTGCTCATAATCCAAATGGAACGAATCAGACGACACGCAGCTTCGTAACAGTTTCTCACTTGATGGCGGTATTTCGCTCGAAGAAGTTACAGTCCTATGAGCCTGCGCTCCTCGCAATGTAGAATCGACTGAAGCAATTGATTGGCAGGCGTCGGCGAGCAAACTCCACTCTTATGCAGGATGACAGTCGCCATGCACTAGCGGTTGGCTGCTACATTGGTCCTGCCAGCGACCGGTGTTTGGCCAAGAAAGAGCCATACGGAGTTCTGCAATTGATAGAGCATCAACCGTTGGGTGTCGTTCGACACCTCATGCATCCCGCCCACCTCCCGGAACCAACGCATCCAAGCGCTCCCTATAGGCCCCCAAGGCGTGGTGACGACTTGTGAGCAAAAAGAAAGGCCAGCCGTAAGTGGCTGACCTTCCAGTGCTTAGAATTTAGCGGGGACAGCATATGGGGAGTAGGAGATAAATGAGTGGCGGATCTGTCGGTTTGGTGTGGCGGTGTGGTGTCGTAATTCTTGCACGCGTAGAGAGTGTCGGACTGTGTCACCCCGATACCCGTTTCGTTAAGTACGTCTGCATGAGCAGTGGGTCGAAAACGCTGCCCGAATCCGCCCAAGAGGCAGGCAAGAATTCGATTCATTCGGCAATTGATTCGAGTCCCTGAATTCATTGTTGCCGCCTCCAGACATCGCCGCATTTGCACAGCCACAGCCGGCAGACTTTCTCGGCGAATGTCTGAATCACTTCGTATACTTCAGCCGAGGGCCCTCGATCACATTTCGCGTGATTACGATTGATTCCACCAATCTGTATCGACCTCGCCAGAGTTTCGGAAATCGCACGTTTTCGGCTGCGCTTAGCAACGAAGCACCGCCGCCAGGTCGGCCGGAATCGAATACGATCCGCTGCCTGCGACGCCTTTAGGGAATACCAATCTGGATCTGAACCGTGCACGTGAGGTTTGACGGGCGAGAATCCATGGCACCCAACTTGCGCAACCGGTATGATGTGTTGAGATGCACAATCGGATGGTGATCGCTCGAGAACCCGTTGTAGTTTCAAAGGACAACGAAGCGAAGCTGCACTGCAAGATTTGGGGGTAGCGCCGTGCTTGTCATGTGAATTATTGAGGGAACGACTGATCTGGGAAATTCTCGCTTCATGATTAAGTTGACCGGCATATCAAAGCGCTACGGTTCGACGCAAGCGGTGAGCGCTACTGAATTGGTGGTTGAGGCTTGCAAGGCGACAGTTCTCATCGGGCCGAGTGGCTGTGGCAAGTCCACACTCTTGCGTTTGATGATTGGGTTGGTTCATCCAGATACTGGCTCAATTCAATTTGAAGGCGAAAGCCTATCAACTGAAAACGTAATGCTACTTCGCCGCAAAATGGGCTATGTCATCCAGGACGGTGGCTTGTTTCCACATATGACCGGACGCAGCAACATTGCACTGGTCGCCCGCCATCTTGGATGGGATGAATCGCGAATCGCCCACCGACTCAATGAATTGGTCGAATTGACGCATTTTCCAACAGACGCACTCGAT
This sequence comes from Phycisphaerae bacterium, assembly GCA_021604825.1. Next base: position 3,523 of record BQJS01000026.1, on the reverse strand, counting down.
CGCTATCCTGCACAACTCTCAGGCGGTCAGCGCCAGCGGGTCAGTCTCATGCGGGCCTTGATACTTGATCCGGATGTGTTGTTGATGGACGAGCCATTGGGAGCTCTTGACCCCATGATTCGCAGCAAGCTACAGGCAGAACTACGCTCGATCTTTCGAACACTCGGCAAGACGGTCGTCATGGTCACACACGATCTGGGCGAAGCTGGTTACTTCGGCGATACCGTTGTTCTGATGCGTGAGGGAAGCATTGTGCAAGTCGGGCCATTCGACGATCTACTCAGTTCACCAACCGAAGCGTTTGTCACGGAGTTTGTCAACGCTCAGCGGACTCCAATGCAAACCGCGCCAGGAGTAGCGCAGTGACCCTGCGACGTTTCATTTCGATGTTTGTATTGCATGTGTTTGCGCCGGTGTGCCTAGCCGACGGATCACCACCAGTGCGCATCGGGTCGAAGGCGTTCACAGAATCGGTGATCCTCTCTGAGATCGCCGTCTATTTAGCGGAAAACGAAGGACACGAAGCGAAGCACATCGAAGGGCTGGGTGGTACGCGGTTGCTTTGGGAAGCGCTTCTGACTGGCCAGATTGATGTTTATCCTGAGTACACGGGTACGATGAGCGAAGAGATTCTCGCCGGGCAGATAGTGCACGGTATTCCCGCGCTCCGCGCGAAGTTGACAGAGTTCGAACTTAAGATGACGGATCCAATCGGATTCAACAATACATACGTCATCGGCATGAAAGAAAAACTTGCTGCCGAGCTCAACATCCGCACGATTAGTGATTTGCGCAATCATCCTGATCTGTCGCTGAGGTTCAGCAATGAATTCATGAAGCGTGCGGATGGCTGGGAAGCGCTGGCTCAACGATATCAATTGCCTCATCGGGATGTGCGCGGATTGGAGCACGCTTTGGCGTACGAGGCGCTCGACAGAGGAGTGATCCAAGTCACCGATCTCTATGCGACCGATGCGAAGATTGACAAACTTCAGTTGCGTCGCCTGCAGGATGACCGGCAACACTTTCCGCAATACCAGGCGGTTTACGTCTACCGTGCTGACCTGGAAAAGCGGATGCCAGAATTCGTGGTTGCGCTTCACTCAATGGAGGCGGCGATTGACGAGGCGGCGATGACGAAGATGAATGCGCAGGTCGAGCTCGCTGATCTCAGCGAAAACCGAGTTGCTGCGGATTTTCTTGCGGAGTCTCGAGGGATCGGCGTAAGCGTTCGAGAACAGAGCGTCGTCCGTGACATCGCACGATATACAGTTGAGCATCTCAACATGGTGGCTGTGTCGCTCACCGCAGCGATGTTGGTTGCGATTCCGCTCGGTATCGTGGCGGCACGATTTGCGAATGTTGCCCAGCCGATTCTGGGCGTGGTCGGTGTCATTCAAACGATTCCATCAATCGCGCTTTTGGTGTTGCTGATTCGTCCAATGAGTTATTTTTCTGACGAACTTGGATATCCGCAGGCCATCGCGGCGCTATTTCTATATTCCCTTCTGCCAATCGTTCGAAACACTTACACGGGATTGAAGGGAATTTCGCCGAAGTTGCTTGAATCGGGCGTTGCCTTGGGACTTCCACCGTGGGTCCGCCTGTGGCGCATTGAATTGCCACTTGCCTCACCGATGATTCTTGCGGGTATCAAGACAGCTGCTGTGATAAATGTCGGCTTTGCGACGCTCGGCGGCTTCATCGGCGCCGGTGGTTTTGGTGAACCCATTTTTACAGGTATCCGATTGAATGACCATGGAGTGATCTTGCAAGGCGCGGTTCCCGCGGCTGTGCTGGCCTTGTTGGTGCAAGGTTTGTTCGAAACAGCAGAACGTGTTATCGTTCCGAAAGGGTTGCGGCTAAAAATAGGCACGTAGCGTGCTTTGGTCGTTCGCTTTCACTTGAACCAGAATGTTCGACCATGCATCGAAGCGCCACAGAAGTCGTCGTACACGATATCGCACCGTGTGTGAACACAATACGCGACGACGTCTTACTCGGGCTCTCGCGTTGCCCGAAAGAGCTGCCAAGTCAATACCTCTACGACGCGCGCGGCGCCAAACTTTTTGAGCAGATCTGCGATACCCGCGAATATTATTTGACCCGCACTGAACTTGGCATTTTGAATGACAACATGGCCGAAATTTCTGAATGTGTCGGTTTCGGCGCCTTTGTGATTGAGCCAGGCAGTGGTAGTGGCCTCAAGACCCGCAACCTGCTGAAGGGTTTGGACAACCCATCCGTATACATTCCTGTAGACGTCGCCAAGAAGCAATTGGCTTCATTCGCGACGAGCATTTCCCGTGAGTTTCCGGCAATTGAAGTGCGGCCTGTTTGCGCGGATTTTACTGATCATTTCGATGTGCCTGCGGAAGATGACGACGCGCATATGCGACTGTGTTTTTTTCCAGGATCCACCATTGGAAACTTCAAGCCTGCAGCCGCTCTCGATGTGTTGAATCGCATGGCTGAAATGTGTGGCTGTCACGGATGCGTTCTGATTGGCGTGGACATGAAGAAGGATCGAAAAACGCTCGAAGCCGCGTACGACGATGAGCAAGGCGTGTCACGCGAGTTCGCACTCAACTATCTTGTCCGTCTAAATCGTGAGTTGGATGCCGGTATTCAAATTGAGCAGTTCGCCTACGAAGCGCCTTACAACGAATCCCTTGGGCGAATCGAAATGGCTTTGGTCAGTTTGTGCGATCAAGAGATCAGCATTGCTGGTACACCCGTCCGGTTCAAGAAAAATGAACGCATCAGCACTGAGTATTCATGCAAATTCACGCATGAGGAATTCGCAGCACTCGCTGAAAAGGCGGGCCTCAACGTCCACCAAGTATGGACGGATTCGGAGAGACTCTTCAGCATTCAATACCTCGAACCAAAATAGCGCAAGTTTAGGGAGTCGACATTCAGAATTCCCTGATCCTCCGTGTTGAGGATTGCGGTGACCTGACCTCCTCGAAAACCATGATCCACCCAGAGTTAGTCACACGTCCCGGACAAGTACCTAGAACGCCTCCGTGAACGCGGCAAGGTCTGCCAGATCGATGTCGTTGTCTTCGTTTTGATCGAATAGTTCGAGGCAGAAATCGACACAGCCGATGAGCGGTGGTCGCGGGGCGCCGAGGTATCTCCAATGGAGCATAGTGTGTGGATAACGGTTTTCGAGCACTTCAAACTCAAAAACTTGACATATGCACGGTCTTTTTTGGACTAATTGTTCAGACGACGGTTTGAATTTCGTGGGCGGGCGGCCCGCCGTGTTTGCACGGTCTCAGGCGGGGGTCCAAAATGTAGGCGGCTTGTCATTCCTGGAATTACGCACTTTGTTACTGAAGGAAAATCGTCCATGTCACGCCGGGTCTACGTTGTATTGCACCTCCTCTTTGAGGGCCAGGCCGCACATCGCGATGCGTGAGTCCGCGCGATGCGTGAGTCCGCTTCCTCCTAGCCCAAGTTGATATCCTGCGATCCAATCTCGACGGCAATCGCGTGATTCCGTCGCCATCAGATC